>JASLNR010000036.1 GCA_030745885.1 Candidatus Thalassarchaeaceae archaeon
CTCCACCACTGGGACGCGCGAGGACGGCAGGGCGCGGAGCGCGGAGCGGAAGCCTATGTGGATCCTGCTGGATGCGACGGAGACGGCCTTCCAGCCATTCACAGAGAACCTGAGGATCCATGGCACGATCAGGGAGGCCAAAATCGACATCGGCAGCCACCACACCCATGTCATCGGAGTTGGCGACGAGGTCGAAGTCTCCATGGAGGGGGGGCTCCCCGCCGCTGACCTCTCACTGCTCAAGGAATCCTTGGCATCCGGCAGGCGTGCCAAGGCCGGACTGCTCGTAATAGAGTCTGACGAGGTACTGATCTTCGAAGTCGCAGCGCATGGGTTCAGGGACGTCTCGCAGTTCACCATGCGCGGCGGAGGAAAGCGCGCAGGGGACTCGACCGGCGTCCGACGCGGCTTCGCCGAGCGCGTCGCCAAGGAGGTTCGCCTGGTATTCCCCGACGACATGCCTCTGGTGTTGTGCGGGCCGGGCATGGCGCGCGAGCAGTTCGAAGCACAGCTGAGGGCTCTGGGCGCGCAGAACAGCATCATCAATGCAGCCACCTCCATCGGTGGGAGGGCGGCTGCCAATGAGGTCCTCGCAGAGGGGCTCGCAGATGCCCTGCTGGGCGAGCACGCGCTAGTCCGGCAGGTTCGTGCGATCGAGGAGGGGCTCAAGCGAATCTCGACTGGGGGCGCGGTCACCTATGGGGCGGACCCGATTGCCGAGGCTGCCCAGCAGGGCGCAGTGGAGGCGCTGGTCATCATCGCCTCGATGCTGCGCTCCGGCGAGGAGGGCTCGAGGCTTCGGTGGGAGGCCGTGGCCTCCCAAGTCGAGGGCTCCAGGGGCGATGTCATCCAAGCCTCCGAAGACCATGATGCCAGCCAGCAACTGATCGGGCTCGGAGGCGCCATCGCCCTCCTGAGGTGGAAGGTCGAGTAGGCAATGCTCATCACGGCGCCACCAGAGCGTGCACCGGGGGACTGACGTGGTGCGAATAGTTGGCTTCGGTCACCCGGACAGGAACGACCGGGCCTCAGCTGTCCTCTCAGCGGCAGCCGAAATCGGGGCGAGCATCATTCACGTGAACCCCGGGGGCAGCTCCGGGTTCGCTGCAATGGATCAAGGCGCCATAGACTGGCGAGTCGTGCTCGACTCGGCGCACTGGTTGGTGAACTCATCCTCCACGGTCCTCGAAGGGGAGGCCCCCCGGAGTGCGTGGGGGGCATCAATGTCCTTTGCTGAAATGGAGGGGAGTCGCTCGGTGATGGTGGTCGATATGCCGGAGCGCCCGGAGCGCCTAGCCGAGGCTTGGGGGGCGGTGATTGAGCGGATTCGCCAGATTCACCTCCTCTTCATCGAGCCCGACGCACTGGTGGCAATCGCAGAGATAGAGTCGCTCGACCCCGAGTCCCTGCTCTCTAGCATCAGGGACAGGGGCCTTGTTCCGATTGTCTGCAGCTACGGGCCCGATAATCGCAAGGCGTGCATAGAGCACGCTCTGGGTTCCACCGAGGTGATCACGAGCAAGACGATGGATTCGGGGTCGTGGTTGGCAGCCTTCCTGTGCGAACTGCCCCTATCGGGCTCTGGCAAAGGGGGATTGGAGAAGGCTGCAAGGGCAGGAACCGACTGAATTTCCGGGATTTGCACCCATCGAACGGAAACCCCTTTTGAAGGGGCACCCATTCGGCCCGACCCGCGAGGACATAGGGGATGCCACTCAAACTAGGGCCAGCCGGCGTGCCCCTCTCGTGCAAGGGCAGAACGATTGTCGAGGGTATGGACGACATCACCGTTCTCGGCCTCGATGCGATGGAGGTCCAGACTGTACGAACCATCCAACCACAGCACTTCGACCAGTACTGGCAGGCAGGGGTCCTATCGTGGAACTCGGACTTCGAGATGAACATGCACGGGCCCTATTACGCCGAGCTGCTAGGCAGCCGGCGAGAGCGAAACAGGACCCTATCAAAGATGGAGACCAGCCTGCAGGCTGGCAAGATCATCAATGCCAGGCACCTCACCTTCCACGTGGGCCCGTACGGGGAACATCGGCCCGGACCTGAGACGAACGAGCAGGTCGCCAACGTTCTCGCAGGAGTGGTGGACAGGGTCAGGGAGGTCTGGGGGGATGCCGAGGAGGAGGAGGACTACGCCGCCTTCCCATGGGTCCATGAGGCCGAGCCGTCGTTGGTCGGCGTCGAGACATCCGGTAGGCAGGAGCTCTGGGGCACTGTCGAGGAGGTCCTAGAGGTCTGCAATCACGTCGAAGGGACAGTTCCGGTACTCAACATGGGCCACATACACGCGCGCGGGCACGGGAGGCTGAGGACCAGCGAGGACTACGCGGAGCTGTTCGATCAGGCTCGGGAGACCTACGGGGGCTCGACCTTCTACTGCCACTTCGCTGGAGTCGAGCACAGGATGGGCAACGCCCTTCACTACACTCAGATCAAGAAGTCGGACCTGAAGTTCGAGCCCTTTGCCGAATACCTCGCAGAGGAGGGGGACTGGATGGACATCACGATCATCTCCGACTCTCCCCTGCTCGAGCACGACGCGATGTACATGCTCCAGCACTACGACAAGGCCAGGCAGCGCCTGCTGGAAATACGCGCCCGTGACGAGCGCAGGTTCAAGCTCGCAGCTCAGACCGGCATCGATCCCGAGGAGCTCAAGCGAAAGGAGGAGGAGGCCGCTGCCGCGCGTAAGGCGCAACTCTTGGGGGGGCAGGTCAAGGAGACGAAGAAGCCGGCCAAGAAGGCAGCATCCAAGAGTAACTCTGGCAAGGGCGGCAAGATGATGTCATTCGACGAGAACAAGGGCGAGGACGATGTCTTCTAGGTGTAGCCCCTGATCACTGACTCGGGCATTACCACTAATTCCCCAAATCCCCTTTGGCGATCTTTCTAGCCATCGATTTGGCATTGGCCTTAACCTTCTTGATTTTCCCGACCATCGCCCTGTGCATGGCCTTGGTCTCGGCAACGGCCTTTCTTGTCCTCTTCAGTTCCTCCTTAGCCTGGGCCATCTCTCCGGTCTCTTTCCTCAACTTCTCTTCGGTCTCTTCCTTCAACGTCTCAATAGCCTTGATCTTCTCTTCGGTCTCTTTCTTCAACGTCTCAAGGGGATTTGTCTTCGAATTCTCACCTGCCAACGCCGGCCCCCACTCAAACGCTCCCACCGAGTGGCCTTCGGGTTCCGCCGTCTCGTCCTTCTGGTGCTGTAGAGGTTCCTCTCGCACCTTTTCCAGCGCAAGCGTCGGACGCTCCCACGTTACCTGTTGCGTTACAGTGTGCGCGTAGTAAGGGCGGTTGTGCTCGGCGCTCCAATGCTGGGTCCAGCCGCTCGGAAGCGCTTGTGCCCCCTCCCCACTGGCCCCCACAGAGGTCGCCTCCTTCGTCTCATCTTCGCTGAAGACCACGCATACCGCAGGCAGGGGGACGATAAGATATCTCTCAATAACCGAGTGGTATAGGGGGTTTCGGTTAGTTCGTATTCACAGGAGTTCGCATGTCCCCCTTCCTCGGAAGGCTTGAAGTCGCGACCACAGTGGCGGGGACGCTACGGGACTGTAGCTCAGCTGGGAGAGCGCCGCACTGAAGATGCGGAGGCCGCTGGTTCAAGTCCGGCCAGTCCCACCACCTAAGTGCGAGTCTATCCGAAGTGGCTTCACAGTTCATTTGGCGTCGGCTAGAATGCTGGCCTGGAGCGCGTGGAGCTTGGCGATGCCGGAGGTCGCGGCGTCAATCATGCCATCGAGCTCCCCTCTGGTGTATGTGGCCTCCTCCCCGGTGCCCTGGACCTCGACGAAGCCGCCATCGCTGGTCATCACGACGTTCATGTCGACGTCGGCATTGCTGTCCAGGACATAGTCCAAGTCGGTTCTGACCGAGCCCCCCACCATTCCGACGCTGAGTGCGGCCACGTCGTTGGCCATGACGGCCGCCTCGTGCTCCGCTTGCCCCCCTTCTGAGAGGACGGGTTGCTCTGCTCCCTTCCTGATATCGTCCCTCGAGAGCCTGAGATCTGCTGGGAGGCACTCTCCGGATGCGATGAGTCTGCGAATGGCTAGCCTGAGCCCGATGCTGGCCGCCGTAATGGATGCGCACCTAGTCCCCCCGTCGGCATTTAGCACGTCGCAGTCGACAGTGAGGGCGACCGGTCCCAGATGATCCAGGTCCACGGCTCCCCGCATCGAGCGGGCGACCAGCCGCTCTATCTCATGGGTCCTGCCCTTGGCGCCGCCGCGCTCCCTTCGAAACCTCGTATCAGTGGAGGCGGGCAGTAGTGAGTACTCCGCGTGCACCCATCCCCGGTTGGCGTCGCGAGGGAACCAGCGGGGGAGGGAGGGTGCCTTGGTGACGCAGACGAGGACTTGGGTCTCGCCCTGGCGGTAGAGCAGGGAGGACAGGGCATTGGGGGTGAAGTCCAGAGTGACCTCGACTCCCCTGAGTTCGTTGTTCGCCCGATCGCTGCTACCAGTCCCGGTCTTAATCTTCGCCATGTCCCGGCGAGCCCATTCACTCGGATGAATCATTCGTGTCGAGCATGTGGCGGGCGGAAGGAATCGACCACAGCGGAATCCGTGGTGATGTACGGCCCACCGATAAGATCGACGCAGTAGGGAACGGCTGCGAAGACTTCATCGAGAATCTCGCGGATGGAGCGCGGGGAGCCTGGGAGGTTGAGGATCAAGGAGGAGCCGCGAATCCCCGCAGTCTGGCGGGAAAGGACCGCGGTCGGAACGTGCTTCAGGGAGACTGCGCGCATCTGCTCTCCGAAGCCAGGCAGCATCCTCTCGCAGACTGCCTCGGTGGCCTCTGGAGTGACATCCCTCGGTGCCGGCCCCGTTCCTCCCGTGGTCACCACCACCGAGCAGTCCTCGGAGTCCACCAAATCCACGAGAGCCGTCTCAATTGCAAGCTGCTCGTCGGCAACAATCCTTCGTTGCACCTCCCACGGAGAGGTGAGGGCCTCTTCCAGGAATGCCTCTATCGCCGGGCCACTGAGGTCGTCGTATCCTCCCGAGCTAGCCCGGTCAGAGGCCGTCAGTACCCCGAATCGGCACACATCGCCCCTAGGCATCACCCCTTCAGGCGGGGTGATGCGGAAAATCACGTCGGTCATCGGGAGCAAAGCCATGGACACGTTCAAAGACCGTCGATTTGAACTCGCGTCTCCGGAGGTAATGAGGTGCCACGTCTACCCCAACAAGCACCGACAATCGTTTCCCGTACAACGTCACGTCGTGTGTCATCCCGGTCTTTCGCATCGGTGGTTAAAATAGGCTCAGCGCCCATCCACTGAAGCAGGTGAGACCGTGACAGAAGAAGGAAGATACGCAAATCAGATTGCTATTGTGAAGCAAGAGTGCCCCGATGCCGACGAGAATGACATCGGCAAGGAGTTCGCGAGGTACGAAGAGGAGTTTCTAATCCCGCCCGAGGACGCTCTTCGCTCGGTGGTCAGGAAATTCCAAGCGGCCACGGGAAAGGAGGTGACTTCGGGGGCCCCTGCACCCACGCGGATAGAGAAGAAAGTCAACAGATTCTCCGAGCTGGGCGCCGATGACAGGAACGTGTCCATCGAGGTCGCCGTCGTGACCTACACCCCAAGGATCCAGACGGTCAGAGGCGAGGAGCGCCAAGTCGCCTTCGGCTGGATCGAGGACAACCCCTGGGAATCGGGCTCTCAGAGGGAACGCTGGGACTTCAAGGACTGGGGGGAGAAGGGTGAGAGCCTAGCTCCCGGCTCGATCGTCAGGCTCGAGGGTGCCTCTGTTAACGAGTGGAACGACAAGCGATCATTGAACATCAACCGAACTACTAGGGTCACCGTCCTCAGAGAGGGCGGTCCGGCGGCGCCCCAGATCGGAGACGAGCCACTGAGCATTTCCAAAGTATCGGAGGTTGAGGGCTACGTCAACGTGGTCGCTAGGATACTAACCTCCAAACCCGGGGTCATTGTCAGACGTGACGGTAGCGGGCAGATTGATGTCACCAGAGGGCAGCTCGCAGATCCAAGCGGGAGCATCGGTTTCCTCTCCTGGGTGCCGTTCGAGCATCAGGAGGGGGCCCTGGTCAAGATAATTGGAGCCTCGGTTCGGAAGTTCATGGACACCCCGGAGATCAACATCAACGATGGGACCGTCATAGAGCCCTACCACGACACCGCATTCCCCGACATGGGCGAATTGGCCGTCTCGACCAAGTCCACTATCGCCGACCTCAGGAACGGCATGAGGGACGTCGGAATCACCCTACAGGTGGAGTCCTGGAATCAGAGGACCTTCGCCTCCGAGGACGGCTCGCAGAAAGTGGTCCGCAGTGGCGATGTCATCGATCCCAGCGGTAGGTGCAGACTTACCGCTTGGTGTGAGTTCGACCCTGAGCCGGGGGACTTCATACGCATCGAGGGTGGCAGGGTCCAATTCTGGCAGGGCTCCCCAGACCTCGTCATCGACCAGAGCGAGCAGGTCATCGACCTTTCCGACCCGCCTTGGGAGAAAATCGACCCGGAGGGACATTGGGTCGATCTGGACCTCACAAGCCTGGTCAACGGAGGCTCGAGGAGGGGGATTAGGACCTCCGGTACGGTCGTTGCAGTAAGGCCTGACTCGGGCATCGTCGAGCGCTGCCCGGAGTGTCGCCGCGTCCTTCGAGACGGTTCCTGCATGGAGCATGGGGCCCAACGTGGGCAGGAGGACCTGCGCCTCCGGTTCGTCATTGACAACGGCGTCTCAAACGCATCGCTACTGATGTCCAGAGAGCCCGCCGAGGCTTTCCTAGGCCTTGGGATGGACGGCGTAAGGGACCAAATCGCAAGCGAGGGTCGCGAAGGGTTCGTCGCCTCGCTGAGAGCTAGGGCTCTATCTGGGGCTATGGTAGTCCACGGTCGAACCATAGTGGATGATCAGGGGGCGATGGTGCTAGCGGACACTGCTGAGATCGAGGAGACTAGCCCCTCCAAGGCTGCTCAGGAAGTCATGGAGAAGTGGGGCGTGGTACTATGATGGCACAAGCCACACGGAGATGGGTTCGACAGAGCGCGGTGAGGATCTTCGCCCAGGAGTTCTTCGAGGCATCCCTGATTGAAGAGGGCTCGGGGGAGTACGATCCATCCTTCGTCGTCACCAAACTGGGGGCGAAGGTCAATCGTTGCCTCGTGGGTGGCGTCATCGACAGGATCGAGCGGCGTGAGGGTGATAGCGGCCCTTACTACTCCGGCCAGATCAGGGACCTAACGGGTGCCCATTACTTCAGCGTGGCACCGTTCCAGCCGGAGCTTCATGCTGACACTGAAGAGCTGCTGGCCAGATTCGAGTCAGGCGACCGCTTCCTGATGTTAATAGTCGGCAGGGCGCGGTGGTCCGAGTCCGAGGACGGCGGCATTTTCACCTCGATACGGGCCGAGGACTTCACAATCGTCGAAAAGGATCGTTACAAGAGATGGTTGGTCGAAGCAGCAGACGCGACCCTGAGGCGCTTGGATGCACATTCCGCGTCGATGGAGAGCGAACTGAGTCCGGCAGCACTGGAGGCAGCAGGCGTTCCGCCGGACCTAGTGGACGGCCTCATCCTATCAAGAGGGCACTACGCCGACTTCGATTCGGAGGGGTATCGTGTTGGCGTGCTGCGGGCGCTCTCGCTGGCAAGTGGCAGGACGGATTCTTTGGAGTCCGTCGCCCCGGCGCCGGAGCCTGAGCAGTCCCAGCCAACGGAGCAGGCAGGGGGGCCGGCCGGTCCCGTCGATGCCAGTCAGGTGATTCTCAACCTGCTTTCGTCCAAGGGGGGCGAGTTGGTTGAGTACGATGCCCTAGTGGGGGCATGCACTTCTGCGGGCGCGTCCAGAGAGGCGGCCGAGGATGCCATTGAGAACCTCCGGGATATCGGAGGCGAGATCATCGAGCCGCGCTTCGGCTTCTTCCAGATCCTCCAAGGTGGCTAGGCGTCCTCGTCAGGAATGAGCAACTCGACCTCGGCCAACTTGCTCCTGATCCTCTCGATTGTCGATTCGGTGTCCTCGCTGATCTCGTCCCCAATTCTAGGGGCATCCATTGCCGCGCCCTTGACCTCGGCGATATTTGTTGCGACCGTGAGGATCCTGTGCCTGACCAACTGCTCGTCCAAGGGCCACCCCCTGCGCCCTGCTAGGCGGAGGAGGAGCTCCTTCTCGGCTTGGCCCCAGACCCCCCCATGGCCCCTCAGAATCGTACCCACCATACGCTCTAGGTCCTCGACGCGGGCCTGAATCGTAAGCAGGTCGCCTTGCACCGAGGCGGCCTGCTTGTCGACCCCTAGCACCAAGGAGTCCCTAGCATCCTCGATAACAGCCTTGGCTGGAATCGCTTGGAAATCGGTGTCTCGCACCGGTTCCCCGACGGTGATCTCATCGGCCCCCTCATCCCGTGGTTCCTCGAACATCGGAGATTGGAGTCCGTTTCTCCTCAAGCTCCTCTTGATTCGGCCCCATCCGTTGACCTGACTGGTCAGGACACCGGCGACCCTACCCATCAGAACGGTCCTATTGCCCGTCAAATCCAATTCGAGCCTCTTGCAGAGCCCATGCAGGTCATCGCGACCCATCTCGGCCAATCGTTCGATGGTCAGTCTCCTAGAGTCGTAATTGAGGTGGAGCCAAAGGCGTTGACGCCTCTCCTTGTGGGAGCCTGATGACTTGACTCCGAAGACCTTCAAGACATCCCCCGCATCCTTGTGGGACATCGCTTGGATTCCTTCCCACGAGAGATCCAGGTCTGGCAGCACCTCTTCGCAGATCAGCTTGGCCCGAAGGACCTCCACAGAGCCGCTCTTTGGGATTCCGCACTCCTCGGCCCTCTCCCTGAGCTTCTGGAGTCGGTCCGTGTACAACGAACTCAGCAATCCCGAGTCTACCTGCATGGAACCACGCTGCACCTCGCCCGAGGGGGTATTTGTTATCGCTTGCCCCCCCCAGCGGTCGCTCTCGTGGGATTTTACCACTTAATTGCCATCACCGGGCTCAGGGGACGATGAAGGGCGGTGCCTCCGCATCTGTTGGGTGGTCCTTGGGGACCTCCCTAGAGGCCTCTTTGAGCAATTGTTTCCAATCCCTGATGGTCGAGAGAGTCGCAAACTGATATTCTGAGTGCACCACGAGACGGTTCAGGGCGAGGGTCCTGCGGCCATCCTCAGAGACTAGCTCCATCCTCAGTTCCACGTGCACCTCATCTTCCAGGATCTCGCCATCGGCGCTCTGGCAGGCCTCCTCCATAATGGGGTCCTTCTCCTCTTCGGCCTGCCTTAGCAACGAGCCGACCTGCCGGTGCCTAACCTGCAGTCCAATCATGCCAGCGAGATGCTCGCCCAGCTCTTTCAGCACCCTGCTTTGCACCCAAAGCGAGGTATTGCCTTCGGCCTCGGTGACACGCCGAGAGATGGTCGAGGGGAACCTCATTCTCGCGATTATCGCGATTAGGTCGGAGTAGGGTGGAGGTAGGAAATGCGCGCCCCCCCTCTCCTGGGCGAAGGGCATGAGGGTGTGCCGGCGCTCTGTTTGGCCGGATGACTCGTAGGCTGCCCTAGATATGACGAAGCCATCAATCTCGCCGCTCTCTTGCAAGTCCCCCAACCACCTCGCCCTCGCGATTGCCTCAAGCGGGGCTTTTGGGGTCAGACGACTGAGGGGGACATCCTCGGATGCAATCACCGTCAAATCTGGTCGGGCCCTGAGCAACTGCCTGCGGGTCAGAGTAGAATCGGAGACGATAACGGCCGATTTGGGCTGGTAGAACAACCTGTTTCCTGAGACTAGGACCAGGTTCGGCCTCCTAGGTGTTCTTGCTCCGATTGGCTCGCACCCCAATCGGGATATCTCAGTCCCCCTACCATGCATCAAACTGGCTGGAACGGCAAGCAGATCGATGAGTCCGTTGCTCAGTAGCTCCAAGGCGGCATCGAAGTCCGGGACCCGCTGGACCTCAGACTCGATATCCCGGACCTCAGATGATTCTAGAAATTCGGATAGGGGCGAATAAACCGGGCAGTCAACCGAATCCAGCGTCCCAACAACTAGCCGGTCATTCATCGCATCCACCTCTAGGGAGGGGGCACGTCTCGTACCCGTTCTGACCCGCGTGCGCACCTGTTGATATATGCGACCCCCGGGATGGCCCATCATGAGCGTCATGCAGGGCGATGTCGCTCCCTTGGAATCATACAAGAACAGAATCGAGGACGAGATTGAGAAGCTGGTTCTGGCGCGTATGAGCTCCCCGGAGGAGCAACCGGCGATGGCCCTCGCAAGGGGCGTTCTGTTGGCCGGTGGAAAAAGGTACAGGCCCATATTGGGCCTCCTTGCCTACGAAGCCTGTGGGGGCAAGGATGTTGACAAGGTGATGAATTTCGTCTTGTCCGCCGAACTGATTCACACTGCGACTCTGGTTCACGACGATGTTTACGATAGATCGAAGATGCGCCGTGGCAAGCCCACAATCCATACATCGCATGGGATTTCGCATGCAATCATAGCCGGTGATTACCTATTCGCACTGGGATTCGAACTTGGAGGCAGACATGAAGAGAGAATCATCGATATGGTCAGGACTTCGTGCGTTCGGGTGGCCTCTGGGGAAATCCTCCAGTTGGAACACATAGGTGACCTCAGCACCAAGCCGGAGGACTACTATGAGATAATAGATGGGAAGACAGCAGGGCCGTTTGCAACAGCGTGCTCCTGCGCTGCAATCGTAGCTGCCCCCCACGAGGATTTTGTCGAGCCAATGTGGAACTACGGGATGGAAATGGGGAGGGCTTTCCAAATGGTCGATGACCTGCTTGACCTTATCGGGGACGAGACGATTGGCAAGCCTAGGGGAACGGATGTCCACGAAGGCAAGATGACGCTGCCGATAATCCACGCCCTGACGGTAATGCACGGTGCGGAGCGAGACCATCTCGCCGATGTGATTACCAACTTCAACGATTCTAGACTGAGTGAACTCACCGATCTGCTGGAGCGTGCGGGGTCCTTCGACTACTCGCGGCTGCTAATCTCCAACCACGTCGAACGAGCATTGGGGAGTTTGGGTCAATTACCGGACTCAGATGCCAAGAAGCGGCTCATTGATTTCGCAGAGATGTCCAAGTCCCGTACAAATTAGGTCAAGGAGATTTCAATGCCTGAGGACGGGTCTTGGGACGTGATAGTAGTCGGAGGCGGGCCTGCTGGGAGCACTACTGCGCGTTATGCGGCCGAAGGCGGGCTGAGAGTATTGGTGATAGATGTCAGGAATCCGATCGGCTCTCCCCTGCAATGCGGCGAACTAGTCCCGTCCAACGATGAGATGCGCAGGCTCTGCCCCGATGTCCCGGAGATGGACGACCTGTTCAGAACCCCGAACCACGCAATCTCGATGCAAACGAGCAAGATGCGTCTGGTTCCCCCGAACGGCAAGGCCCTCGAGTTCGAGTTCGGAGGATTGGTCCTCGACCGTGTAGCGCACGACGAGGCTCTAGTGGAGCTTGCAGTCTCCCGGGGCGTGGAGTATCTGCTTGGCGTCAGAGTCGACGGGGTGGACGGTGACCGAATCATACTGAAGGATGGGAGGAGGCTGGAGGCGCGTGTGATAGTTGGGGCAGGGGGCCACAACGACCCCATCAGGAGGCAACTTTGGGAAGACGGGGGCCTGAATATTCCCGTCAAGTTCGTCCTCAAGCAGGGAAATCACACCGATGCAGTGGAGTTGCACTTTGGGTCCGTTGCACCGGGCGGATACGCCTGGGTGTTCCCCAAGCAGGGCGGTTCCAATATCGGACTGGGCATCCAGAGGGGGAGGGCAAAGGGGAAGAGCCTCAACGAGTATGCTGACGACTTCATCTCCAGATACCCTGGGGAGATCACATACAGGGGCGCAGGTGCCCTCCCCATATCGGGTTCCATCCGCCACTTCGTCAAGGGCAACTGCCTGCTTGTCGGTGATGCCGCTGGCATGGTCTTGCCCTCCAACGGAGCTGGCATCACCGTTGCCATGATTGGTGGAAGGATCGCAGGTCAGGTTATTGTTGAGCACGTCAAAGAGGGATTGCCATTGGATGAGTATGAGATGCGATGGGACGATCAGATGGGCAAGGTCATGAGAAACTCCAAGCGAGCAAATGGAATTGGGAACTTGGTTTTCAGGCTGCCAGACTGGGTGATGAATCTGAGCTTCAACCGTCTGACTAGGGGGGTCATCTGGAGGGCCGTAACCTGTCGGAAGATGTTTTGGATCCTATGAAGGGGCCCGGGCACTCCAAATCGTGGCCATGCCGGGGAAAATCACCTTGGCCCGGACGTCGCCGAATCCGACTTCTTCAAGCATCCTGACGTAGTCCTTGGTAGTTCCGAAACCCGCGTAAGTCCTATTCAACCACCTCCATGGGTGATCGCGTCGGCCGCACACCAACCTCGCGTACGTCCCCACCCAGACCCTCATCCAGATGAGCCCAAGCCAACCATGTACGCGATTGACCTTGGCGGGATCAATGATCACAATCGGTCCGCCGGGCTTGAGGACCCTCAGGGACTCGGTGAGACCTGCCCTCTTGTCATACCAATCACGGAAGGAGAATATTGAGCACACCGCGTCGAAGGAGTCGTCATCGAAGGGCAGGTTCTCTGCTGTTCCCTCGACGAATTCGGGAGGAGAGTCATTGCGCTGCGAGCGTCTGCTGTTGACCCTCTCCTCAGCGACTCGGAGCATCTCTGGTATCGGGTCAAGGCAGACTAGTTCCCCACCCTCGACATCCTCTGCGAAGCTGCCAGGCCCGCAACCGATTTCCAGAACACGGCCCACAGGGAGCATCTCACGTACCATCCTGCGCCATTTAGAGACCTGTCCTAGGGTTGCGAACCGGTTAATCCGGTCATAGACGGGAATCGTCGCGCCAAGGTTGCGCTGGAGTTCGCTCCATTCGTCCTCCTCGATGCGCTCCTTGTCCATGGCCCCTCCCCCACCTATCCTCTATTTGGTTGAATCTGGAAGGCCTCTTGGCAGCGCTTGTGGAAGCGACAAGGTCAACATGATATACTGCTCCTCATTGGCGCTGTCACCGTAGGTGACACCGATGGGAAGGGCAGAAGTACTCCGTACTATCAAAGAAGCCGAGTCTAACGCAGAGAGGGTTCGGGAGCAGGCTGAGTCCGAGGCGAAGAGCATCGTTTCAAAGGCCCGAGCAGAGGCGTCAGATATTTCATCGAAGGGACGCCAACAGGCGGACGAAGCGGCCGCTTCGATAATCAAGAATTCCAAGGATGACTCCGAGTGGCAGGCGGGCACGATCAGCACCGAGGGCGATACCCTGCTTGAGAAGGTCAAGGAAAACGGCAAGAAGAACCGCGATGCGGCCGTCCAAGTCGTCCTCTCTGCCTTTCGTGATGCTGCATAATCCCCATTAAAGGTGCTAGAATGAGCCAGTTGACTACCGAGGAAATGTCCCGAGTAGTCGTCGCTGGAACCCGAGGGCAGCTCAAGACGACCATTGAGGTCGCGGCCGGGCTCTCCTTGATCCACATCAACGACTTCAGTGGAGATGAGGACGGACTCGCATTGGGTACCCCCGGAGAGGAGTCCGAAGAAATCAGCCGCAGACTAACCAAGATGCGCGGCTGTGCGGCACAGGTCTCCCCGGAAGATCAGCAGGAGCTGCTCCCAGCGCCACAGGTTCGCAGGATTCTGTCTAACTCGATCGACCAACAGGTGGAAATCGCCCTCGCTCGCTTTGACGAGATAAACGCGCTAGGAACCGAATCCTCGCAAATCGACGAGGAGTTGGAAGTCTTAGAGACACTGGCGCCACTTAGCCTGGAGCTGGAACTGATGGGGGATTACAACACTGTGACCTCATTCGTGGGCACGGTCTCGTCCCTGTCCAAGGCCCGCCCTGCCCTCTCGGCGATGGGTGACTCAATCATCCAGATGACCAGCGAGGTCGGGAAGAAGGGCGTCGTGGCCGTATTCTGCCGCAAAGAGGCGGGTGCCCAGATCCATGAGACGCTCACCGGCTTGGATTTCCAAGCCGTCACCATACCTGAATCGAGTGGTCTGCCATCCGACAGGATAACGGAACTCCAAAGCAGGAAGGGCGAGATCTCAGAGAGGATTGAGATTCTAGAGGACGAGGGCAAGGAGTGGTCCAAATCCAATGGTGGAATGCTATTCGGTGGAATGGAGCTCCTCGAGCGTGACCTAGGGCTTGCCATGGCGCCGGTAAGGGTCGCAGTCAGCGATCATTCCTTCATGCTGGACGGATGGGTACGAACCGAAGTCGCGTCCGAGGTGCAGGAGGCCCTCTCCCGGGCCTGCACCTACGTAAGCATCGAGAAGTTCGAGCCGCCTGCACACAGCAGCCAATACCATCACGACGAGGACAAGTCGGAGATGCCTCCGATAGCGTTCTCTCCGAGAACCTACAGCAAACCGTTCGAGATGCTTACCGACGTTATGGGGCGGCCTTCCTACGGCAAGATCGACCCCACGTTCTTCATGTTCCTCACCTACCCTCTCTTCTTCGGCCTCATTCTAGGCGACATGGCCTACGGTCTGGCTGTCATGGGGATGGCTTGGTACATCTGGAGACGCTTTCCGATCGACGAGATGATGAGGAACGTAGCAGGCTTCCTGCTCACCATCGGCCTCTCGACTCTGGTATTCGGCTACATCTACGGCGAGTTCGCGGGCTTCGAATTCCTGCCGCACCTCCACTGTGATATCGAAGGAGCGCTCACAGTGGCCCAATGTGAGGCCGCTCACGGCCATTATCACTGGGTGGAAGGGCAAGCGCCCTGGTGGGTGGCTTGGATGACCAACCTGTATCCGAACAATGGCGAATTCTACGCCGTCTGGGAGGGACCACTGAGCATCGTGCTCGCCTATCCCTTCCATCGGGTTGCGGCCAACCTCGAGAACCTCATCCTGATCACCATCTACCTAGGGTTCTTGCACGTGCTGCTTGGATTGGTTCTGGGATTCCGCGATGTCCTCAAGACGCACGGATTCGTTGACGCGCTGTTTGAGAAGGGGTCATGGATTACCCTCCTGTTCGGCGGCTTCATCTTCTCTTACGGCTTCCTGGTGGAGTCGGCTTCAGAGATAATGATGCCAGGGGCGGCAATGACCTCGGTTGGCGTTGTGATGGTGATGGTGCTGCTCGCCCACTACGAGAAGATGGGAGTAATAGGAATCCCACTGGGAATCCTCGAGTCGCTCGGGATGCTTCCGAAAGTGGTCTCTTACGTTCGGCTGTTCGCTGTTGGAGTTGTAGGGGTAAAAATCGCTGCGACCGGTAACGAGATGATTTACGAGGTGATGGCACACACCCTATCCGATCTCTCCCACGCATCAGCGATGGACATCGCCCTGCTTCCTGTCATGTTCGTAGGCTGGCTTCTCGTCCAACTCTTCGCCCTCGTGCTGGGCGTGTTTAGTCCGAATATTCACACAGTGAGACTCCACTTTGTAGAGTGGATGATGATGTTCTACGAAGGGAGCGGCCTGCCTTTCGAAGCGTTCGGATTCAAGCCGGGCACAGTAGAGGTCGAATGATACTCACAAAGTGAGAAAATACGGAGGAAAAAAATATGAAAATAAATATGGTAAGAGGAATGCGTTTGTTGCTTGTTTTGATGAGCATAAGCCTGATTGTAGGGGTGGCCAGTGCGGCTACCGCTGACGAAATAGCCGAGAAGGACACCATGGCCAAGTTGGGTGCAGGAATTGCACTCGCAGGTTGTGGTATTGGAACGGGCTTGGCACAAGGCCCGATCGGTGCGGCAGCAGTCGGCATGATTGCCGAGGATGGGACGAAGTTCGGTGTCGGCCTACTGTTCACCGTACTGCCCGAGACCATTGTTCTGTTCGGATTCCTTTCAATCTACTTGTTGTAGACTGATTGGTCGAATAGACAGGAGACTCAAGCATGTCATTGAAAAACCTCGCTAGTGAAATCGAATCTATGGCCGAGGCCGAGGCCAGGAAGGTCACGGACGAGGCCCAGGCCCAGGCCGAGAATATTCGTAAGGCGGCCAATGACGGAGTCAAGGAGTACAGTGACGAAGCCATGGTAAAAGCTGAGAGGACGAGTTCGCAGATTACTGTCGAGAGCATCGCGGCTGCGCGACAGAGGAACCAGAAGCGCCTCCTAGTCGTCCAACGAGCGGAGCTCGATTCGACCTGGGGCGAGGTCGTCGCGACGGTCGGTTCCAAGAGCATGGACGACAGGGACAAGATTCTGAAATCCCTTCTCAAGGAGGCCAAGGGCGCAGCCGAAAAAGGCATGATACTACGACCGGTCAAAACAGATCGAGCCGCGCTCTCAAAGGGCGCTGGTCAATTCAAGATCGGAGACGACATAGGCGGACTGGGCGGCTTCGTCCTCGAAAGCGAAGACGGTTCCGTAATGATGGACTACCGCTTCGAGGGAAGGCTCCGCGAGGCCTGGGATTCCAGTCTTGGCGAAGTCAGCAGAATACTGTTCAGAGACAGGGTATAGGGATAGTATGGCAGGAGCTGCAGTCGGAAAGGGCAACTGGGCAAATGCCTCTGCCCGCAGCAAGGCACGCAAGGCCAGACTGCTAGACGAGACCCGCCTCCGCCAACTAATGAGGAGCGGCCCGGACACCATTGCCGCGAGCATTGGGGAGCTCGACTACCGCATGGAGCTCGACATCTACTCCTCTCGACTGAGCGGCGCGGACCTAGTTGAAGCTGCTTTGAGCCACAACCTCGACCGCGAGCTCGCTGAGGTAGTGGGATTCTGCCAGGGTCGCCTGAAGAGCATCGTCTCGGCCTTCGCAATGCGCTTCTCCTACAGCGATGCCAAGGCGGTGCTCCGTGCCGTCAACGGCGGTATCTCCGCCGAAGAGCTTGCGAACTCAGTGCTTCCTCACGAGAACGCCCTAAACACGGGTTGGCTGGAAATCGCTCGACAAAGCGGGACGTTGCAAGAGGCCGCCGCCGCCATGCACGGGACGCCTTGGGGTTCAGCCATAGACAGCATGGATGCCGATGCGAGCCTGCAGGAGTACGAAGACGCACTCGACAGGCACTACTACCACCAGGCATTCTCAGTGCTGAAGTCAAGCGGCCAGAAGCACAGCCTCCTCTTGGGGTACCTTCGCACTGAGATTGATCACAAGAATATCGTCAACCTGCTCAGAGCGCTGCGTCAGGGCCTGCCGGCCGACCGTCGCGCCGAGATGACTCTCGGAGACGGCAGGGCACTGCGCGGGAGTCTCCTGCGCAGCGCGACACAGGCTGAGTCCGAGGATGCCCTGATGGAGGTCCTCCGTCGCTCGAGCATGGACACAATCGAACTCGAGGAGGCCCTCAAGAAGTCTCATGATCAAGGGGGACTCGATCCCGTGGTCAGCTACCTAGACAGTCTGCGACGCGCGGATCTGAGGCGAATGAGTCACCTCAACCCCCTCTCGGCATTTCCCATTATCCACTACCTAGAGAGCAAGGTGCTGGAAGTACAGAATCTCCGTCTGCTCGTGCGCGGCAAGGCGGTAGACCTCCCTGAAGAGGTAATCGAAGCGCATATGTCATTCTGAGGTGAGAAGGTGGAAATAGCGATAGTAGGAACTCCAGAATTCACACTTGGATTCCAGCTCGCGGGCATCACACGCCTGCACAACCCCGAAAGTGAGGACGATATGGGCCATGTCCTCCGCTCGATGCTCGATGAGAAGGAGGTCGGCATCATCGTTGTCGATGCGTCCGACCTGGCTCGCGTGCCAGACAGGCTCAGGCAGCGCTTGTCGGATAGCATTTCGCCCACTGTACTGGGCATAGGGACCGAGGAGGACAACACCCTCCGAGAGTCCATCAAGTCGGCGCTAGGCGTCGACCTCTGGAAGTAGATTCCAAAATTACATGGATAAGGAAGTGAATAAATGAGTGAAGAAAGCGGATTGATTTACAGAATCTCAGGACCGGTCGTTACGGCCGTCGGCATCTCGCCGAGAATGTACGAAGTGGTGCGAGTTGGCAATGAGGGACTGATGGGAGAAGTGATCGAGTTGCACGGTGACCAGTCGGTCATCCAGGTCTATGAGGAGACCTCCGGCATCAAGCCCGGCGAACCGGTCATCAGGACGGGGCAGACCCTGTCCGTGAAGCTAGGGCCGGGTCTCCTGACCCAGATCTACGACGGAATACAGCGCCCCCTCGAGGACCTCGAGGCGACGATGGGCGTATTCATCACGCGCGGAGTCGACGCTGACGGCCTCGATCTCTCGAAAAAGTGGGAGTTCAACCCCACCGTCTCGGTCGGCGATGAGGTCTCGGGGGGCTCCGTGATTGGAGTCGTCCAAGAGACCGAAACCGTCGAGCACAGGGTCATGGTTCCTCCGGGCAACAGTGGCAAGGTCGCTAGCATCGAGTCAGGCGAATTCGACATCACCACCACGGTTTGCACGCTGGACGGTGGAACTGAGATCGCCATGATGCAAGAATGGCCGGTTCGCACACCCCGGCCATTCGTCCAGAAGTACGCTCCAGACGTCCCTCTAGTGACGGGCCAGAGGATCCTGGACTTCCTCTTCCCCCTTGCCAAAGGAGGGACCGCCGGCATCCCCGGGCCCTTCGGGTCCGGAAAGACAGTGGCGCAGCAGCAGCTTGCCAAGTGGTCCGATGCCCAGATTGTCGTCTACATCGGATGCGGCGAGCGCGGTAACGAGATGACCGAGGTGCTCAGCGAGTTCCCCCACCTCATCGACCCCAACACAGGCAAACCGCTGATGAACAGGACCACCATGATTGCCAACACATCGAACATGCCAGTGGCCGCTCGCGAGGCGTCGGTTTACACCGGCATTACAATCGCCGAGTACTTCCGAGACATGGGCTACGACGTCGCTCTGATGGCTGACTCCACAAGCAGGTGGGCCGAGGCGATGCGGGAGATCTCCTCCCGTCTGGAGGAGATGCCCGGCGAGGAGGGGTATCCGGCTTACCTATCCAGCCGACTCGCCGAGTTCTACGAGCGGGCCGGTCGCGTGCAGACCCTGGCAGGGGACGATGGCTCTGTTTCTGTCATCGGGGCCGTGTCCCCGCCCGGCGGGGACATATCCGAGCCGGTCAGCCAAGGAACGCTTCGAATCGTCAAGGTGTTCTGGGGCCTGGATGCGGGACTGGCTCGCCAGCGCCACTTCCCTGCCATCAACTGGCTCAATTCGTACAGCCTGTACCCACAGGCTCTCGACCAGTGGTACCGCGACAACATCGCCAGCGACTATCCCGA
>JASLNR010000037.1 GCA_030745885.1 Candidatus Thalassarchaeaceae archaeon
TTGACTTCGACAAGGACGGAGAATGCGACAGGTTGGATAATGATGACGACAATGACGGGGCCATCGATAATAACGACGCATTTCCCAACGACCCCAATGAGTGGAGGGACGATGACAGGGACGGGATTGGAAAAAATGCTGATAGTTTCGAATTCACCGTCGGCATGAGGAGTGCGATATTCACCCTCTCTATACTGATTGTACTACTAATTATTGAGATGTCTACCATCCTCAACGAACAGAGTGGAAATCGGAGTGGCGAATCCGAAGAATGAGTTTTTTCTTCTATGGAAATTGGTGGACGCTGGGGGATTTGAACCCCCGGCCTTCTGGTTGCAAACCAGACGCTCTTCCAAGCTGAGCTAAGCGCCCTCTAGGCCTCCGAACAGACTAGAGTTATTGAGTCAAACCGTCCGAATTCGCTATTCCTCTTCGCTCGAACCCATCAGCCTTGGGGTGATCATCAGGATTCCTAGGAGGGAGAGCACGAGAAGGAGAGCAAGGGAGTCATGGTTGCCATCCTGGGCGCCTTGCTCAGTTTGTGCGGGAGTATTGGGCAGGTTTGGCTGGACGTGGGCGTCGAGAGCATAATTGACGTAGAAGATGCGGTTCGAGATGCCCGAGTCAGACCTAATCTGGTGCCTCATCGATATGTTGCCTGGAAGCAGGCCGTTCTCGGGGGCCAGGAGCACCAGTTCGGTGACCACGCATTCCTCATCGAGCTTCGAGCCGTTCGCGTCATGCTCGCACGTTGAGTTGAGCCATTGCGTGGCGAAGTCGTCGAGACCCTCAAAGGAGCCGTCTGCATCGGCATCCACCTGCACCCGGTGGCTCACCCCCTCCCTATCGTCCACGTTCATGAAGAATAGCGAGTCTGTCTCCACGAGAATCCCAGCCTCGACGGCGCCAGGAGTGGAGCCACCCTCCCTGAGCAGGAAGGTGTACTCCTTGGCCTCGTGGGCTACAACTCCCTGTGGAAGCAGCATGAGGGCTGCTAGCGCTAAGGCGAAGGCTGTGCGATGGCGCATGTCTTGCCGCAGCGCAGCGATGGCTTCAACATGACCCGGAGTCTGGCGGCCTCATGGAGGGTCAGCGCGTCATACTGGGCGTGGGGCTAGTTGTTTGTGTAATCGTCGCCGGCACCTCTTCCTTCCTTCTGGCTCGTGGTACCGACGAAGTCGACGAAGGGGCTGCCTCCATGATCGACCCGCTCCTCCAGGACGAGGGGCATGACCACCGCAACGCAAGCCAGCACGTCCTGTACACGGAAAACATCCAGCCAGTCTCCTACAACACCCTGACCGACACGGGTAATGCCGAGATCCAGGTTGCAGACTCGCCTGACGGTCACACCTACGCCTACATCGCGGGGTGGACGGAGTTGCACATCGTCGATGTCACGAATCCTTCAAACACCAGCGTGACCGGCGTCTACTACGACCCAAACACCCAAGTCTTCGATGTCAAGTACCTCGAGTACAACTCTCGCGAGTACGTCATCCTCCAGAACCAGATCATCGACCCAGGCGCCGCCGACCCAAACGTCGGAGAGTGGGAGGACCCAGCTCAGGTCTCCGTGACCCTTGTCGATGTGACTGACAAAAGCAATCCGAGCTTCGTTGACTTCTGGTACGATGCCGACCACCCGAGCGGGCCGCACAACCTGTACACCCACATGATCGACAACGAGTGGTACATCTTCGTTGCCAACCCAGACTACGAGTCGTGTGACATTGGTCAGGGTGATGCCTGCGGAGGCATCACCATCGCCCACCTCAACTTCGCCGGGTTCGGCGACCTTCCTCGAATCGTCAAGGTCGGCGAGGCGGAGGTCTCGTGGGAGACCACGCGCGGAGGATGGATCTACATCCACGACATGACGGTGCAGACCTGGCCTGGAGAGGACGGCAACGATCCAAGAAACGGGAGAACGTACGTGTATGGTGCCTACTGGGAGGCTGGGCTTCGAATCTTCGACGTCTCCGATGTGCCCCACCCGGACAAGGATATGGCGGAGTACCTCTGGCACGGCTCGCTGTGCCGACTCTCTGGAGGCACGCAAGCGGGCTGCATCTGGCGCGCTCCCGAGGTCGGACTGTGGATGGACTTCGAGGACTTCGACGGTGATGGGGAGCCTGACAGCGGCACCACGGGCAACGAGAACGGGGGGCGTGCCTCATACATCCACTACGCAGAGCCGTTCGACGAGATGGTCGATGCCAGCCACCTTGGCTACCCCCAAGGCAAGAGGCATCTGACGATGCTGGCAACCGAAGTCCTGGAGACCTCGGTGGGAACGGGGATGGCTTACCTGCTGGACACAACCGACTACGAGGAGGTCAATGGCAACGTCCGCTTCCAGCCCAAACTCATTCACGGATGGGAAATCCCATTCGCTTGGGAGCACTTCATTCCTGGTGGCGAGGAGTGGTTGCTGTTCAGCCCTCACAACGCCGACACCGAGATCTTCCAGACCGGGCTGCCAGGCTTTCCCGACAACAGCCACGGTGGGGCGTGGGATGCTAGAATATACCTCTCCGGCTACCACTCGGGTCTGTGGGTTATCGACGTCGAGTCGTTGATGGCAGCAGGTCTTGCGGAAGGCAATAAGACCGATGCGCACATGGATGCTACCATCGGCTACCACTTGCCCCACGCGCAGGACGGGGTCGCGCCCGACAGCTCGTTCTACGACTTCGGCTGGACGCCCTTCCTGTGGGCTGCAGAGCACCATGAGGGCTACACGTATCTGTCCTGCATCACGAGCGGGATGTACATCGTCCAACTCGACATCGATGCCCCATACGGCATCCCAATCGGTTCGTGATGCGGTTCTGCAGAAGACGGAAACGGATTAGGTGCACGTTCATATCGGAGTTTGACTCGGAGCGAGGCAATGGCAGCGTTGCGAATGTGGCTGATGGTCGCGCTGATGATACTTGCACCGCTCTCGGGCTGCCTGTCATTTCTGGATGACGAGGGCGAGGATGGCGATGATTGGGAATGGGTAGACCCGGTGATAGAGATCGAGGACGCCAACCACTCCCACGGCGACATGCTCGCCCATCGCCTCTCGACGCCTAACGCCGAACTGATCGACTACCACAACCTCAACTGCGACGGCAACGTCAAGCCGCCCCCGGAACTGGACAACGTGGCCGGAAGGCCCTGCTACGACGACTGGAAGAACGTCGGTCCGACACCCGGGGACAATTCGGAGGTTGCCATAGAGGGCAATTTCGACGAGGACTGCGAGATCCACGCCGACGGCAGTGGCGGCTGCTTTGCCTATGTCTCGAGCTACAACCAGTTCGAGATCCTCGACATCAGCGAGCCAAACAACATCCGGCTGTTGTCCACATACTACGCCGAGGTCGCGAGGATGATCGACATCAAGGTCACCAAGGATAACAACTGGGTGCTGGTCAATCACGAGCTTACCAATAGCGAGCTCGACCCGATCCCCAACGACGATGACGCCAATAGCGGCATGAATCGCCTCGACGTCATCTACGTCGGAGACAAGACCAGCCCGATCAAGGTCGCCGAGTGGAACAACCCCCCTGCAGGCTTCCACAACCAGGACCTAGCCGTGTACTGCGACTGGGACGGTGCTGTGGACTTCACTGAGGAATGCAGCCTGTTCCTATTCGGGGCGGATCCCTACCCCGAGATGATCGAGGGCGGCAGCGGGACGACCTACAAGGGAACCCAGATATTCTACGTGCCCCGGGGCTTCGAGTCCTGGCTGCCCAACCAGAACGAGGAGCAGCAGAACTCTAGCCGCGAGATCATTCGATGGGGGGGCTACACCCCGGAGCCGGACACCACCTGCGGAGGCTCGATCTTCAACCACGACCACGTCTACTTCGTCCACCCAGTCACGAATCAGCGTCTGCTAATCGCCTCCTACTGGGGAGCGGGCCTGCGCATCGTTGACGTCAGTGACCCGCCGACCGTAGCCGATCCCTTCGGGATAGCGTGGCCCCCGGAGGTCGGTCGTTGGCTAGGATGCCCGACGGCAGACGACGGGTGGTACGGCCCGGAGGGCGGTGGCCATGCCAATATGGCTCCCGAGGAGTGGCTCGACTCCGCTCAGGGCAACGACAATATCCACTACGCAGTGCCCTACGACCACCTGGTCTGCAGCGGCATCAGCGAGTACGTCCCCAAAATGGAGTGGCCTGTGGAATGCGGCTCGGGACCGGATGACGCAACTTATGGGGCGAATTGGCGGCACTACACGATCATCGCACCCGAGTACGGCTCGAACGACAACCATTCCGGCTACCTGTGGACCATCGACACCACTGATCCTGCCAAGCCCTTCCTAGTCTCCAAGTGGAGGCTCCCCGGGGAGGGCATGAAGGAGAATGGCAGCCATCCCCAGCACTGGATACCAGGTGGCTACATCTACAGCCCGCACAACGGCGACACCGGTACCGGTGGCCACATCTACTGGGCCCACTACCACGCGGGGACGTGGGCCACGGACCATGGCCACATCTGGGAGGAGCTCGTGTGGGAGAACGGTGTTCCCGAGCCCGACCGTGGTTTCCAAGCCATAGTGGAGCTGGCCCCGACCCATACCATCGGTTACTACCTGCCTGCAGGTCCCGAATGGATGGACAACGCCACTGAGTCACTCGGATATGACATGGCAGACTGCTGGGCCTCGTGCATGATCCCATTCGACTGGGGCCTGCAATATGATCCACGGGGATTCGTCTACATCTCCGAGATGGTCAGCGGAATCTACGTGGTGCAGTTCGACGAGGACTTCGACCCCAGGTTCGACTACCCCCCACTCTGGGCCATCGAAGCGAGCGAGAATTGAGGTTCGATATGCGCAACGAGGCGCTGGTCGCAATACTGGCAATCACTCTGTTAATGCCCATAGTGGCGGCTCATGGGGCGAACGAATACGCATTCATCATGAGGGGTGCGAGCATTCAACCCAGCGAAGCGAACGTCGTGCAGAACGACTCAATCGTTTTCTTCAACGTTGTAGATTACAACCGCACGATTCTAATAGACATTGATGGAGATGAGACTTACGACGAGAGGTGCGAAACCGCTCCTTCGAACTCATCGTCCATCAAGGACGAGTGCGTATTCTGGATGGAACCCGGCAAATGGGAGCCTGGGCCCTACCAGGTGGATGTATTCTCCAACGGAACCCTATGGAAATCCCTGAATCTCACCCTAGTGCATGACCTCCACGAGGATGACGGGCCCCCTCCTGGTTACGATTTCAACACCGAGGAGAATGGGGGCGGGGCCGAAGTTGATGGCATGGAAGAAGGGCTCAGGAATTTGGCCATCGTTCTGTTCACGGCCTCTTTCGTAATTTGGCTAGCAAGGAGGGAGGGGGATGAGTAGAAAGGCATCAGCATTGGTTCTCACCCTCGTCATCCTGTCCACGGGGTGCCTTGGAGGCGCGGAGCCCGATGTATTCTACGGTGATGACATCACCCCGGCAGTGGCCGTGGACGAGTTCGTTCTAGTGGACGAGAACGGGGAATACGTGTCATTATCCCAATTCGAGGGTAAGGTGGTGGTGGTTAGCTTCCTGTTCACAAGGTGTCCCGACATCTGTCCGGTGGTCAGCGCCAACCTAGCGTACATCGTTGAGGAACTGGGTGAGCGTCATGGCACTGAGGTTCAGATTCTGACCATCACTGTCGACCCCTGGACAGACAACTCCTCTGTATTGCGCGATTACGCGAGCACGAGGGGTCTTGGATGGCCGCACCTGACTGGCGGGGTAGTCGACCTAGAGCCCGTGTGGATGAACTTCGATGTGGGGCTTACCACCTACGACTCCGACGTCGATGGAGACGGTGTCGCCGACGGTTTCGACAACTGCCCCGATACCCCCTCGGGCGAGGAAGTGGATGAGAATGGCTGCGGCCTAGAGACTCAGCAGACCGAGGGCGACGTCACTGTCAAGCACCATCCGCTGGCATACTGGGTGGACCACACGACGGGAACCATAATCGTGGACAAGCAGATGCGACAGAGGGTTTGGTGGGGCGATACCGACTGGAATCCTGAATTAGTGCTGGAGGACATAGAGTACTTGGTCGCCGAAGTGTGAAATAGGCTCGGAAAATGGGGTCAGCATGAGCGCTCGCACTGTCGCCCTCCTATTCTCGCTAATTCTCCTGCTGCCAGGATGCCTGGGCTCGGGCGAGGAGGGGGTCGTGTTTCTGGGTACTGAGTACAGGGATCCGCCGGAGGCTCCTGACTTCACACTGAAGAATCAAGACGAGAAGCTAGTCAGTCTTTCCGAATACGAAGGGAGGGTCGTCGTGGTCGCCTTCATCTACACCTCGTGCCCGGACGTGTGCCTAGTCATATCCTCCAAACTGCACTACGTCAATCAGAACCTGGGGGGCTATGACGATGACGTGGGGATCCTCTCCGTCACCATCGACCCGGCGCGGGACACGGTCCCTCACCTCTCCGAGTGGACGCAGGCCATGGGGTTCGAATGGGATCATCTGACCCATGAGAGGGGGTCGGTGATGCAAGCGGTCTGGGACGATTGGAACGTCGTTGTGGACGCGAGTCACATCACCAACAGCCTGCCTCCCGAGGGTGCGCACAATCGTTTCGCAGTACTGTTCCCGGACAACTCCACCCTGCAGATCGACTACCCCTACGAACAACTGCCAACAGGGGCCAAGGCCGATGAGTTCGCAAGGCTCGCCTTCGAGAGGAGCAACACTACCATGGACATGGGAATTGGGGCAATCGGCAACTTCACGGCAAACTCTTCTTGGAGCTGGGGGCTTCACAGATGGGATAGTTCCGAACAAGTCTGGACCATGGAGCAATCGAGTCTCTCCGAGATTTCGATGGCTGGTTTCACCCACTTCGCATGGGTGGCTGGCGGCTCCAACATCAGCCTCCTCCCCCCGGGGGAGGACTGCATGGGACATGGCTGGATAATGGGCTCCGGGGCGAGTGCCCACTGCATGTGCGACGATGGCTGGGAGCGTGATGGCGATGACTGGCTGACATGCGTGTCGGAGGGAGGCCAGACGAACGGAACCGACCCGCATGAGGAGAGCCTGGGGGAATACGAGGTCGGGCACTCCACTGTGACATTCATCATTGACAAGCAGCAGAGGAAGAGGGTCGCCTATTCGGGAATCAACTGGGACGCAGATGATTTCCTGCAAGACATCAAAGCACTGGTTGACGAGTGAGCCACGGCTGGTAGGGAACTCAGAGGAGAGGCATACTCCGGAGCCTCTCGAGGTCTGGCTGATAGAGCTGGCGAATGTCGTCCAAGTCCAGTATGAGCATTGCGAGCCGCTCGAGGCCCATGCCCCATGCGCAAACAGGCCACTCCGTACCCAATGGCTCAGTCACCTCTGGGCGGAAGATACCCGATCCGCCCAGTTCCATCCACTCCCCCCTCCACAGTATTTCGACCTCTGCACTCGGTTCCGTATATGGGAAGTAGGCTGGCCTGACGCGTACTTCTGGATAGCCCATTTTGGCGTAGAACGTCTTGAGGGTCGAGAGCAGCATCGGCAGACTTGCCTCCGGTTCGTGGATTATTCCCTCAATCTGGTGGAACTCCGGCATGTGCGTTCGGTCGATGGTCTCCTGACGGAATACCCTGCCGATTCCGAATACGCGGGAAGGAACGTGTGGATTCTCGGCGATGTGGCGAACCGTGTTCACCGTAGTGTGTGTTCGGAGGAGGGCACGCTGTGCCTCCTCTTTGTCGAAGGTCCCGCCCCACCCCCTGCTCCCTGTGTCGTGTCCGTGCTCATGCACTTTGGCCCACAAGTCGAGATACCCGTCCTCAACCTCTATTCGCTCGGGTTGCGAGAGGTAGAACGTGTCCTGCATCGTCCTTGCCGGATGCGACTGTGGGATGTACAGTGCGTCCATATTCCATCCGGCGGACTGGACGTAATCCCCCTCGATCTCCGAGAAGCCCATCTCAAGGAAAACAGAGCGGATGCGCGCAATCAGTGCCTGCATCGGGTGGGTCCTGCCCCCAATTGGGATCGGGGAGGGGGCGTTGACGTCGAAGGGCTTGAACTCGGCCTCCTTCCACGCCTCGGTCTGTAGGATATCGGGTGTCAACTCGCCGATCATGTCGACGTCATCAAGCTCGGAATCATCGACGGATGCACCCTCCTTGGTCAAAGACCAGGTCCTTGACACCGTATCCTCGTACTCGATTAGCCCCCCTCTCGAGGCGAAGTGCTCGACCATGGCATCATCCAGTGACGAAGACTCCTTCGCCCCCTCAGCGAGGCTCTGGATGAAGCCGGACCTCTGGTCGATGGCTTGCGTGACCGCGTCATCGTCTTCCACGACGAAGGATCCTCCCTCGATACTGATCCCGAGTCCCTTCAACAGGCCTACCCCGGGTCCAGTCTCGCTACGGTCGAAGCCGGCGGACAGAAGGGATTTCATGGACCGTTCCGAAACGACCTGTTCGCTGATCCACTTCCACAGACGTGATTCCAGAAGGCCTTCGTCAGAGGCCTTGTTGCCTTCGGGTCCCAAGTAGACCAATCTTGACCTGCTCTCCTCCACGTCTACCAGCCCCCCCTCATGCAATGCCTTGCCGGCACCCGCTACATGCACTTGGTCGGTCCAACCGGTCTCTGCCAGCAAATCTTCCAGGGCCCACTTCCTCGAAGGGTCGGTGAGCATGGCCCTGAGCATCCTTCGCTCTTTATTGCCCAGAAGCATCACGACCCCTCCGCGCCCCCGAACCATGTTGGTCACTTGACGATTGCCGAAGAGGAAGCGTTGGCTCGTTCATTCTTCCTCTGAAGCCCAAAGTTCCGTTCCGCATGAAGAGCATGTGAATTGCCTAGGCTTCACTCCCCCTACCCATTCCAAGTGAGCGCAACGACCGCAAAGAATCGATGTCCGGATCGGCTTGCTCAACGTTGTGTCGAGCCGGTACATTACCCTCCCGGCATCGGGCATCTTCGCGTGATCGGGTTCCCAGGGGGATACCCTCAATTCCTTGGGACCCCCATCCGGGCCCATCCCAATTCCCATCAAGAGCAGAATGACGCCACCAATGGAAAGTGGAGCGGCAACAGCGAGGGCGAATAGGGAGGCCTCGGAGAGCGTCACCCCGGCGCCCAGGGCTATGCAGACCCAGCCCGCAATCATGGTATTGAGCCGTCTGTTCGAGCCGACTAGGGTGCCTTTCACGGGCACGGGCCGGGGTCCGCTCGTATCAGCCTCGCGAGGGGCGGTGGCAGGGTGTAGGGTTCAAGTGGAGGGGGTGGGCGTGTTTTGACACGCCTCAGTAGCTCAGCTCGGTAGAGCATCTGATTTGTAATCAGACGGCCGGGGGTTCAAATCCCTCCTGAGGCTCCTATGCAAACTTGAAACGGCGTTTGGGCTACCGGGGAGCGTGAGTGCCACGATAATAGACGGAAAGGCCATCAGCCTCGAAATCGAGGATGAACTCAAGGTGCGGGTCGATTCCTTGGGACAAAACGGCATCCAGCCGCACCTAGTGGTTGTGCTGGTAGGGGATGATGCGGCCAGCCACGTGTACGTCAGGAACAAGCAGCGCGCTTGCGACAGGACTGGGGTCGGAAGCACCCGAATTGACCTGCCATCAACCAGCACCCAACAGGAAATCCTAGACATTATCTCCGATCTAAACGGCGACGAGTCCGTTCACGGCATTCTCGTCCAGAGCCCTCTCCCCCGAGGGGTTGATGAGTTTCGAATCGCTTATGCCATCGACCCCCGAAAGGACGTCGATGGCTTCCATCCGACGAATCTCGGCAGGCTCGTGCAGGGCGACACAAGGGGCATGCTGCCTTGTACGCCAGCTGGAGTAATGAGGCTCCTTGAGGAGACTGGAGCAGATCTAACCGGCTCCAAGGCCGTGGTACTCGGGAGATCGAGGATAGTCGGGATGCCGATGGCGTTACTACTGGCTCAGAAGGGCGTCGATGCCACGGTGACCATAATCCACTCCAGGAGCAATGAACCCTCATTTCTCTGCAGGGGTGCCGATCTATTGGTGTCTGCGATAGGCAGGCCAGGGACGGTTGGGGCCGAATGGGTCAAGCCGGGAGCCATAGTGATAGACGTAGGTGTCTCTAGGATAGAAGATGGCTCGGTACCCTCAGGCTCGCGGCTAGCGGGCGATGTCGATCCCTCGGTCTCGGAGGTTGCAGGGTGGCTCACTCCCGTTCCAGGGGGTGTGGGCCCCATGACCATCGCCATGCTGCTATCCAACACCGTAAGGGCTGCAGAGGATATTTCCCCCTAGTCAGAAAATCCCGAGTTCGAACTTGCCATCCTCGGTAGCATGGACCTTGGGGTCCCAGAGCGGGGTGAATGTCAGGTTCACGTGGACGCTCTCAATACCATTCGTGGAGAGTGCGGATCGGTGGACAGCGGCCATTAACTCGGGTGCTACGGGGCATCCAGGACTAGTAAGTGTCATGTCAATCTCAGCGTGATTCCCCTCTATCCTGACCGAATATATCAACCCCAGATCAATGACGGAGAGTTTCATCTCGGGATCCTCCACATCAATCAGGGAAGCCATGATATCCGCTTCCTCGACCATGTTATCGCCTCATACGAGTTTGCCCGCATCTTCACGGACCCGTCTGAACATGTTGAGGAAGCCATTGGCCCTGCTGGGGGTTAGCGAAGACGTGATTCCCATGGCGTCGGCATAGTCGGGCTCCATCTGGGCCACCACAGACGGTTCCACCCCATTCACCGCCATCGCTGTTACTGCCATCAGTCCCTGTACAACCTGAGCATCAGCCCCACAACGAAGCAAGAACCCCCCGGCATCATCGACCGAGCAAATCACATGGGCGCGGGATTGGCAGCCGTGAACCTGATTCTCGTCCTTCCACTCATCCGGGGGGAGGGGGGTGGGATGACACTTGGCGTACTCGAACAAGAGTTCGTATCTCTCCATTGAGTCGAAGCAATCCGAGAACTCCTCAACAATCGGGTCAAGATGCTCAGGCCAAGTCCTCTCTGACCTCATGGAAAAGCGTCCATGCGGTCTGCCTTGAACGTGACTAAGAGTCGCATTCAGGAGAATCTCTCTACGATGTGACGCAGGTGGTCGATGAAGGCCTCAGCCTCCTCCATGGTATTGTAGATCCAAAAGGAGGCACGGTTGGTCGAAGGTACGCCCAGGGCGTCCATCAGAGGCTGGGCGCAGTGGTGTCCGGTTCTCACCGCGAATCCTCCCTCGTCTAGGAGCAACGCAAGGTCCAGCGACTGGATGCCCTCATGCAGGAAGGAGATCGCGCCGCTGCTGTCTTCCCTCTCAGGCTCGCCGTAGATTTTGATTCCGGGTATTTCCCTCATCTGGGCCGCGGTCCACGAAGCAAGGACGTTGACGTGCTCGTGTAACTCCCTCATGTCAAACTGGTCCAGCCACTCGACGGCAGCGCCCCATCCGATGGCTTCGGCGATTCTGGGGGTGCCTGTCTCGAACAGTGCGTTTCCGTCCTGAAATGTAGATTCCTCCATGGTGACTCGCTTTATCATCGAGCCACCGGTCATGAAGGGCCCC
>JASLNR010000038.1 GCA_030745885.1 Candidatus Thalassarchaeaceae archaeon
GGACCACCTTCCACGACTTGTTCGAGGGGAAGTACGTTTTCCATGGTTGTCGATGACGCCCGGTCGTTTTCATCCCTACCCCTGCCTGCCTCGCCAACATTCCGTTCCTACGGGAACGGACTTCTCACAGGGGAATCCTTCATGACCGCTGCACAAGGCAGCGAGAACGAGCAGAATGGTGGAACCATCGACCTACTTTTCCGACGACCAGATGATTTCTATCGCCTTGGTCGTCGGGTTGCTGCTGGTATCCAAGCTCCGTGACATGCTCAACCTGAGCGGAATGCTCGCTGCCATGGCTGTCGGACTCACAGTCTCTCTTCTTGGGCACTGGACATGGCTCATCATTCTCGTAATATTCCTCTTCGTGGCCTCCATCGCGACCAAGTGGCGCTTCGAGGAGAAGCGAGCACTTTCGATTCAAGAGTCCAACGAGGGCGCGAGGGGATGGCGCAATGTGATGGCTAACGGTGCGGCCGCATCCATTGTAGCGATACTCGGTTGGTTCGGCAACGGAGATTGGTACTTCCTAGCCGTGACCTGCAGTGTATCGGTGGCCCTCTCAGACACATTGGCCTCGGAGATCGGCAGCCTAGACCCGAGGACACGCAGCATCATCACCCTCGAGGCCGTACCGCCCGGGACCAACGGAGGGATGTCTCCGACGGGCACGATAGCAGCACTGCTCGGAGCCTTGATTATCGCCGTATCGACCGCTCTGCTCGCCCCAGTTTACGGAGAGGAAATGAGCGCCACCACCATCTTCGTTACGGTAACGATTGTGGGTTGGCTTGGGTGCCAGATCGATTCAATCCTAGGAGAGCTCCTAGAGAATAGAGGATACATCGGCAAGCATACCGTGAACTTCCTGGCAACGCTCTCCGGGGCGGTAATGGCCGCTGTGGTGGTATTCAGGTTCCTGTAACATCAAGACGAGGGGTTTGTACTGAGTGGTAAGGAGACAAGGGCATGGGAGAGGGGACTGGAGCTGCTAGAGCCGGGGCCTTGATTGCCCTAGTATTGCTTCTGACGGTGACTTCGACATCCCTGATGGTCAACGCTCAGGATGCCATGGAAGCCGAAGGCCCAGGTATCGAATGGACACTCCCTGACACTCACATGCTGTATCTGAAGGGTACGGAGGATCAGCCGTTCTTAGACCGCAACTGGACCACCAACACCGGTCAGCCCCTAGGCAGGGCCGAGTTCACCAAGACGAGTTCCGCGCTCAATCCCAATCTGATTGACATCCAATCTGCGCCCCTATCGGAGTCGTTCAGGTTCGAGGGCAACATCACAGTGCGGCTTTTTGCATCTCTTGACTCCACCAACGACGGTTGTAGACTGACTAACGTGTTACCGGGTTCCGCTGGTGCAGAGACCTCGTTCTTAGTGACCCTGTCTCTCGGTAACAGTGCGGTCATAGGGAACGCTCAGACCAATTCGCTGCCTATGGAGGAATCGTACCTCTCGGCCCACGAGTTCACAGTACAGGCACTCGATGTCAACGTCTCACTGGCATCAGGGGATCTCGTCTCTCTACAAGTCGATGTACAGCACGACTGCTTACAGCAGGGGGTCCTTTGGTGGGGGACATATGATGCGACCTCCGGAATCATCTTCGACGGGGATGTCATCGAACCGAAGTTAGAATACAGCATCGACTCCAATAGAATGGCAAGGGTAGAATTCACACCAATTTCTCCATGGGGGCCAGGAGACTTTGATGGGCAAGTGCTTGAGATAGTGGGGCCACTAGACTGGGATGAGATGGTCCATGGCTTCGGCAAGGAGGATCAGCGATTGGAGCACTTTGAGACTCCTCATGGAACGAGGACTGGTGAGGGTAACAGGACGATACTGACCTGGTCCTCGGAGAAGCCTCTGATGCCTGGCAGATACATGATTGACGCTTGCTTCATGATCACCGACCAGAATCCAGGGGAGCTTTGCGACGCAATCGGGGTCCTTCGCTTTGAGGTCCCGCAGGATGCCAAACCGATGCTGTCTTCGATGTGGGCCGCAGTCGTGGTCCCTCTGGGGATAATCGCCTGGATTGGAGTGTCGATGCGCGAGGCGATGCTGCCGATACAGACCTACGCGATACTATTGCTACTTGCGATAGCAGCACTCGGTCCTGCCATGCACCTACCTGACATAGACAGCAACGCCCCGAGGGAGGAGGGAGCTTCCCCATCGTTCGCGTTGCTATCGCACGAGGGAGAACTGGTCAAACTGCCCGAACTGCTGAAGGGGAGCGATGCCGTGGTCGTCGGGCTGTTCCGAACCGGCTCGCCCAATGCAATCAGGCAGTTCGACGATTTCCGTGGTGCTGCTATAATCAGTGATTCTGAAATCGCGTTCATCCAGATTGCCACCGGTGAGGGCGTCCAGTCAGTCGATCTGGACACCTACTCTCTGATTCTCAACGAGTCATGGCCCCTGCTCATGGACGAGGCAGATGCTGCCGTTGGTAAGGCGTTCCCAAGTGGCGCCACGGACGCTGTCATAATCATCGACTCAGCAGGCTTCGTCACCGATTGGCAACCAGGCACGATGTCGGCACTGGAGATAGACGAGGCCGTTTCATCTGCCTCCAGAGGCTCAGGCAATAACCCGTTGTCACTATTCTCGGTGATTATCGGAACTGCACTGCTACCTCTGGTTGTTCTCGCCATGCCGAGGGACCGGGAGTTGGAGCTGCCTGAGGAGCCTCTGTTCCCAGGTGCTGGAGCACTCATGACCGCAGCCGGCGCGGCCACGGGATTCGGACTCTGGGCCCTGCCTGTGGCGCTGATGGCCGCGTTTGGGCTAGGTGCGTTCTGGATCTGGGTCGAGCTACTGCTCGCGGTGGTCTTCGTGTACCACGGACTGTCAGTACTGCTGTACGGCAAGATAGTCGAGGTCGAGCGCTTGATCACAGTGGCATACTCGCGCCTACCTGATGGATTCCGCGCTTGGCGCGACAGAGCCAGCTTCGCTGAGGACGCCTACCTGGGACTTTGGCTGGCTTGGCTGCTGTGGTTGCGCACGCCTGCACTGATTCCTCAGGGAGTGGGTGCAGTCGCTAGATCGGACATACTGGGAATCCCACTCTCCGTGCTTTCCATGCTGGGCTTCCTAGTCGCTGCAGGGATTGTGGTCAACATAGCACGTCTCGTAGCCCTGTCACCAGGAAAACTCTCTCGGGTGTTCGGGTGGCTGAGTGTGGGCATCCGCCCGCGTGCGTGGGGACTCGCCTCCGCGATCCTAGGGACTTGGGTGGTGCTGGCTCTGTTAGTGGGCCCGGTCATGGGCTCATTGTGAGACCCCATTCGACGGACCGAGAGCATCATAAGAGCGAGGCCCTATGGCGAT
>JASLNR010000039.1 GCA_030745885.1 Candidatus Thalassarchaeaceae archaeon
CTGTTAAGGGGCTTCTAGAGGACGCGAAGAATATCGAGGAGAGGGTCAGAGAGGCATTCGAGCGCGCGCAAGCGATGGCTCTTCCCCCACCCGATATCGACGATGATGACGTCCCGATGGTCTACTAGGCTAGTAGAACGGGTTGGCTCCAGCCTCATGATCCGTGGCGTCAATTACTTCGGTGACCTCGGGGACGCTATCTGTGATCATGACCTCAACGCCCTGCCTGAGAGTGACATCGACCATTCCACAGCCTTGGCATCCACCGCCGAATGCGATGATGGCTCTGCCATCATCGATCCCAAGCAGATCCACGTGCCCCCCATGCGAAGCCACAACGGGATTGACCTGCTCAGCAATGACCTCTGCGACCGCCTTCGACAAATCATCGATCCACAGAGGATTGGGATTTTCGAAGCTGAATCCTCCACCCATCAGCGTCTCCTTGTAGTCGAGTGTGGTGCCGTCAAGATAAGGGGCGCTGCGAGCACCCACCAAGACTGACATGCCACTGACCTCGGCCCCTACGTCATCCTCCTGAGCATCGCTCTTATCGACCAGTTGGAGGTCATACTGGAAGCCATCGGGGCCGCGACCGATGATATCCACTTTGAGAGCCAAGTCACCTTCGTTCTCAGATTGCTCGGCGAATTGGTCGAGCATCTCCCTAGCCTTCTCAGTGATCTTCAGCATCTAATCCATTCTATCCTGTACTCGCCCCCACTTCAACCTGTTTGCTCCTCAGTCAACCTCTTCACTATCCACCACCTCGTGGGGATGTGGTTCAGGACAGGTTGGGCAGGCCCCTGAGAGACCTGAGAATCTCCGTTACCGACCGGTGCAACTTCAGATGCCGGTATTGTATGCCCCGGGATCGCTTCGGAGAGCATCACACGTACCTTCCCTTTCGGGCCCAACTATCGTTTGAAGAGATTGAAAGGTTCGTTCGTGCATGCCTTCCATTGGGCTTGACCAAGGTCAGAATAACCGGTGGCGAGCCCCTTCTGAGACCAAACGTCCCCGCCCTGGTCCAACGACTCTCGGCCCTAGGCATTGAGACCGCTCTCACAACCAACGCCTCCCTACTAGAGAAACAGGCACTGCTATTGGCGGAGGCCGGCCTAGATAGGGTGACAGTCAGTCTCGACGCACTCGACCCACATACTCACGCAAGCATGGTCGATTGCGCCATACCCGTCGAGACCGTACTCGAAGGCATCGAGGCCGCGCTCGAGAACGACCTCGGTCCGGTGAAGGTCAACTGTGTTGTCCAACGAGGCATAAACGAGTCCGAGGTCCCCGCCCTAGTCCACCACTTCCGAGGAACTGGCGTTATCGTCCGATTCATCGAGTACATGGACGTGGGAAGGACTAACGGAT
>JASLNR010000040.1 GCA_030745885.1 Candidatus Thalassarchaeaceae archaeon
GCTAGGACTGGGAGCGACAATGGCCATCACGTGCCTAGCCTACTCCGGTTCCGAGTCAAGCAGACTCTACGCGCTGTCACGCCTAGTTGATGTCTATCCCAGCATAACCAAGCCCGAGGGACACGTCAGGTTCAACCAGAAGATGTGGACGACCGTACTGGTCCTCATCATCTACTTCATGATGACCAACGTGATGATCTACGGGCTCTCAGACTCTACGCTCGACATCTTCTCCTCGTTCCGGGCCATCATGGCTGGTGCCTCTGGCTCAATCATGCACCTGGGGATAGGTCCAATCGTCACTGGCTCAATCATCATGCAGTTGTTCGCTGGGGCCAAGATTATCCAGCTGGATCTGCAGGACTCCAGCGACAAGCAGCTGTACCAAGGCGTCCAGAAACTACTAGTCCTGTTCATGATTCCCGTCGAGTCGATTCCCCAAGTGTACGGTTTCCTCGACCCCAGCGAGACCATCATCGGGCAGTACGGCATCGGATGGGCCAACGCCATCATCGTCTCGCAGCTGTTCATCGGCTCCTACCTCGTGTTCCTCCTAGACGAGCTGGTCAGCAAGTGGGGCATAGGTAGCGGAATCTCGCTGTTCATCGCCGCCGGTGTCGCCCAGTCGACCTTCGTCGGAACACTGTCCCCATTACCGGTCGTCCAAGGCTCACCGATGAGCTTCGACAACCCACCCTCCGGGACCCTGCCGATGATTTTCTACACGCTGCGCACCGCGACCAACTCCGAACTGGTGTCGCAGAACGGCTTCGAACTGATACTGCTCAATCATGCCAACCCGATAGCAGCGCTAGCGTCCTCAATCATCGTGTTCCTAGTGGTGGCATACGCTGAGTCTAGCAAACTGGAACTGCCCCTGACCCACGGCAAGGTCCGCGGTCACCGGGGCCAGTATCCCATCCGACTGGTCTACGCGAGCAACATCCCAGTCATCCTGATGGCCGCCCTGCTCGCCAACGTCAACATGTTCACCCTGTTGTTCTGGAGCCACCCGGTGCTGTCCACCGTCCCGATATTAGGAAGGAACGGGGCTTGGAGCAAGGCGCACTGGTTCGGAGCATACGAACCGGGCGCCACTACTCCCACGGACGGTTTCGCATGGTACTCGTCTATGGTGAATGGTGTCGGCGACTGGCTGATTCCGCTGCTGAACCAGACAGGCGACGCCTACGGCCACAGCCTCGGTCAGATAATGGTGCACGTCTTCACCTACGTCTTCTTCATGACCGCAGGCTCGACGGTGTTCGCGAAGTTCTGGATCGAGACCACGAACATGGGGGCCAAGGACGTCGCCAAGCAGATCGAGCGCACCGGCATGCAGATTCCCGGGTTCCGCAAGAACCCGGTCGTCCTCGAGCGCATCCTCGAGCGTTACATCCCTCCCGTGACCCTGTTCTCCGGAGCCTTCGTCGGCTTGCTTGCTGCAGGTGCGGACTTGCTGGGAACCGTGGGTAACGCGACTGGAACCGGACTGCTCCTAGCCGTAGGCATAATCCTGCGGACCTACGAGCAAATCCAAAAGGAGCAGGCGATGGAGATGCACCCCGTCCTGCGCGAGTTCTTCGGAGCGGACTGAGTCGATATTCGGCGTACTGCCCGGCAGTGCCGATACTGACTCCCTCGTCACGTTGAAATACCGTATGAGGGTCGGCAGGACGCTGCGTCTAACCGGCGTTGGAGATTGAGCACCCAGTGCGATGATATCCTCCTTCAGGTGTGGCGCTGCCGAGGAAGTGCGGCCACGAACTAGTTCGTGGTTGAGGAGGTTAACCACAATTATGACTTGACCCCCGATACAGGGGGTGCAAGAAGCAGATAAATTACATTCAATCAATGAAAGTGCATCTGCGCCAATAACCAATTAGTGACAACTTGTGATAAACAGACTCTGCAAGGATCATGTGATTCCGCTCACGCGAAATCCGGTTGATCCTGCCGGAGGCTACCGCTATTGGAGTTCGATTAAGCCATGCGAGTCGTGAGTCCTAGGGACTCGGCGTACCGCTCAGTAACACGTGGGTAACCTGCCCTATGCTGGGGAATAACCTCGGGAAACTGAGAATAATGCCCCATAGTTCACCACGCCTGGAACGGTGGGTGGATGAAAGCTCCGGCGGCATAGGATGGGCCTGCGGCGTATCAGGTTGTAGGGGGTGTAATGTACCCTCTAGCCATCTACGCGTACGGGTGTTGAGAGACATCGCCCGGAGATGGATTCTGAGACACGAATCCAGACCCTACGGGGTGCAGCAGGCGCGAAAACTTGGCAATGCGAGCAATCGTGACCAGGGAACTCCAAGTGGCTGGGGTAATACCCAGTTTTTTCTTGACTCTTCAAAGGTC
>JASLNR010000041.1 GCA_030745885.1 Candidatus Thalassarchaeaceae archaeon
TCCTCGTCTGGGCAATCGCCATGTGGGAGGGATACCACCTAGTGAAGGGCCGGGACGACGACGCTCTGAGGCCCCTGACCAATCTGGTCGACAACCTGACTGCGCCCATAGCCCAGTCGAAGAACTCCGGCTCTGTCGCCATGACGGAGGCCCTTGGTCCCGCTAAGGGGGCCCTCGATTCATTCCACACGAGTCTTTACGACTTCCTCGATAAGACCCATTCTGGTCTGGATCAGAAGCAGAAGTATGGGATAATAGCCGTGCTAATCGTATCACTCGTGCTATTCGGACCGGTTCCGCAATTCTTCGCAAGGGCATTACTGATTCTGGCCCTTCTTTGGGCTGCTGGCCTGGCAGTTCTGGCCTACAGATCTGGCGAGTCACCACTGGAAGAACTGAAGCGACTCGCACCTTACGGCAGAGAGAGTCCGTTCGGCTCGTGGGTGGCTTTCGTCTCCCTGCTGGTACTGCTCCTGCTGTTCGTCGAGTGGCTCCCAGTAGCGGAATCAGACAGCCAGAGTTTCATCAAGACGCTACAGGTTTCGAACGTCCTTCTGACCTTGGCCATATTCTCCCTCATGGCATTCTCCCTGAACCTGCATACGGGAATCACGGGGATGGTAAACTTCGGAGTCATCTTCTTCGTAGGAGTAGGGGCGATAACCGTAGGCATACTGACCGCTCCGAAGGACCTGCACGGCTACGACTGGCCCATCTTCTGGGCTGTTGTCGTAGCGGTTCTGCTAGCCGCAGCATTCGGCTGGCTGCTAGCATACCCGACAGCCAGACTGAGAATGGACTACTTCGCCATCGTGACGATATCACTCGGCGAGATTGTTCGGGTTCTGCTGATGGGAGAACCTCTTCTGAGAGCGGGTTCGTGGGGCTCCTCGATAGGGATCTCGCGTTACCCGATGCCGTTAGAGGGTTGGTGGTTCTGCGGTAGAGACGTACCGGTTGACGCCACAGGCGAGTTATTGGACGCATCGGACTGCTCCGATGTCGTAGGCATCGGCAGTCCCGCTGAGTTGCTGGGCAGATCGAACGCAGAGTACAGCGGCGTCGACATCCTCAATGGAACCGGGGGCGTGACTCAAGGCGACATCATGTACGAGGCAACCTGGTACTCGATGGAGCTCGGCGAACCCGCTCCTTACATGATGCTACTCGCCATCATCGGCATCGCCAGCCTGATTTCGATATGGTGGCTTCTTGAGACGGTTCTGGCCTCACCATGGGGCCGAATCCTACGTTCCATCAGGGAAGACGAGGAGGTGGCCCAGCACCACGGGCACGATGTCCTGACCCACAAGGCGGCCAGCCTCGCACTCGGTGCTGCAATCGCCGGTTTCGCAGGAGCCCTGTGGGCGTGGAAACTCACAGGATTCCAACCATCATTCATGGCACCCGCTAGATCGACATTCCTAGTCTGGGCGGCATTCGTCATCGGCGGAACGGCCAACAACAAGGGAATGGTGATTGGTGCGTTCATCTATGTCATCATGGAATTCGTCTTCAACGTCCTAGTTGCCGGCCAAGGATCATCAGACCTCCCACTAAACGAGACCGCTGCCATGATTGATCGATTCTTCGAGTGGCTGGTAACCGGGAGCGACCTCTGGTTCTGGCCGCACATCACACCCTTCGAGACCTTCGTCGCGATAGCCGCAATCGGCCTATTAATCAATAAATGGGGCATGTTTGAGACTGGGATTTGCGGCGCTCTGGTGTTCATGGCCAATGGCGCACTGCTGGGCGAGAGGTCGATGATCGAGGGCTTTATCGGCGGGGAAATCCTAGCCGACATGGCCTATATCAAGGTCCTTCTGATTGGTCTGATGATAGTGTTCTCTCTCAAGTACAATCCGAAGGGTCTGCTGCCCGAGGTGCCGAGCAGACCGGCGCGCCCCAGTGGAGGTGACTCAGAATGAGGCCAGTTCTCAAGGTGGACGGGCTGCGCAAGGAGTTCGGAGGACTGGTCGCCGTCAAAGACGTCTCGTTTGAGATTGGTGAGGGCGAGTTCGTCGGACTCATCGGACCCAACGGATGCGGCAAGTCGACCACCTTCAACTGCATCAGTGGACTGCTCGACCAGACTGCGGGCTCAGTAGAGGTGTTCGGGCAGGACGTTTCGATGAACAGGCCCGATGAGATCCAGAAGCTCGGACTCACCCGCACCTTCCAGCACACTAATCTGTGGCGCCGCATGACGGTCATCGAGAACCTCATGGTCCCTCCTAGGAAGCAGTTCGGCTCGTCAATCGCCGACTCTCTGCAAGCGCTTCTAAGGCCTCACAGTAGCACAGCGGAGGAGGAACGGCTCGACAAGGCCTACTCGGTGCTGGACCAACTCGAGGTCCCTCACATGGCCCACAACCTGACCAGCGAACTCTCGGGTGGCCAGAGCAAACTGGTCGACATCGGCCGCTCGATGATGGGCGACCCCCAGCTCCTACTGCTCGACGAGCCGGTGGCGGGGGTCGCCGGCCCACTCGCGATGAAGATCTTCAACAACCTCAGGAATATAGTCGACGAGACCGGCATATCGGTCCTAATCATTGAGCACAATATGGATTTCATACTCAGACAGGGTGTCGATCGAATCATCGTCATGAACGAAGGGGAGATTCTGATGCAGGGGACTCCCGATGAGGTGAGGGGAAACAGGGAAGTCATTGAGGCCTACTTGGGAGCCTCTGGGGAACCACAGGAGGAGGAGGAATGACTAGGGTATTGGAAGTCAAAGACCTTGAGGGCGGCTACGGCTCGGTCCAGATTCTGCATGGCATAGACATGCACGTGGATGAGGGCGAGTTCGTCACCGTAATCGGCCCCAATGGATGCGGTAAGTCCACTCTAATCAAGACGATATTTGGAATCGCCACCTACTACTCTGGCGACATCGAGTACCGGGACAGGGACGTCTCCGGTTGGAGGACCGACCAACTCGTCAATCACGGGATTGCCTACGTCCCGCAGGTGAACAACGTGTTCCCATCCCTGTCGGTTGAGGAGAATCTACAGATGGGCGGTAACACGCTGGACACTAGGACCCTTAACGAGAGGATAGAGAGGGCGCTGGAGATGTTCCCCGACCTGCGCAACAGGGTGCATGACCTAGCGGCATCACTGTCCGGCGGCGAGCGCCAGATGCTCGCCATCTCACGAGCCCTAATTTCGAACCCAACCTTCCTGCTGCTGGACGAGCCCACGGCTGCGCTCTCACCGCTCTACCAGCAGCAGATAATCGACAGGATAGACTCGCTGCGCGAGCAGGGTATCACCGTCCTAATCGTCGAGCAGAACGCACGCCTCTCACTCTCCCGCTCGGATCGTGGCTACATCATGGCAAGCGGCAAGATAGTCCACACCGGCGATGCGAGCCATATCCTCACCGACCCGGAGATTGGCGAGTACTTCCTCGGTGGAACCAGCCACTGAATCGTTCTAGTCAAATTCCAGACCCAATAACTCAAACTCAGCAAGAGGACAACGCGTCATGGAGGCATGATCCATGACCCTGATGTGAATTTCAGCTACAACATGAACGGTTGCTTGAAACAAATGACCAGCATGGACGTTATTGTCATCATCAGACCAGCAGCAGTGGATATGGGTGAATGCGTCTCCTTTCTCCGTGCGAGCAATATTGCCGGAGAGACTCACCAATTCTGATGGGAGGTCCAAAGACCGTCTTTGGTAAACGCCTTCCTCATCCATGTAACCATATTGATTTTCACGAGTTCGACCAATACCGCTTGTGATAGCGGCCGCATCAAATTCAAGATCATCTGCCAGTCCCTTTAGTGCCGCGTGAATTTCTTCTCCCGGGTCAAGTCGCACGAGGATGTCACTTCCTGAACGCGTATGTTCCATGAGTGGGCGATTGTACAACGGTGCTTGAATGCCACCCAAGGTGGTTTTCCCGTAGGCCCCGGCCGAATCGGCCCACCTTCTGCAGTGGAAGCCCCCAGTACCACATTCGACGTCCTGTCCGAGCAGTATTTCTCCACTAGAAAGGCAGGGGTCGGATTTCGCGAGCGCACTGTTCATAGACCTGCACGCCGGACCTCTGGAGCCCGGCGGTGAAAACATGACGATGGCTGCACACGACTCCTCAGCCAGATGGCGCACTTTCCTCACCGAGGCGAAGGAGGACAGCATCCTCTT
>JASLNR010000042.1 GCA_030745885.1 Candidatus Thalassarchaeaceae archaeon
CGAGGAACCCGCTCCCCCGCCACCACCACCGGGCTTCCCGCCCCCATCGCTGGATTCCCTTCCTTCCATGGAAATTGACGACTCAGAGGATCAGACCGCGACCGATGACGATTCACTAGGGGATGAGTTCAGTATCCCTCCCCCGCCACCACCACCGGGCTTCCCACCGCCATCGTTGAATTTGGATATCCCAGTGGGCGACTCAGATTCGGAGCAAGAGGATGTCACAGATGAGGCCCCCCTCGAACCCGAAGACCACTTTTCGATTGACTCTCTAGCAGACTCCCTCTCACTGTTGGGTGGTGATTGGCCTGAGCCCGGGACCGAGATTGAATCGGGGCCCGAGATGGAACCGGAGCCCGAGACAGAGGATGAGGCTGAACAGGACTTAACTCAAACCTCTCAGGTTGCAGAGGCAATCGATGCTTTCGGACTTGTCCGCGAATCCGAAGAGCAGCAGTTCATCAAGGCTCAGGCAGCTAGACCTTCCCCATTCCTGAGGCCTGCTGCTGAGGTTGATTCAATCCCCGGTGACAAGCTCCATGCTACCCTCAGCGAGACCGAGAAGGCGATCTTGAACCCGGACGGTTCCGTGCGAAGGCAGTTTATCGATGGTGAACTAATTCTGAGAAACGCGAGCAAGAAGCACAGGGCTTGGGATATCGAGGTCCATTTGGAATCTATCGAATCCACTGATTTCGGTGAGAAGATCTCCACGGTGAAGGAATTAGATGCTACCGAGGACACGGTGATTCCATACACGGCATCCGGACCGAGAATGCTCTTACTGAAGGAGAGTATTGACACCGAACCCAACCGCGACAAGGAATCTAGCCTCTCGCTTGTATTCTCCAATAACCCCCAGGAAATCGAAATCAACGTCGAGATTGAGAATATTTCCCCCGTGCCCCTCTACGACGTTGAGGTCAAGAGGGCGGTCCCTGCTTCCTTCATACTGCCAGATGACCGTGTTTACAGTGTCGAGGATGAATCCGTGATCTGGGACATAGGCAGGCTGAACATCGGTGAGAGCCGAACCCTCTCGCTTTCAGCTCAGGTTTTGACTGATGCTATCGAGAAGATTCGCGCGGGCGTCTGCTCGGCGACCTACTCTGCAGAGGCGACAGTGTCCCGAGCCAGATTCGATAGGGTCCATGGCTCGGGTCGCCAGTTCTCCTACGTTACAGCCATCGAGGACGACCGACCGGAGGTTTGGCACTGCACCTGTGTGTTCGAGAACAAGTCTTCCTTCGTGGTGGCCCTCTCCGGGGCTACCGTCAGACTCGCTGGAAGGGACGAGCCGATTCTGGATGTCTCAGATATTCGCCAGGACGTACCGCCCGAAGGCAGGTGGGACTCCATGGTGAAGCGTGTTGAGTCGGAGGACCAACCGAGCTTCACGCAGGAGGTGCGCTTCTCCATTCTGCCCCGAGTCTCAGTACATTCCTCGGGCACAGTGGAGCTGAAGGAACAGCAGCTAACTGTGCTGGATGCCATTCTCCAGAAGAGGTACGATAAGTCCCGCATCAAGTCCTATGTATCATCCGACATCGAGACCGCTGTCATGTTTGAGAACACGGGTTCTTCCATCATCAATGTGGTTCGGATTCTCGATGATATCCCCGGAATCTTCGAGGCGCCTTCGATGGAGCAAGTCACCATCGAGATGGATGGCTCGGAGCTGAGTGACGATCAGTACCGAATTGAAGTTGTCAATGGTGTCCAATTGGAGGAGAAGCACATTTCTCCTGATAGTGAGGGTCACGGAATGCGAGTAACCGTCGGAACATCGGCTCCTCTCGGGCTTCAACCAGGAAAGACGCTAATCATCAGATACCCCCTCCACGCCCCAGACCCGTCTCCTAGGAACAAGATGCTAGCAGCTCCAATCAGGGTTGACTTCAGTTCAGAGAGGTTCGGGCCGGTGGCCACGAGGAGTGTAGAGCGACCTCCAAAAATTAGTGTCGTCCATCGTAGGAGGAATATCAGCACCGGAAAGGAGGTCTTCCCCGGTGGAGCGCCGGGGCGGTACGAGATACTTCTGATGTTCTACAACAACTCAGACAGCGCCCTAGAGGACCTCGCCCTCCATGACGTTGTCCCGGGAACCTTCACTATAGAGGGTTCAACTATCCGCTCTGACAAAGAAGGAGAGAGGGATGCCTCGATGACCAAGGAGTCGGCTCGCGAAGGTAACCAAGTCACTTGGGCTATCGGTAGGATTCAGCAGGACGAGCGCGTAGAGGTGCTGTACTCCATACAAGGCGATCCCGAAGCAGAGTACAAGGTCACGGACGCCCAAGACTTCCACGGCGCCACCTTTGGGGAAGAGGTCGACGAGGAGCCGAACATCCCCGAATGGATCGAGATCGATGAACCCGAACTCCTAACGCCACCTACCAAAGCCTACCTTGATGGCATCGAGGCCGACCACACCGAGGACTATACGGCCCATGCCGAGGACGGTTCCGATGAAGATGCGCCAGAGGATGCGCAGGACTACGAGCCCGACGAGGAAGAGGCCGAGCCAACTCCGCCTGGGAAGCCCTGTCCCGCCTGCGGTGGAGATGTTGGAATTGGGGCTTCTCTGTGCTCGGTGTGCGGTTTCACCTTCTCCACGTGAATGAATCCATCACGGAATCCCTCACCGAAGTGTTATTCTTGTCGCATTTTTCCGTATGCACATGGCCTCAGAGCAATCCGGCGGCGACGCTCAGGCCGAGGCCATGTCATCCATGATGGTCCCGATGCTCTTTCTTCTGGGCATGATGGTGCTACTGATGGTGAATCCCGGAATCCGCAATGCTCTCTCCGACGGCGCTGGAACCGTCATCGAGCCAATGTTGCCATTTCACCAAGATTACTTCGTTCCTACCGTTTTCATCATCGGCTCCTCAATCATGGTAGTGAATACGGTGATCCGCTCTTTCTTCATGGATCCCTTACAGCAGGCCCACTTCTCCCATAGGAGCCGCCAGGTTGGCAAGCAACTCAGGGAGGCAAGGATGGCTAGGGACACAGCGAGGGCGGACAAGATGCAGAAGATGCAGATGGAGATGATGCCCGAGCAGATGCAGATGCAGTCCTCAATGATGAAACCGATGATGTTCACGATGATCTTCATCATCGCTATTTTCAGTTGGATGGCTGGGTCTGTTGAGGTCTTCAAGGTCGAATCCGTCAGCCTGCCATGGAAGCCGATGTGGAACTTCAACTCAAAGGTCATGTGGATTTTCCCTGCTTGGATTGCAACTTACATTGCCATGAGCGCACCATTGGGCCGAATCGTCGATCGCCACATCAAACTCTTCAGGTACTCACAGCACCCCCTCGTCCTGTCTGGTGACAAGATCCCCGAACCCCTCATCCACATGCTAGAGGATGAGAGGAAGCCGGGCTCTGCCTCCCAAAGGGCTCACCGTGCTCAGAGGAGGGCAGGTCCGAAGAAGACTGGCAAGCAGAGTAACCTGCCTCCTCAGACTCGCTCGGGCAACCTTCACGCCTCCCCCCCGAAGGAAGGCACTACTTGTCCATCGTGTGATTCCGACTTGATTTCTAGGACTCCTAAAGGGGTTCTGAGGTGCGACGTCTGCCGCAATGAGTGGAGGTGAGATTCTGGTTATTATAACCATCAGCGGCCCTCCTGGTAGTGGCACATCGACCCTTGTCAGCAAACTCACTCAAGCGTACGAATGGGACTCTCTCAACGGTGGGGATGTATTCCGTAAGGAGGCGGCCCGCCGGGGGCTCTCGGTCGAGGATCTCAGCGCAGTGGCCAAGGGTGATCTAGACATTGACAGGGCTCTAGATGCCCTTCTGCAGGAACTGATGTCCGCAGAGGAATCTCCCGAGATTATCGAGAGCAGACTGTGCGGTTGGTGGGCCTACCGGATGGGAATCGACTGTCTGAGGGTGTGGGTGGCTGTTTCAGAGGGGGAGAGGGCACGCCGTATAAAAAATCGAGAGGGCGGCGACTTTGAGGACTGCCTCAAGCGTGCAAAGCAGCGCCAGAGGGATGATATGGAGCGCTATCGCATCCTCTACGGCATAGATCTCGATGACCTCTCCCCCTACAATCTAGTCATCGAAGCGGATGAAAAGGACGAGGATGAGGTTTTTGCCATAGTTCATTCTAATCTGGGAAAGTGAGACTGCATGTCTGAAGAGGAGAATTGGGTCCTCGACTCGTCTGCAAAGACGAACCCGTCTTATGGCTGCAATCCTAAAGACCGCCCCTTGGAGGAACTCCTAGGGTGTGGAGTCATCGTCATCGACAAGCCTCCTGGACCAACGAGCCACCAACTGACCGCTTGGGCGAGGAACCTCCTGGGAATTGCAAGGATTGGCCATGGAGGCACTCTAGATCCGTTTGCTACGGGCCTCCTGACTCTGTTGTGTGGGAGGGCTACCAAGCTCACGGGAGTATTGCTGAAGAAGCCTAAGCGCTATGTCTCCGTGCTACGCTTCAAGAAAGGAGTTGATTTAGCCGAAATTTCCAGCCTACTGGAGAAAATGACAGGGGAGATTTACAACGTTCCCCCGAAGGAATCCGCCGTTAAGGTTCAGGTTCGTTCACGCATCATCCAATCCGCCCAATTAATCGATTATGACGAAGCAAGCAGGGTCTTCGTCGTCGCTTTCCAATGCGATGCCGGCACCTATGTGCGCACCCTGGCCAAGGATTTCGGTCTGCTAATGGGGACTGAATGCCAACTCTTGGAACTCCACAGGGAGGGTAGTGGTGGCTTCAATGACACGATGGCTTGCACCATGCAACAACTAACCGACGCGACCTTTCTTTGGCGTGAACACGATGATGGAAGGGGCCTGACTAGGATTCTCGCCCCAGTGGAGAGCATCTTGGACGAACTTCCCAGAATCGTTGTTAAGGATGGGGCAGTTGCCGCGGTATCTCACGGCGCCCCACTAGCTAGGCCGGGCGTTGTCAGTGCCCCCAAGAACCTGTCAGCAGGATCCAGCGTGCTGATTTACAGCCTCAAGGGCGAAGTCGTGGCACTTTCGACTTTGAGCGTGGCCACGGACTCGTTGCCAAGAATGAGGGCTGGACAGGTGGCCACAGCCCAGACGGTAATGATGCCACCAGGGATCTACCCGCAGACTTGGGTCAAGGAACAGAGATAGCCCTTAGGCCGCCTCGTGCTCTTCGTAAATCCACTCGTCAGTCTCCAGACGTATCTTCAGTACCATCATTTTCGCACACACACCACCGGGCCGACTACCGAAATAGTCGAGCGCGGTACCCCAATTTCGCCCCCACTCCCGGTATAACCATTGCCTAGATTTTATTGATTATCGGCCAAACGTCCCACTGGATGGGGTGCCAATGGGGCTCACTTCCGACGCTCGAACTCCTTCTTCACTCTACGAGGGCCCATCTGGAGGAAGACCAAGGAAGCGAGAATGATGCATACGGAAATGAATATCACGACATTGCCGGGATCGGACTTTCCACCGGAATTATCTGGCTGTTCGACTGTAATGATGGCTTCAAGCAGGTTGTTGGTTTCGTCAGTCTCCTGAATCGAGGCTGTTCCATCGATTTCTACCATGACGGTCAATTCTTGGCTCGCCTCGTTAAGTTGTGCGTCACACACAGCCATCTTCAGACCTCCAGGCTCAATGGAGTCTATCGAATCTGAACCAACTAGGATTCCATTGAGATGGCAGTGAAAGGGCACGTCATAGGCAGCTCCACGACCCTCGTTCCTGACGAAACCGACGATTTCCACTACATCGCCCTGGACAAGTGTGACTGAGGAAACTCCACCGTATCTCACTTCAACGGACTCAACCATTAGGTCAGGCTTGGCCGTAACAATAACCTCGATGTCCTGTGATACCTCCGTCGTACCGTCGCTGACTGTGAGCCTCAGAGTCTGCGCGCCCGGCTCCACCGGAGTCAAGGATAGAATCCCTTGGGGGCTAACTGTGGCCCATGATCGGCTGGTCGATATGACGAGTGAGTCTGTATCGGGATCGAAGATTGCTGGTTCGATGATACTGGTCTCACCGAGCTCGATGTACACAGCCAGCGGCAGCCCCCCAATAACAGGTGGGTCAGGCACTGGAGCGACATTGACGATGAAGGAGTCTGACCATGAGTTTCCACGCTGATCGCTGACCGAGACGTTCACCGTGGCAGAGCCAAAAGCGTCTAAATTTGGCTGGATCCTAAGGTTGTGGCCTTCTCCTGAGGCATTCACGAGACTGGTATTCGTGCTTTCTGCTGCCACGGTAAGGGCTTCTCCAGTCGTGATGTCGTCTATGCAGCGAGACGGCATGGCGATGATAAGCCCGCCTTCGTCCTCTTGCAGGTGCAGATCATCCATGGCCAGACACTCGGGATCGAGGTCCCATTCCACGTGGTAGCCACCCGAAATGGACATCGATTTGATGTGCACGACTGTAGTCTCCCCCGTCCCGTTGGAAGACCACTGGAAACGTGCTGCGACGCCCACCTCCAAAGTATCACCGACTTCAGGAAGCGCATTCCCGATAGGGACGCTGAACGAGAACTCCCCGAGTTCCATTGGACGAGTGTGAACGAGGTAGTTGCCAATACTGAAGAGGACATAGCTCGCTGGAGCAGAAAGTCCGCCAGTCTTTCCAGTGATGCTTCCCGCGACTACCAGTTGCGGGTCGTTGACATCCACCCTCGCTCTCGAAACGCATCCGTCTTCAACGTCTATGCGTATCCGCAGGAGGGGATTGGATAGATTCAGAAGATCTCCTGAACGTATCTCGGTGTAGTCCTCATCGATATCATCAGACACGGCCCAAATAGTGTGGTTTCCACTACCATAGGTGTGGATTCTGCCTAGTTCCTGTTGGGCTGGGACTTCGACTTCGAAGGCCCAGTACGCCTCCCCCGTTCCATCTGGGGTCAGGCCGCACGAATCTTGTGACAGTCCTACGGTATGCCCGTCAAATGGACCGAAATCCAACACCGGGGCCTCTATGTTATGGGCAACATGCTTCGCTCTGGTATTCTCGAAGGAGTACCAAGGCTGGTGGAATTTAACTCGCAGACCGACTGCATCGACCCTCACCTCCGAGTCGTCATCGGTGCCCACCGAGACATAGTCGACGGTGAACTGAGTGCTCTCCAACTTGTCCCAGTCCCATTCAACGTACTCGTCGAGAGAGACGACGAGTGGAATGGCCATCCTGTCGATCCCATCTAGGGTCCTTGCGTAAGACTGGACCAGCCTATCAGCACCATGATTTTGCATCAGGACGTTGACCTCATCTTCATTCAGCGCGTCAGGGATTGAGAAGTACAGCACCAGTGAGACGTTCTCGATGTTCAGGTCATGCAGCCCGGGAAACGAGTATCCGCTCATTGTGATATCCGGTCCCTTCGACCAAGAGTAGAAATCGTCCGGTTCTCCGAAGGTCGCGTTCGAGCCGGTGGAACTCGCGCTGGACCATGCTGTGAATTCGGCGAAGTTTTCGGGCCTTGCATGGGTGAAAGATAGCTCACCGTCTGCGACCATTCCGATGGAGAATTCCGCTTGATTCGTGGAGAATCCAGTGGTGGTGCTAATCACCCATTCCTCAGGGTCATCGAAGCCTCCTGCAGGAAGCAGTTCCACTGACTCGGCCGAGATCACCGTATCGGCCATTCCGATTGGCGAGGCTGATGCCATCATTAGCAATGAGAGCAGCACAGCGGACGTCCTTCGAGCCCCTAGCACGAACTCAACGACCCCGCGTCGCGCTTCAAGGCGTTGGTGGATAGTGCGTTGTGGGTATGTATGCATAACGGTTGATATACGGACCGACTCACGCTGGGGGCACACTTGGCTGTGATGGTGTAGCGGTTAGCACGGTGGGTTGTGGTCCCGCCGGCCCGGGTTCAAGTCCCGGTCACGGCCCCACTATCCGCCGTTCAGGACTTCGTCACAGATCTCGTGCCCCATCTTTTCCACCTTGGTGGTCAGATAATCTCTGTTGTCGTTGCCCACACCTACCACCAAGGGCATCCTCTCGACGACGTTGATTCCGTGATCCGTCAACTGTCTGACCTTTTCCGGATTGTTGGTGAGCAGGCAGACCCTATCGATGCCGACTCCTTCGAGAATCTCTGAAGCTATCTTGTAGTCCCTCGCATCAACAGGGTGCCCCAGCATCAGGTTGGCCTCCATGGTATCGGCCCCCATGTCCTGAAGGTTGTAGGCCTGAATCTTAGCGTGAAGGCCGATTCCTCTCCCTTCCTGACGGAGGTAGACCAAACAGCCCCAACCCACGTCCTGGATTTGTCGCAGGGCAGAGTCCAACTGAGCCCCGCAGTCACATCTCTGGCTACCGAATGCGTCCCCTGTCAGACATTCGGAGTGAACTCTGACTAGAACGGGATCTGGTCCTCGCATTTCTCCGAGCAATAGGGCAACGTGGTCGAGGCCAGTCTCATCCTCGTGGAAGACTTTGATTCTGAAGTCTCCGTGCTCGGTTGGAAGTCGGGCGTCCGCAGGAACGTCATCAATCTCATAGATATCGGGAACGCTCACAGGCATCCCACAGGCAAGACCTCTTTGAATGCTACAGGCCCACAGCCTTTTTGCTGATTACGAAGGTGTACTCGCCCGATCTCTCCGCGACCCTCTCCAATGTAATCCCCATCCTGTCGCACAGGGCTGGGATATCGTGCAGGGTCTCTGGGTCGTCGCACACCACCTCCAGGACATCTCCCTCCTCACTCACCTCTAGAGCCCGGCGGGTCTCGTGGATGGGAATAGGGCATAGGAAACCCACGAGGTCGAGGCGTCGGTTTGCAGCGCTACTCATGGGCTTTGCAGACAGTACTTCGCTTCAACTGTGCCGTAGGACTTCTATTTGGAGAAGTCAAACTCGCCATCCTCGTGGGCCTTCATGTAGTTGATCGCAGCGGTTTCGTCTGAGTCCAACTGATTACCCCTTACTGCCCCCTCCTTTGCCTTGTTCCATCTTTCTAGGAATGCCCCTGATTCCCAGTCATCCATGAACATGGGTCGGATGTAGGACGACCTGCACACTGCTCTTGTGTTACCGAGGTCTGCTGCCACCGTATCAATGACCGCCAGCATCGTAGCACTCCTGTCCTTCTCGCTCTCTCCGGGGAGTTTTCCTGTCTCAGCTAGTTTTGCCAACCCCTCTGTCCCCTTCAGATACCTTCCGCGCCATTCTACGAAAGCGGGAAAACCGTCCTTCTCTGATCTCTCGACAGCATCTTGGTGTAGGTCTGGGAGATCGCCGATTTCTTCATCGCTTGCTTCGGACACCATTGCCAGCCTTGCTGCTGTCTTCCACGATGCCGCCCAAGTTCGGAAGTCCTTGGCAGTGTATCTGTTATCCATGTGCCTGTCTAGGTATTCGTTGATGTGCTCGGCTTTGATGTCGTAGTCGTTGCTGTTCTTATCCAAATACCTGAAAACGTCCTGTTCCTTGTCCCTGCCCCCAACCTTGCCCGATTCTTCAATCAATTTGGCTATCTCGGGATGGCGGATATACAATTTCCAATCTTTGCCCGATTTACCTGAAAATTTCATTATAGCATTGATCTTTGGCAGGGGGTCCTTATTCCTCTTCCAGATTCTACTGTCATTTTCAACTATGGCCTTATCCCCTCTTCTGTAGGTGATGTGACTTTCTTTGAGGGTAGTAAGGCCATATGACTCGTTCTCCTGGGCATACTGGTCCGAGCCTACCCTGATGTGGTACCTGTCAATGAGCCAGATTACCAAAGCTACGGCCTTGTCCTTATTCATTCCCTTAGTGTCTAGGTCTGCAAGAATTTCCAGTCTCAGGCCATTCAACTCTGTTGCGAACTCATCTACGTTTTGGTACTTCAGAATCGCCTTGTATTCGTTCCACTTCGGATGGTATCGGTATTGGAGCCTTCCATTGGAGTCCTTACCAGTGGCTTGGATGTGCCCATTCTGGTCTGTGCAGAACCACACATCTGTCCATGCGGGGGGAACTGCAAGAGAATTCAGGAAATCAACCCGCTTTTCTCCAGTTATGGCCTTGCCGTCAGGCATGACGTATTTCCACGAAATTTTCGGTTTTCCTCCCTCTTCATCTGGGGGGGACTCTACTTTCTTCCTAGAGATTCCAGGCTCGTTCCTATCACTTAGTTTCAGGCCCGCCTTTTGTGCGGATGTCTCCGAATCCTCAGCCTTCATCGATTTCGTTTCGTAGACTAGGCTTGAAGAGGTTTCGCAGGCCCCATTACTCTGAGAATTGCCCCAGGAGGTTCTCGAGGGCACGGATGTCGTTCTCCACGATCTCACGCTCAGATCGTCTCATTTCTCCTGCGGCGAGCCTTTCTTGGAGCAACTCGAGCTCCACCCTAGCTGTATCCCTCTCCTCCTCCATCTCCGCCTCGTCGCGAAGCATCTTGATCCTCGCTACGTGCTGACGGGTGGACTTGCGGCGGCGCATTTGTTCTCCACGCTCGCCCTCAGGGAATGGGGAGGGCTTGGCGGGCAATTCGACTTGAACTGGGTAGGGGATACTGATCCCCTCTCGCTGGAAACTTCTGTCAATCTCTCTCAGCAGCCAGTCGGTTGCGAGGAACTCCTCGCCGTAATCGACTATCCAAGCATAGAGCCTGTAGTTCTTGGAGAATTCACCCAGCTCTCTGAGCAGAGCCCTCGGGGGAGGGTCTTCCTCGACTTGGGGGCACTTCTTGGCGACCTCAATCATGACCTGCTTGACATGGGCGGAATTCTCTTCGTAGTCGACACCAACGTCAAGGTGGAGCAACACCCTAGTTGCTATTCCATCCCCGCCCCCCCTTGCGAAGTTGGTAATGGTGGAGTCGACGAGTCGGTTATTGGGTATGACGACGAGTTGCTCGTTGAGGGTAAGGATCTTCGTCGAGAGGATTCCCACCGACATCACGGTGCCGATTACGCCAGCGACCTCTATACGGTCCCCGACCTCGAACGGCTGGTCGATCGCAAGCATGAACGAGTTGATCATGTTCCCGAGTGTCTGCTGGACTGCCAGGCCGATGATTAGGGAGAAGACAGCGAGTGAGGCGAGCAGTCCCAAGAGCTCGATGCCGATCTCGTTGAAGGCGAGGTAGAGGCCGAGGAACCAGACTAGCCCTCGTGAGGAGAATACGACGAGCGGGTTTCCGCCAGTTACTGTGACTGTCTTGTTCGTGTTGTAGCGTTCCATGGCTGGGGGAACAATGTGTTTGATTGCAATGCTGATGATTGAAGCCGAGATTACGATGTACGCCGCTGAAAAGTAAGGGGCGACTGCAGCGTAGACTTCGTCTTTCCTCCCAAGCGTCCACATCATCGTCACTTCGACACCGGCCACTAGGACGAACACGTACAGCCGATTGGCGATGGGGTCGAGGACCTCGTTGTCCCATTCTGCGTCCGTTCGCCTGACAATCCTCCACGCAATCCTGACGAGCACATACCGAGTGAACAGCAGGCCGAAGAGAGTCAGCCCCAGAGACACGCCCACTTGGGCGACGACCCCTATCTCCTCGATCTCCTCGAATAGCTCCACGAGGGGGGCTATTGCCTCAGTCATAGTGTCAGCCATTCATTTCCCCCGTCTCGCGACAAATGCTCCTTTCAAATGGTTTTGTATCAATCAGCCTAGTCCTCCTTCAAAGGTTGTCGAGGATATCCCCGCCCTCCTCCTCGAGACTCTTCCGCTCATCGGCCTTCTTGCGGAGGAGTTCCTCGGCCTCCTCGCGTCGCTGCGCCTCTTCGAGAGCCCTCTCAGCCATCTCCATGGACTTGCGCCTATCGGCCTTCTTGCGGAGCATGGCCCTTGCCTCGGCAGTCTCGTGCTCAGTCTCCAAACTCGCCACGGTGGATTCTCCCCCATCCGCTAGCTCTTGTTGGTTCGCCGCTAGAACCTTGGCCTGATCGACCCACCTGTCACGCTCTATTCGACCTGGAAAGAACTCAATCGCCTCGTTGACCTTGTCCACCAAATCCGAGTCCATCCTGGAGATTTGGGAAAATTTGTAGATACCCAATGAATTGAGCTTCTCCTCTATGAAAGACCCAATCCCCTCGATTTCCTCCAAGTCGTCCTTGTCGGCATGAGTGGCGAATCCTATTTTTCCGAAATCGATCTTCTTCATCCTCTCAGCAATTCGAAGCATGGCCTTCTCTTTCCTCCTCTCCTCTTCCCCGAGTTCTTCCAACTTGGAGCGCCGTTCGGCAATCTCTTCCTCCATTGCTTCCTCTCTTGATGCAGCCTTTTCCCTCGCTTCCTGACTGGCCTTCTCTTCCTCCTCGAGCCTCCGCTTGCGCTCCTCGGCCTTCTTGCGCAGGAGCTTCTTGGCTTCCGCGGCCATCTCCGCTGCCTCGCGCTCGATCCTAGCCGCCTTCTCCGCTGCCTCGCGCTCGATCCTAGCCGCCTTCTCCACCTTCAAACGCTCAATCTCGGCGGCCTTCCGCTCGACCTCTCGCTCAGCCTCCTCCCTGGCTTCCTCCTCGGCGGCCTTCCGCGCGGCCTCCTTTGCCCTCTCCTCGACCTCGGCGGCCTTGCGCCTCTCGGCCTTCTTGCGGAGCATGGCCCTTGCCTCGGCTGCTTCGCGCTCCATTTCGGCTGCTTCGCGCTCCATTTCAGCGGCCTTCCGCGCAGACTCTTTTGCCCTCTCCTCAACCTCCTCCTTTGCCGCCTCCTCGGCAGCTCGCTGCTCCTCGAGATCCTCTGCAGCCTCTGCCCTAGAGGCCTTCTCCGCCGCCTCGCGCTCGATCTCAGTGGCCTTCTCCGCCGCCTCGCGCTCGATCTCAGTGGCCTTCTCCGCCGCCTCGCGCTCGATCTCAGTGGCCCTCTCCTCCGCCTCGTTGGCCTTCTCCGCCGCCTCGCGCTCGATCTTGGACGCCTTCCGCTCGGCCTCGGCGGCCTTCCGCTCGGCCTCGCGCTCGATCCTAGCTGCCTTCTTCTTGGCAACTACTTCCTCGGGGGTGTCTTTTGTGACCTCTACTTCCACGGACCACAGGAAGTAAACAGTGGCCTTGCCGAATCGGATCAGGCCTTGGTAGGGGGTGGTCTCTGATGTTAAATCGTCATCTCTGAACTGCAATCTGAACTCAACCTCTCCCCTTGAGCTCGATTTGATGCCCCTCATGCTGAACCGACTGCCGTTCTCCTCCGCAGACATGTCGATGAAGTCGCACATCAGACGCGGTGTGATATCGGTGATCTTGATAATCTCGTGACTCGCAGCGAAGGAGCCAGGTTTGACCCCTGTGACCTCCCTCAGAACGAAGGGGTCGCCGTAGTCACCGCTCCCCCCGGTCCAGCCGCGCTCGGTGGACGAGTGTTCGGGTTCTGGCCCCCTGATCTCATCCTCCTCGACTTCGAACGGGTTGAGCAACCACAACAGGAGGAGTAGCAGTAACAGGATTGGTACGCAGCAAATCCACAGGATGCGCACGACAGGCGGAACGTACTCCTCCAGTAGGTTGCACACCCCGTCTCCATCATCATCGGTAGGAATCGAGAGGTTGTCCTTCGGGTCAGTGGCACAGTTGGTCTCATTGAGGTCTTTCCAGCCATCGTTGTCATCGTCTATGTCCTCGATTAGAATGGGGGTGCAGTTGGCCGAGTCAGTGGAGTATGTGCAGGTTAGTTCGTCTGGCATGCCGTCGGAGTCGGTATCATCCCATGCGGTGGGATCCTTCGGGAACGCGTCGATGAGATCGCCGATTTTGTCCCCGTCGTCGTCCTCGTCGATATGGCTGCAGATTAGGTCGAGGTCGATGTCCTCGGGGAATGAACTAGCGTTATCGGGGTCCTTGTCGCATTCCAGCTCGTCAGCATCACTCCAACCGTCTTTGTCGCTGTCGGGATTTTCGATTAATGGTGCGAGGACGACGAAGTCTACAGTGTAGCTGAAACTGTATTGGCCATTGACCGCCGTGAACATATGGGAGTACTCCAGCACGAGGTGGTCGTAGGGCTCGGTCGGTGTACCGGAAATCACTCCCGTGGTATTATTCATCGACAGCCCCGGGGGGAGGTCCGGTACTACGCTGAAGCCCATAACCCCACCTCCGCTAGGCGCGATTCTAGGTTCGAGTACCTCCATCTCCAACCCGACTGTAAGCTCCAAGCGGTCGCTCGCGTAGAAGAATACGATGGGTGAGTCGTCGAATTCGTCGGCGAGGTTGCAGATCCCGTCCCCGTCGTAATCATCGGGCTTGGAGACGATATCCAGCGGATCTGTCTCACAGTCCCCCTCTGCTTCATCACTCCAACCGTCCCCGTCATCGTCCTCGTCGGTGACGTCGGGAATCCCATCCCCATCTGTATCGAGCAGCCTTGCTGAAATTGTGATATCATGCGTGTGTAGGAATAGAGAGTTGCTGGCTGAAACTGTGAATGTGGTGGCATTCAGCTCTACGGTGGCGACTCCAGTAATCAGCCCGTTCGTGGTGTTGAAATACAATCCCTCGGGCAGTTGAGGGGAAATCGACCATGAGGAAACATTGCCTCCGAAGATTTCTGGTTCGAGATAGGTCTCGTCGAGGTCTGTAGTGAGGTTCAGGAACTCGACGAGGTAAATCATTTCGAAGTCACTGTCGTCCGGGTCTGGCACCACTGACTGAAGCGTAATCTCCACTGCGCTGGAGTGCTGCGAGTTGTTGGCCCACACCGTGAAGACCTGCATGTCGAAAACCACCATCGGCGAACCCGATATTGTCCCGTCCGATGTCGTGCTTCTTGCGGTCTCTCCATTGAGCGCCAGCCCCGGAGGCAGAAATGGCCAGATTTCCCAAGTTCGCACGTCGCCGCCGAATGTATTGGCCACAATGGGAGTAATAGGCTCGTTTACGAAGAGGAGCTGCGATGTGCTGCTGTAGACGAGGAAGACGGGCGAGTCGTCGACATCGTCGACATTGTCGCAAACACCGTCCCCGTCCGAGTCGGTCGGGTAGTCCAACTGGTCCAGCCCCCCAGTAAGGCACGCCTCCTCGTCGACGTCCGTCCAACCGTCCCCGTCGTCGTCCTCGTCGGTCTCGTCGGGCTCCCCGTCGCCGTCGGTGTCGAGCAGGGACGAGGAGATGTTCAGCCAGAACGAGGAGGTGTAACCGGTGTTGTTGGCCCAGATGG
>JASLNR010000043.1 GCA_030745885.1 Candidatus Thalassarchaeaceae archaeon
ATCAATACCAGACTACGCCGAACGGCATTCCTCAATGCCGGCCTGCAGATATTGCTGCGTGACTTCCGTGGCGAAGACGTAGTCGAGATCGAGCACAAGTACGACGGTGGCCTAAGAGAGTACGTTCAGGCGATGAACGAGAAGAAGGAGGTCATTCACGAGGAGGTACTGCACATACTCGGAACAAAGATGGGCGACAAGGGAGAAGTACATGTCGAGGTCGCCCTGCAGTGGACTGACGCATACTCGGAGGCCGTCCACTGCTTCACAAATATCATCCACAACACCGACGGCGGCACTCATCTGTCTGGACTGAAGAGCTCACTGACCCGAACTCTGAACACATACGCCCAATCGAGGAAGCTACTGAAGAACGTCAGCAGCCTGTCCGGTGACGACATCAGAGAGGGTCTTTCAGCGGTAGTCTCGATCAAGCATCCCGATCCATCCTTCAACGCCCAGACCAAGTCCAAGCTGGTTACCAGCGAGGTCGCTGGCATCGTCGAGCAAATCGTGAACGACAAACTGAGCGAGTACTTCGAAGAGAACCCATCCATAGCTCGCTCTATCGTCGATAAGGCCGTCCTTGCGAGCAAGGCGAGAGAGGCGGCGCGCAAGGCTAGGGATCTGACGCGCAGGAAGGGAGTTCTGGAAGGAGGAGGTCTGCCTGGGCAACTTGCAGACTGCCAGTCCCGAGACCCAGCGGAATGTGAGGTCTATATCGTCGAGGGAGAGAGCGCAGGAGGTTCGGCAAAGACAGCCAGAGACAGGCGCACGCAGGCCGTGCTACCCCTGCGCGGGAAGATCCTCAATGTCGAGCGCCAGCAGCGGAATCTCACCAAGGTATTCTCGAACGAGCAGATTCAGCGCATGATTCGAGCCCTAGGGGCCGGGGTTGGCAATGAGGAGGAGGACGAGGGTGCATTCGATCCAGAGAAGCTACGTTACGGGAAGATAATCATCATGACAGACGCAGACGTCGACGGGGCTCACATTCGAACCCTAATACTAACTTTCATGTGGCGCTTTATGAGGAGGGCGATAGTCAACGGAAATGTGTTCATCGCAGCCCCGCCGCTATTCTCGATATCCAGGGGAAAACAGACAGAGTGGGTTCACAGCGAGCGTGACAGGGATTCCATCGTTAAACGGATGCAGAAGGAAGCTCCGACAGCCAAGATCGATGTCCAGCGATACAAGGGGCTAGGTGAGATGAATCCGGAGCAGTTGTGGCAGACCACGATGGACCCCGAGGCACGCACGATGATGAAGGTGGAGATCAAGGATGCCGAGGAAGCGGACTCTCTCTTTTCCATCCTAATGGGGGAGGATGTTCCCGATCGCAGGGCCTTCATCGAGAAAAATGCCTCCAAGGTGACTTCGCTGGATATTTGAGGTGGTTTTGTGGCTGAGGATCTGCTTCGTAGGAACATCTCAGACGAGATGAAGGAGAGTTACATCAACTACGCTATGAGCGTGATCATCGGTAGGGCTCTTCCGGACGCCAGAGATGGCCTCAAACCGGTTCACCGCAGGATTCTATGGGGGATGCATCAGGCCGGTCACTCTCACGATAAGGGGTATAGCAAGTCTGCCCGATCTGTTGGCGAAGTCATGGGGAAATATCACCCCCATGGCGATCAGGCGCTGTACGACACTATGGTCAGAATGGCACAGGACTTCTCCCTTAGGTACCCACTGATCGACGGCCAAGGGAACTTCGGATCGATAGATGGCGACCCACCGGCTGCCATGCGCTACACCGAGAGTAGGCTGGACAGATTGTCCCAGCACATGCTGGATGGCATAAACAAGAATACCATAGACATGGAGCCTAATTTCGATGACACCGAAACCGAGCCCACCGTTCTGCCAGCACGACTGCCCAACCTCCTGCTGAACGGAAGCGACGGGATTGCCGTAGGAATGGCCACCAAGATTCCCCCACACAACCTCAACGAGGTCGCTGCAGCCATCAAGTTCCACATAGAGCGCGTAATCGAGCAAAATCGAAAGATAGGGCTCGACAACCCCCCTAAGATCGACGCGTTGGAATACATGAAGCATCTCAAGGGCCCGGACTTCCCCACCGGGGCCACAATCTTCGGTATCGACGGCATAGTGGACATGTACAGAACGGGACACGGCCGTTTCCACATTCGCTCGGACGTCGAAGTCATTGAGGGCTCGAGGGAAAAGAGGCTGGTAGTTTCCTCCATTCCCTATCAGGTCAAGAAGGCGGCTATGCTCCAAGGAATCGCAGATTTGGTTCAGAATGACTCGATCAAGGGGATTCGCGACATCAGGGACGAGTCGAGCAAGGAGGGGATTCGCGTGGTTATCGAGATAAAGCAGAATGCCGATCCTCACGCTGTCCTAAATCAATTGTACCGGTCAAGCAGGCTACAAGAGTCATACTCCGCCAACATGATGGGGATATTGAAAGGCGAGCCGGTCCAACTCGATCTCAGAACGATTCTGCATACACACGTTAGGCACAGAGAATCTGTGATTGAGCGGAGGACTCAGTTCGAGCTTGACAGGTCTGAGGCCCGGGCACATATCCTCGACGGCCTCATACGAGCGCAGAAGCGTATGTCAGAGATCATTGAGGTGGGGAGGAACTCGGAGTCCCGGGACCAATTCGAGCAGTTTCTTCGCGGGGAGGAGAAGTATCCGAGGATCAAGCGCTTCGACTTCTCTAGCAAGCAGGCCAAGGCCATTGCAGAACGAAGGCTATACCAGTTGACCAAGCTGAATGTCCAGGAAGTCGCCGAGGAGCTCTCTAAGCTCAATGAGGCGATAGAAGACTACCAGGGCATCCTCGGTAGCAGGTTTAGACGATTGAACATAATAATCGAGGAACTAGACAGGCTCGTGGAACGTCACGGAGACGAGCGTAGAACCCATATCGACCCCGTGCCACTTTCCATGGACCGGGAGGATCTCGTAGCTGAGGAGGCGATCGTCATCTCCCTGACCCAGGACAACTACATACGACACCTACCTGTCGAGGCCTTCCGACTTCAGAACAGGGGTGGAAAGGGGCTGAAGGGGGTAGCGACGAAAGACGAGGACGCGCCTTCAAAGATCGTAACCTGCTTCTCTAAGGACAGGTTGCTAATCTTCACTGACATGGGTCGTGTCTACGGCCTCAGAGCATGGGAGACGCCCTCTGCCAGTCGCTACGGCAGAGGGACACATGTCCGAAACCTCCTACGTGGCATCAGAGACGAGGAGAGGGTCGTTTCGATTCTCCCCCTGAGCCGGAACCTGATCCGGAATCCAGAGGGCAGTTACCTAGTGTTCGCTACATCGAAGGGTAGAATCAAGAAAAGCCGCCTATCCGAGTACGTCAAGATCAACCGAAACGGCAAGTACGCCCTAAGATTCGCCGAGGGCCAGAACGACACCTTGGTCACTGTGAGGCCGGCGGCGGAAACCGATCACGTAGTACTGGTCTCTGCCCGAGGAAATGCTTGCAGGTTCAAGCCAGCAGAAGAGAGGACGCGCATCATCCCCGAAACTGGCGAGACCATGACCACCTACGTAGTGCGGGTGCAAGGAAGGGTCAGCCAGGGGGTCTCGGGAATGAAGTTGGGGCAAGGCGACCACGTAATCGGGATGATCGTCACCGGGGACTTCAACACCAGCGTGCTCACTATTTCCAAGTATGGCATGGCCAAACGGAGCAGGCTTGGGTCTGGTGAGATGATTTCCCTTACCGATGAAGCGGGTGGCGAGGTCCGTGACGAAAAGGGTGATGTCGTCTATGTCAGAGATGGCTACCGACGCACCAATAGGGGGACGAAGGGGGTGCGCACAATGTCATTGAAGGATGATGACCACATCGTCAGCGTTCGACAGATCCCCGATCTGGGGGACCAGTTGTTCATGCTCACTAGATCGGGCATGATGATCAGAATGGTTTCAGGGCAGACCAAGGAGACCTTGGGCAAGGTCACCAAGGGAACACGCATCATGGAACTGCGAAACGCTGATCGAAGCGGGTACGTTGACGAGATAGTATTCGTTGCAAGACTTCCCTCGAATCTCGTCGACTCCCCAGAAGCTGCGAATGACATTGCGGAGGAAGAATAGCCGAACCGCTCGACTTAAGCAGGAGCCGAATGTCGTCAGGCTACTGCGGCAGTCGCATAGCCTGGCCATTGCGCTGGATTGCTAATCCAGTGGTGTCTCACCTCGGGAGTTCGAATCTCCCCTGCCGCGCCAACCGAAAAAGGGAGGTTTCATTCGCCCGCTCGCTCTCAAGGACTCGTGGCAACCACAACGGCCCTCGGTCCATTGGACCTCCCATACGGACCCGGTGTAATCGCCTTCCTCTGCATTGCTGCAATTATCCTCGCCTGGTTGGTCTTCAGGCACCTTAGCCTCAAGCCATCCAACGATAGGTCCTGGGTTAACGACAACCGGAGGAACACAACTGCCGAATTCAATGGTGACGAAGTCACCATCAGAAATGTAAGGGACTTCAACTGGAGGAGCACGAGAGACTTCGATGAGCGCTGGAATGACATGACAGTAAGGCTTGATCAGGTTACGAAGATTTGGTTCGTCCTCGAGTACTTCGACCCCACACGCAGACAGATGGCACACACGATTCTAAGCTTCGAATTCGAGGACGGGAGGCGCCTAGCCTGCTCCATCGAGGTACGTAGGGAGAAGGGAGAGAGGTATCACCCGGTCAAGGGCCTCTTCAGGCAGTACGAGTTGATCTACGTGTGGGCAACGGAACGCGACGCGATAGGCGTCAGGACGCGTTGCAGGAGGAACTCAGTGAATCATTTGTTCGAGGCCGTCATACTGGGTCCGGGTAACGAGAGGAGGATGCTGGAATCTTACCTTCGCCGAACAAACAAACTCAGCGAAGAGCCCGAGTGGTACAACACAGTAACCAACACCTGTACGACCAATATCGTCAGGCACGTCAATGAAGTGTATCCTGGAAGGGTTCCCAAGGCCTTGGCAGTGCTGCTTCCTGGGCTCAGTCCCAAACTGCTCCAAAGGAACAACCTGGTCAAGATGGATGGTTCCCTAGAGGAGACTCTCGAGAAGAGCGTGATTGATGGCAAGGCAGAATCGTGGGGGGGTTCCACCGACTTCGGTGACCATATCCGGCATTAGGGCTATGCGAGCATTCAACTGAATAGTGCTCCTGCCGGAGACGTGCTTCGAATTGAGGCGATTGAGGCTCCTGATTCGGTTCTCTGGGACCTGCCCCCATCCAAGAGTCACATGATTAGGTGGCTCGTCCTCGCCGCACAGTCCGAGGGCACCACTGAACTGGTCTTCGAAGGGGTGCCGGGCGAGGACATTGCCTCAATGGCAAGTTGCTTGGAGATGATGGGCGCCGAGATTGGTCGAGGAGAATCGTCGTGGATCATCAAGGGTGCAGAGGACGGCTTTACCGTTCCGGATGGGGTTTTAGATTGTGGCAACTCAGGAACGACGGCACGCATCATTACTGCCATAGCGGCTGGGATGAGCCTGCCAGTCACCATCGACGGTGACGATTCCCTGCGAGATCGCGATGGATTCGATTTAGCCTCAGTACTGAATGGGCTGGGCTGCCGGATTACATCGTGGAGACTGCCTTACACGGTTATTGGCCCAATCAATTCTGGATGGGCGGAGCTTGACCAATCATCGTCCAGCCAACCGCTGACAGCTCTCCTGCTTGCCTCACCCAGTTATCCCGGAGGAACGGAAGTACAACTTACCGGGCAGCCAGTGAGTCGTGGGTACAGCCATCTGACAATCGAGATTTGTGAGGCCTGCGGCTCAATGAATATCCCCGATGAGGGATTCCTTCGACTAGATCCTTGGAGCGTAATGACACCGGACAAGGTGGTGATTCCCGGTGAGGCGAGCCTCGTGCCGATGTCCATGCTCTACGATCAGCTCTTCGGAACCGAGTCCAAGGTCGATGTCCCTCTCGGAGACCCTATGATGGCCGAGGCAATCGAGAGGATAGGTAGCATGGAAGGAGGCACGATCGATTTGCGGGATGCTAGCGATATCATCAGCCCTGCTGCCGCAATAATGGCAATTGGGGGTGGTGGAACCATCACCGACGTGGGGCATGCTCGCGGAAAGGAATCTAACCGGATTGACAGGACTGTCCAGATGCTGGCCGAATTCGGCATGACCTCAAGGGCAGCGCATGATGGCATCGAGATTTTGGGCAGGCAGGCCCCCAAGAGGCCGGAGAGGGCAGTGGAGACGCATGGCGATCATCGTCTAGCAATGACGGCGATGGTGCTTGCCTGCAAGGTCGGGGGGGAAATCGTCAACCCCGAGATCTGCGCCGTCACCGACCCCGAGTTTATCGAGAGGCTGATGGCGATAGGAGGCGGGGATGCCTAGGTCTAAAGGCAATCTCGGGACGCATCTGCTGCTGCTCCTAGTCGCGGTGATATGGGGCTCGACATGGGCCGTGGGCAGGTTTCTCAGCTACGGACTGGACGAATCTACAAGGGCCAATCTCGGGCCAGCGACCGCAGCCTGGCTAAGGTACGTCGTTGCAGTAATGGCGTTCGTTGCCTGGTGGTGGATATACAGGAACCGTGGAGGGCCGAGGCTACTTCCCCACGACTCGCGGTCATGGCGATACACGGTTTGGCTTGGGCTGCTCGGGACGATGGCATACCAGCTCCTGTTCATGCATGGGGTGAGGTGGACCGCAGCGGGAGATGCCTCGCTCATCATCCCCATCAATCCGGTATTCACTGTCCTTCTAGCCGCACCGATGCTGGGTCAGAGGTTGACGGGGAGGATGGCACTCGGTCTGGTGCTGGGGATTCTCGGGGTCGGTACTGTTGTGAGTTGGAGCCCGAACACTGGCATCCCGTTCGAACACCGGCTGCTCGGGGATGCGATGATTGTGCTGGCCGCCCTCGCGTGGGCAACGAACAGCAACCTGACCAAGATGGCTCTTAGGGAGGGCGGCGTTGGCACAACCGAGGAGCTGGTGATTTGGTACTCGATAATTGGTTGGGCTATGCTCACCCCCTGGATGCTGGCCGAGATCTGGACCTCGGGCATCCCCAGTCCCAGTTCAGCGGAATGGGTCTCGGTCGCCTACCTAGGATTGTTCTCGACCGTCCTGACTTACGTGTGGTTCGCTAGGGGCATCGACAGGATTGGCCCCACTGCAGCGGCCTCCTACGTCTTCCTTGTCCCTGTTTTCGGGGTCCTGAGTGGATGGGTCCTTCTGGGTGAGAGCATCGGGGCATCGATGCTCGTCGGCTTCGTGCTGATAGTTATTGGAGTCAGGCAGGTCCAGCGCGAAAGCGAGAGGCTGGGGGCTGGTTGAAGAACGCTCTGGCGTTGCCTCACGGTTATATACGGAGGGTCAGTGGGCCGCCAACGAGGTGTTTGGATGGCGCGCAAGCCTGCAAAGATGTACCGGCAAATCAAGGGACAGTCATTCACTCGTCGAGAGTATTCCGGGGGCGTACCGAACAATAGGATCCTGCGCTACCACATGGGAAATAGGAAGAAGGCCGAAGCAGGAGAATTCGAGATAGTCTTGGAACTGTATGCTGACAACGCATGCCAAATTCGCGACTCGGCTCTGGAGTCGGCAAGGCAGGTAGCCAACGCGACCATCAGGGATAGTGCCAGCGGCCAAGGATACGCACTCAGGATGCACACCTACCCCCACCAGATCCTCAGGGAGAACAAGCAGGCTACCGGAGCAGGCGCTGACAGGGTCTCCCAGGGAATGCGCCTCTCTTACGGAAAGAACGTCGGAACGGCGGCCAGGGTCCAGAAAAACCAGACGCTGATCTCCATCAATACTGATCGTGAGCACTATCCCGCAGCCCGTGAGGCCCTGCGCAAAGCCGGCTGCAAATTTCCAACGCCCTGCACGGCCAAGATCGTAAAGGGAGCCGAGCATTTGAAGGGTCTAGTCTGAGGTTGAGGGGCAATGTCGCCCTCGGACCCATTGACAGTGCTGCAAGAATCGCTACGAGGCGCACCGATTATCTGGAAGGGCGATTACCCATACTTCATCCATCCCATCTCGGATGGGATACCCCGCATGGATGCCGATGTATTGCGGGCCACCAGTGATCTGATAGTAGAGATGGTCGATTGGTCCGAAATTGACCTTATAGTCAGCGTCGAGGCGATGGGGCTGCCCCTGCTGGCAGCGGTAGGAGGTGCGACCGGAAAGCCAACAGTGGTTATCCGAAAGCGATCCTATGGGATGGATGGTGAAGTCCGCGTAGACGTCTCCACCGGATACTCGAAATCAACAGCATACATCAACGATATCAGGGCAGGTGAGAGGCTCCTTATCGTTGATGACGTCATTTCCACGGGAGGTACTCTAGAACCGCTGCTAGAGGCCCTAGAGGGAATGGGGGCGTTGCTACAGAATATCATTGTCGCTATCGAGAAGGGGGAGGGGTGTGCGAGGCTTGCGCGGGAGCGCCCGAACTGGCCCATTAGCACGCTTGCTAAAATCGACATTATTGACGGAAAGGTCGAGATCGTCGAGTGATTGCAATGGATCTAGAACGCCATGATTTCAAACTCGATGAGCTTGTTGAGCGTATCAAGGCCAACGACAACCGGCTGGTTGCCCTCCAAGTGCCCGAGGGGCTCAAGATGCAGGCCTTGGGGATGATGGACTCAATAGAGGAAGAGTCCGGAGCGAAGGTTATTCTGGCTGCTGACCCCTGCTATGGTGCCTGTGATCTGGTCCACGACAAGATGCAGATGATGGGGGTCGAGTTGGTGGCTCACATGGGCCACAGCCAGATGAACATCGACTCCGGAATGCCGACCCACTTCATCCCGGTCACCTACGACGGCACCCCCGAAATGACTGCAGTGCTCCCGATACTAGAGGGGCATCGAGCCATAGCCCAGTCGCGCCTTGAGTCAGTCAGCGAGAAGGGTGTGATGAACGAGGAGGTTGCCAAGGAGCTCTTCCTCGATGCAGTGGGACGAGTGGCCCCTCTGACTGGAGCGAGGCTAGGATTAGTTGGCTCGATTCAGCATCTCCACCTGTTGGAGGATTACAAGAACAGGCTAGAGATGGCGGGCTTCGAGGTAGAGATTCCCCTCGGAGGAGACAGGCTGGCATTCCCCGGTCAAGTTCTAGGGTGCAACTACTCAGGGGATGACCCCTCAATAGGGCACTATCTCTTTCTGGGGTCCGGGGACTTCCATCCAATCGGCCTTGTGCTCCACACCGGCAAGCCGCTGGCCATGCTGGACCCATACACTGGCGATGCCTCCGAGATGTCCCTCGAGAGGGTAGAACGGATACTGAGACAGCGCTTCGGACTCATCATGGCGGTGGACGAGGCGGCTTCTTTCGGGGTTCTGATTGGTGAGAAGCCCGGACAGATGAGGAGGAATCTGGCTTTTCGAATTAAGCGTCTCCTAGAGAAGCACGGTAGGAAGGGGTACTTGCTGGCACTCGATCATGTCAGCCCGGAACTAATCGACTTCTATCCAGTCGATGCATTCGTCAACACAGCTTGCCCACGCATCGCTATAGATGACTCGAAGAGATACTCAAAGCCACTCATAACACCTTACGAACTGGAGGTCGCGCTGGGCGAGAAGCAATGGGAGAGGGGTTACCAGTTCGACGAGATTCCCTGATTCCATCATTCGAATCGACTAGACCAGTGGGACGAATCTTACTGGGCAGAGAGTCTTTGTCGAAACTTCTCTATCAGCACCCTTGTCCATCCTCACTAGTTGCTGATTGCCTCCTTTTCCTATAGGGGTAATCAGAATTCCTCTCGGACTGAGTTGATCTAGCCAAGTGGCCGGTGCCTCGCTAGCACAGGCCGCGGAGAGTACGGCCAAGAAAGGGGCAATGGAAGGAAGGGCTGCCCTCCCATCGGCGCAGGATAGTGACGCCGGCGATAGGTTGAGTTCACGGAGCACCTCAGAGGAACGATCGACCAATTCTGGCACGATCTCCAGTGCGTGGACCTCGAATCCCATTTGGACTAGGATTGCGGTCTGGTAGCCACATCCAGAGCCAATCTCTAGAACCCTGCTGCCGCGAGGCAGTCCCTCGAACTGCGAGGTCATCAGTGCGACGATGTACGGCTGACTGATGGTCTGACCGTGTCCGATTCGTTGAGGCCTGTCTCGATAAGCCGACTTCAGGCTGTGCTCGGGCAGGAAGGCATGTCGCGGAACACGGCGCATAGCGCCTAATGTACGGGTTGCGTCGATTCCTCTTGCGATAATCTGCCCGGAGAGCATCCTCTCCCGAAACTCCTCGGCACTACCGTACGACTTCCTCAACCAACGGCCAAGGGGGGACAAGGGGGGCGCCTTTGGACTCATTCCTCTTCATCGTCGTCATCGTCACCAAGAAGAGCTTCCCAGTCTAGGTCATCCTCCTTGGAAAACCAGTAAAGGGCACCCATGGCCGCGATTCCTAGGAAGCCAACAATGTCCTGAGTGCTAAATCCTGTGTCAGGCCTGAACGAACTGTCGCTGCCAATCCCCAATGCGTCAATCAGGAAAAGTTTGTCACCGCCCCCCAATATTCCTGGAATGTTCAGAAGTTCGAATACCAAGAGCACGGCAGCACCAATTAGCAATCCCATTCTCACGTTGTCATCTAGTTCCACCACAGTAAGACCCATCCCCGCCTGAGGCCATTGAGTTATTAATGTAAGGCAAGGAGAAGTGGTTCCCCTTGCATATGGATTAGTCAAAATTTATAGTCATCTGCTTTCTAATCGTTCTCGGCCATCATTTGGATTTCGGACCGCAGGATGAGGCCTCAGACTTCCACCCATCTTCCCTTGGGAGGAGTGCGATTATCTCGCGCTTGGGGCAAGCGCCCTACTGCGTCCTAGCATCCGAGCCAGCGCTGAAATTGAGGATTCCGTCGTCCAGTAGATCTGCCATGATGTCCTCCATGCTCCTTCCTGTGATCTCGGAAACCGCCTGTGCCTCGAGGCGCTGAATATGCATCCTGACGGTGTTCGCCTTGTCTTCCTGGCCCATTGCATCGAGCACCGTAGCCAGACCCCGCCAGTTGTCAGGATTCTCGGCATCATCGACCGTGTGTTTCTTCCACACTTCCAGAGCGCCCTCGAAGTCACCCTCCCTCATCATCTTGGCAGATCTGACCTCGGGATCCTCAGAAAGAGTAGCCTTCTCGAGTAGGTCTTCCAACTCCTCGTCGACCTCCGCAGAATCGTCGGTGTCAGCGTCGTCTTCACCATCGCCTGAATCGGCTTCTTTGCCGTCGTCCGAATCCTCTTCGTCGAAGTCGTCGAAGTCGTCGAAGTCGTCGAAGTCGTCTTCCGCGTCATGGGCCTCAGCCTTCTCCTCGGCGGCAACGGCCTTCTCCTCGGCGGCAACGGCCTTCTCCTCGGCGGCAACGGCCTTCTTCTCAGCGGCCTTGGCCTTGGCCTCCGCGGCCTTTATCTTCTTCTCAGCGGCCTGGGCCTTCTTCATAGCGGCCTTGGCCTTATGCGCCAGTCGCAAGGCGACGTCCTCGGGAACTTGCTTCTTGCGAGCCATGTACGCTACCGGAATGTGTGGAACGTGGAATCGCATTTAATTGTCGCCCAGAGGAACGGACGATTGGGGGGCGAGCCGTTATGTTCAGGATAGTTCGTCGGCGTGCTCCTCGCATGCTCGAGCACGGCCCGGGCGACCTGCAGAGGCGAAGTATGATGCGATTCCCCTCCACACCTCAGGGTTCCCTCCGTCACTGCTAATCCTGCCCTTCCAGACTTCAAATGACACCTCCGAATCGACCGAGTCCTCGTGTCCCCCGACGTCCGGTTCTTCTTCTGGGACTTCGGCTGTCTCATCGATTGGCTCCTCGGCCTCGTGAGTGTCAATTTCCTCCTGGGGTGTCTCGGATTCTTCCTTTGATCCCCGTAACTTGGAGAACAGGCCACCGCGCTTCTTGGCAGGCTCCTCATCCGCCTCCTCGGGCTCCTCATCCGCCTCCTCGGGCTCCTCGGCTTCCTGAGTATCATCGTCCTCCTGCGGGGTTTCCTCCTGAGAGATCTCGGATTCTTCCTTTGACCCTCGAAATCTGGAGAACAGGCCGCCACGCTTCTTGGTCGGCTTCTCTTTAGTTTCGTCTCCATCCTGAGTTCCTTCTTCCTCAGAGTCCTCGGACGCATCTGCTTCCAGCTTTCCATACTTCTTCTCGGCCCAGCCAATCAGCCCTTTCCAGCGACCCTCAAACTTGTCCATCCTCTTGGGGATGCTGGAAATGGCCTTCTCGAGTTCGTCGCCATCAAGCGAGGCTGTGAAAATATCCTCCAATCTCTGAGCGACCTCGTCTCGATTCAGTTCTTCGGCCATATCATGCAACCCCATCAATCGCGTGACCATGTTCGGCTTTAATGCGCCGATTCACGAATCACTCCTCCTCGTCTCGCTGCTTGAACTTTCCAATGTCATCGACCGAACCCGAGAAGTCCTTCCAATACCGATTTTGCTTTCCCTTGGGATGAGTGAGGTTCTTCCACTTGTTGAATGCGCTCTTGACGTTGCCGTCATCTAGGGAAGCGGCAGCCAGATTGAGTGAAGCTGCAGCGCCCAGCATATTGACGAGATCGGTGAATGCGCTGTTTATCCGAGAGGCGCCCTCTTCGACATTGCTGCGTTGGAGCCTTTCGGACTTGTCGGAGTTAACCCAAATCCTCTCGATGGCCGTCCCCGATTCCATTAGGACGAGTCGGGAGGCGTCTATCTTGATTCCTTTGCGTAAACCCAAGAAGAATAGCAGGATTAGTATGGTCAGCTCAGCGTAGTCCTGAATCGCCCATTCCACTAGCTCGAAGTCCAGGGAGCCCCCAACTATCCATCTGCCCTCCCTGTCACCACCATCGACATTATTCGCCAATCCTGCAATCTTACCGGTCTTGTTTGCGATCGATAGCAGCCCGACGAGCAGCGAGAAGATGCCTAGCCTCAACCACCTCCTGGATTTGACGGAGACCAGTCGCTTCTTCTTCTTCTTCGGCCTGTACTCCCCCTGCTCTCTAGGCCTGTGCACCAACAGGCCAATGAGATTGTAAATCAGAAAACTCACGATTATGTAATCCCGCCAGTCGAGTCTCAGAACGCCCCAGACCTCCATAGAGAAGCCTGCTGGAATAATCAGGAGTTTCTCATTGGGGCCGTTCGCGCTATCCAATAACTGGAGTTTGTAGGCAATGTCATCAATCATCCCGAAGGTGTTCAAGAACTCGAATACGGCCAGAATTGTGGCCAGCACCAAGCCTAGTGCAGTAGGCTCCTTGAAGGTGTCTTTCAAGCCGACGCAACCGCCCCCGTTGCCGCTAGTCCGCCTCAGCCTATCAAAACACCGAAAAAATGGAGCAACATTCCAAACTGTGCCCTCACTAGCACCCGCATGCTTGCGCACTGAACCGAATATGTCTAAGAACAACGAAAGGGAGAAGGCAGCGATGGCGGACTATCTCGACAGGATTGGGGCGGGCAAGGTCCTGCTGACCAAGGAGCCGTTCTCTTACGACTGGACTCCTCCAGAGCTAATCGGCAGGGATTCTCAGCTCGGCGAGCTCGCGTCCATGTTCATGGGGGTAGAGAACCACAGTGTCAGCTGCAGAGCGATAATCACGGGAAACGTCGGCTCTGGCAAGACCGTACTGACACATAGGTTCGGACTCGACCTCAGCAGCAAGCTCGAAGGGCGCAGGAAAATAGTGCTTGCCCATGTCAACTGCAGGAACCACCCCTCCACATCCCAGGTCCTGCAGCAAATCGCCCTGTCTCTCGACTCGAGACACCCGGAGCGAGGGTTCAGCTCGGGGGAGATAATCCAGAGCATTCGCAGGAATCTGAGGGCGCATGACAATCACTTGCTCCTGGTACTCGACGAGGTGGACATTCTGGTCCGCAGGGACAGCTCCGACCTGATTTACAAATTGCTCAGGATTGACGAGGGGCAGGACGAGTGGGGGTCTGTGTCGTTGATCCTAGTGAGCCAGGATAATACGCTCTTCAATCTCTTCGAAAGGGCCATCAAATCGCGGCTTGGAGGGAGCACAGTTTTGATTATGCCATCATACGATGCGGTTGAGTTGGTCGGCATCGCGAGACAGCGCTACGAGGCCGCCTGCAGGCTGGGATCCGTGGGTGATGAGACGCTGGAGAAGATCGGCAGATTCGCCGCCGAGGCAGGCGGAGATGCCCGTCTGGCCATCGAGCTACTCGAGGCAGCGGTTCGCCGGGCTGAGAAGGCCGGACGCGGTGACGTGTTGTCCGAGGACGTCAAACCTAGCACCCGCAGGGCGGCGGCTATCGAGCCGAGTCAGGTCCATGAGTTGAGCAAGCACCAGAAGCTGGTCCTCCTAGGAATCTGCAGGAGGCTCAAGAAGGCTGAGGAAATTACCAGCGGGGATGCTCGGAAGCTGTACGAACTGGTATGCGAGGAGCACGGTTCCAATCCTCGTGGATACACTACCTTCTGGAAGCACATGAAGCACCTCGAGGCTGAGGGCCTGATAGAGAGCAGGGCTGCGAGTTCAGCTCAAGGTAGGGGCAGGACCCAATACATCACTATGGCCAACACTTCACCTGCTGTTCTGGAGAGTAGGATTGAGCGGGACCTGTTGCATGCCTGAGTGAGCGTCTGCGAGGATTCCGAACCGCTCTTATAGGGGCCATATGTCGGGATGCCGTCCGAGGTGAATAGATGGCAGGTGAGCAATCCTTCAAGGCCGTTGTCAACGACACGGCCCCGACCTCAGGTGGCCGTTCCTTCGCCGTCGACATCACCGGGGCGAACTACAACCACTTTCTGGGAAAGAGGATCGGCGACACCGTAGACGGGATGTTCGTGGGCGAAGGCGACAAGGCGCTGTCAGGGTATAAACTGGAAATCACCGGCGGTGCAGATAACACTGGAAGGCCAATGAGGTCAGACCTAGCCGGAGGCGGGGTCAAATCAGTCTTGATCACTGCTGGAGTGGGTTACAAAGGCAAGAAGTACGTCAAGAAGAATAGCAAGGAATATCGCTACAAATATGACGGGCTCCGTAGGCGCCGAAACCTCCGTGGAAACACCATCAGCCACGACACCCGCCAGATTAATCTGAAGGTAGTCGAGTTCGGTAAGCGCTCGCTCGCTGGGATTATTGACGGCGAACCCATTGTCGATCAGTCCTCTGGCGAAGAGGAGTGACGGCTGGGGTGATGAGAGCTGACAGCGCCCCTTTCCAATCAGCCTGAAGTCAACATCGGTATGGTCGGTCACGTCGATCATGGCAAGACTACCCTTACTCAAGCACTCTCCGGAACGTGGACTGACACCCATTCTGAAGAGAGGAAGCGTGGCATAAGCATCAAGCTGGGATACGCGGACACTGCATTCTACAAGACTGGTGAAGGCCTTCATTATCCCAGGGGAAAGCACCCTGATGGCGAGGGAGGCGATGGGAGCCTGCTCAGGATCGTTTCATTCGTCGATGCGCCTGGTCACGAGACGCTCATGGCAGTGATGATCTCAGGGGCATCGATAATGGATGGCGCTCTGTTGCTAGTTGCAGCGACCGAGATGTGTCCACAGCCCCAGACGCGCGAGCACCTAGCTGCACTGGAGATAGCCGGAATCGAGAATATCGTGGTTGTCCAGAACAAGATCGATATCGTCAGCCGCGAGCGAGCCATCGAGTCCTACGCGGAGATTCAGGATTTCATCAGCGGCACGATTGCCGGGAATGCGCCGATCATCCCCGTCTCTGCCCATCATGACGTCAACCTTGACGTGCTGATTGAGGCGATTCAGGATACCATTCCAACTCCCGATCGCTCCAATGACGAGGGGGGGCTGATGTACGTCGCTCGCTCTTTCGACGTGAACCGCCCGGGCATCAGGCCTTCCGACCTGAAGGGAGGGATCATCGGTGGCAGCATAGTCAAGGGATCTTTCAGCGTCGGTGACAGCATCCTGATCGCTCCCGGACGCAGGGTCCAAGATGGCAGCAAGACTCGTTGGGAGCCACTCAGAACATCAATAGAGGGCATCCAGGGCGGTGGCATCGACCTAGAGACTGCTCATTCTGGGGGGCTGTGTGGGATCGCCACCCCCTTGGACCCGCTGACCACCAAGGCTGACGACCTATCCGGCCAGGTCATGGCTAGAAAGGATGAGCTGCCCCCAATCTGGGAGAATTTGGAACTGGATCTCCAACTCTTGGAGACGACGGTCGCAAGCGGAACCGAGGGAGGGGGGGGAATCCGACCACTGCAGCCAAACGAGATGCTGATGGTCAACTCGGCAACGGCGACCAGCGTTGGGACCGTGTCTGCAATCAAGGCCAAGAGGGCGAGGCTTGATCTAAGACTTCCCATCTGTGCCAAAGAGGGCAGCAGAATCACCCTTTCCAGACGGGTGGGCTCACGTTGGCGTCTAATCGGTCATGGGACCATCATAGGATGATGGTATGGTAGGAGTACTGGTAGACGCCTGCGGATGGGTATCACTAGTCGATGCTGGCTTGAACCTCGACTCTTCCTTGGGCGAAGTGGTTGGGGAAGCCAATCTCCTTCTCATCGACAGCGTCAGAGATGAGTTGGAGGCACTCGATGCACAGAAGAGGGGACTTCTTCTAGATCTGCTTTATCGACGGGCCGATTCCGTCGCTACAGCAGGAATTAGACACGCCGACGACGCTCTCGTATCCCTAGCAATCCAGAACTCGTGGCCGGTGCTTACAGTCGATCGAAGGCTCAAGGAGCGATTGATCGATTCAGGCGGATCATACATCGAGGTCACTTCGGGGCGGTCTCTGCGCCTCGTGAGCGCCTAGGGCAAGGTGAAGAGCCGATCGTCGCCGTGCCCGTCCATCAGGCCTATCCTCACAGCGGCATCGAGCCAGGCATGAGCGTAGTTGATCGCCCCGAATGCGCTTACGAGATCCCCCGACTCCATGAAGTGGTGGGCATCTGCGACGTAGTCATCGCACATTCCCAGCATTGTGCGCAGCCTAATCTCATCCTCGGGATTTTCTGTTGCAGGAGTAGCCTTCACCCTCGCCTCAGCAGTGAGCGAGAGGTATCCCTCAATACGCTCGATGGTGATGGTGTCACCCATTCAATTACCTCAAAGGAGAATCTCTACCGCGGCATCGCTGAGCTTGAACAGCCTACTGCGGCCCTCTTTGCGAACCGATAAGATGCCGGATCTCTGGAGGGCATTGTAAATCTGAGATAATCGGGGGCGGCCGACCTCGAGGCGGGCTTGGATTTCAGGATCTGAGGGGGAGATCTCTCGTTGACCTGCAACTGAGGTCACAAGACGCTCGGCATCGTTCATGGAGGACAAATGTGCTTCATTCAGGGATTTCGCAGACTCCCATCTCGAGTCTGGGCTGACTGGCGCAGAGGTCGGTGTGGAGCCCTCCAAGATGTCTGTTTCACTCGAAAACTCCTCATCAAAGGCTGGTTCCACAGACTCTCGGGCCTCGGGTTCAGGCGAATTGGCCGAAATCTCAGGGAGAGTCTCCTCAAGGCCGGAGTCTACGGTCCATAACGCTCCCTCAGAGGCGAAAACAGGCCTCTCGTCGATGGGGATGTCTGAAGTGCCGATTGATTTCGGCGCAGACCCCCGATCGGCGGGCTCCGCAGATTTCGGTTCGGGATCATTGAGGGGGGTCGGAGGCGGATTGGGTGGCAGGGACTCCGTTATGGGGGTGTTGATGTCGAAACCAGTGGGCATATGGTCTGAAACCTGCTTGGACCTGCCCATCAATCCGAAGAATCCCCCTGATTGCGTCTGCTTGGGAGGTGGCTCGGTGCCTTCCTCCATTAACACGAAACCACCCTTTTCCGTTGCCCAGTCAGTGATTCTGGATGATTCGGGGCCCCTAATCTCTATGGTTGGGGAATCGACTCCCCCTTCCCCTTCCCGGGGATTCTCCTCCGTCTCCGGCTCCAACCCCTCTTCGGGTTCGGGTTCGAGTTCGGGTTGATCTTCCTCCCACATGTCATCCGGCTCGACATCCCAGTCATCCTCGATTTCGTCCTCCTCCGCAGGAGAGGGGGGCTGAGGGTCATTCGGCGGTTCAAATCGCTTCTCTGGCTCGGTTTCTACTACTGCGGCTTGGGCGGGTTCGGGCTCGGAGGGCGTCTGCCAACCGAACAGCCTTTCAAACGTGCCCTCAGCACCCGTGCCTCGCTTTTCGTCAATCAGATCCCGGAGCAGGTGAATCACATCTCGTGGATTTCCTCCCGTGCTCGCACGCACCGAGTCTAGCAATCGGTGGTTTATCGGCCACCTCTCCCCCCTCGCCATCCTCCTAACTCTATTATCTGCCAGATTCTGAATCTGCTCGCTAGTGAGTGGCTCTAAGTGCACCGGTTTGTCATATAGGTTCCGCACTGGTTCCTCGAGTGAAGCAAGCTGGGCATTGGTGAGGGAAACCACAACGAGGGCCCTGAGGCGTTGAAGTATGGGCGAGATCAGAGTCAGGAATGTAGTGAAATCCGCGTTTGATGGGTAATCGAGGGCGATTAGGGGGAGCGGTCCGTCTTCGATGTCTAGGGATTCAATGAGCCGCTCGATCGTCTGATGCATTGTCTGGGGCACCTCATGGCCGCCGAAAGTGACTGAAATCTCACTCAGTACACGTTTTAGTGGGTCATCGTCGTGCCAGTACTGGCCGACAAAGTGCCTAGTGGTCTGCGAGGATATGGTATTGATCAGGGAGGTCCGGCCGGAACCCCTCTCTCCGACGAGGAGCAACATCCTAGGTGACTGCGAGTGCATGTACTCCCTCCACGCAATGAGGATTTCATTACGTGCCACGAGATCCTCTGCCCTGGACCTCTCGATGGGACGAAGGTCGAACGGGTTGCCTCTCATTGGAGGTACGTCTAGCATCGAGACCTCGCTGACCACCATAGGCCATCAGCGATGTCTAGAACACTTAATATTCACGTATACTTACGCTTCCCGGAAGGTCAATTTACGGGTTTTCTAGGAAATCCAAGAGGGTTTTCTGAGATTATTCGCCTTAGTGAGACGGTTTGGAAAACGGAGGATTAACGGATGACTAACGCTTCAGTGATGCGTTAACAAAGCGTTAACGACTGGATTAACGCTTTTTTTCTAGGTGATTGGGTCGAGTCGCAAAAGGTTAGAAGCCCGGGGCACCGTGAAATGGAATGAGGGGCATGCCAATAGAGAACAGTCGTCTGGGCGGATTCTACAAGCTCTCTGTTAAGGAGAGGCGGGCCATGCTCGCCGAGATTGCAGGACTCACGCCCGAGCAGGTCGGGGCTTGGGGGGCGGCCGGCGAGCTTGACGAGGAGGCAGCGGATAGGATGATCGAGAACGTCGTCGGCACCTACTCTCTGCCAATTGGGGTGGCGACGAACTTTGTCATCGACGGGGCCCACTATGCGATTCCTTTCGTCCTCGAGGAGCCGAGTGTGGTAGCGGCTGCGAGCAATATGGCCAAGAGATGCCTGGTCAATGGCGGGTTCACGTCGAATAACGATGACCCAGTGATGATTGGTCAGATACAAGTGGTGGACTGCGAGGACCCAGTCGCTGCGAAGGAGGCGATAATCTCGTCAAAGGAGGACTTGGTTGCCAGTTGCAACGAGGTCGACCCCATACTAGTCAAGTTCGGAGGAGGGTGCAAGGACATCGACGCGAGGGTTTTGGATACCGACTCCGGGCCCATGGTCATCATACACATACTGGTTGACTGCAGGGATGCCATGGGTGCCAATGCGGTGAACACAATGGCAGAGACGATTGCACCCACAGTAGAGGATCTGACTGGTGGAACGGTGATACTGCGAATCATCAGCAACCTCGCAGTACACCGTCTAGCACGAGTTAGCGCGATTTTCACCTCCAATGAGATGTCCGATTCGGGCAAGGACCCAGAGCAGGGCTCAGAAATCATCGAGGGCGTGTTGCAGGCCTATCACTTCGCCAAGGCAGACCCATTTCGGGCCACTACGCACAATAAGGGCATCATGAACGCAGTTTCTGCCGTGGCCATCGCGTGCGGCCAGGACTGGCGGGCCATAGAGTCGGGCGCCCATAGCTATGCGGCTCACGAGAGGGCTTACGGCTCTCTGACGGAGTGGTCCAAGAACGATGATGGCAACCTTGTCGGCTCAATCGAGATGCCAATGGCGGTGGGACTGGTCGGAGGGGCGGTCAGGGTGCACCCAGCAGCTCAGGCAAACGTTGCACTTCTAGGCGCAACGACGGCTGATGAGCTCGCCAAGGTGATTGTTGCGGCGGGGCTCGCCCAGAACCTAGGGGCTCTGCGCGCTCTGGCAACGGTTGGAATCCAGGCGGGGCACATGAAGCTCCACGTCAGGAACATGGCAGTGACTGCGGGCGCAGAGGGCAAGGAAGTCGATTTCGTAGCAGCAAGGCTGCGAGAGAAGGGGGGGCGCATCACCCAAGCGGCTGTGATAGAGGCCCTCGAGGAGCTTAGGTCCGAGTAGCCTCAGGATTCCGCCATCAGACCGCGGTTCCTTGCGTCTTCTTCCATCGCGGCACGGCGGCCATCCTCGACATCGACCAGCCTCATCATCAGCGCCCCTATGACGATCAAGAGGCAGATGCTCGCTATGCCCACGCGACTGTCGTACATCACCGTCATCGTCCCGTATAGCAGGGGGCCCATCAATGCGGCCACCTTGCCGAAGAATCCGAAGAATCCGAAGAACTCGGCACTGCGAGTCTCAGGGACCATCTGGCCGAAGATGCTACGGGACAGGCCTTGTGAACCTCCCAGCAGCGCGCCGGCCATACAGCCCAGTAGCAGGAACTGCCAGAAAACGCCCATTCCGAGAGGTTCCCAAACCACGTCGCGTACGGTTGAGGGAATGAAGTCGAGCGGCCCATCACCCAAGCTCGTCGGGTGGTCATCGCCCAGAGCGATGGTTCCATCCAAGGCCCCACCTTGGACACTCATGCTGAAGCGACTGTTCTCATCGAAAGTTTCGGTGAGGGCGATTATCCTCGATGTGTCGGTGACGGAAGTGGACAGCGCCTCGTCTTGGGGGTCATAGAATTCGTAGATGACGCGTTCGTCATAGTCCTCGTTGACTGATATCGGCAGGATGTCGGCGTACTCGGACGCCCACGACTGTTCTCCCTCGTCCTCGGACAGGCCGTGCTCATAGGCACTGGCGCCGACCGAGGCCTCGTAGGAAGATGCCCCGTCATCCCAAGCGAACTGGATGTCGTACTCGTCGTGTTCATCGAGCGATAGGGGTGCGAAGGCCATGGCGCCCAGCACCACAACGACCCACATGACAAGCGAGAAGGTCAGCGCGTAGTGAGTGGATGTCCTCTCAGCGAGGATGGTGAAACCTATGGCACAAGGGGCTGCGACGAACTGTATCACCAGGATTGTCAGGATCAACCCAAAGGTGGTCAGACCCAATACGGTCACGCCGTATATTCCAGCAAGCGCGGTCACGCTGTTGATTCCGTCGATGAAGAAGAAGTACGCGAGCATGTAGATGAAAAGCGTACGGAATCGATCGACCTGCCCGAAGGTCTTCCTGAGTTCGTTGATGGCGAGGCTCGCGGACTCCCTCAACCCCAAGCTCTCCATCTCGTTCTCTATCGGGGGCTCTGGGACCCAGGCGAAGGTGAGCATCGCGAAGCCGAGCCACCACGCTCCGGAAGAGGCCATGACGAACGGAATCACCCAATCCCCGGTGAGTCCCAAAACCATCCCCAGATGGACTACTAGCAAGATTCCTCCTCCTAGGTATCCGTACGCGAAGGCCTTGTTCGAGATGGCATCCATCTCGTCGTCCGTTCCCATGTGAGGAAGTAGGGCGTTGTAGAACACGCCCGCTCCGTTCAGTCCTACATTGGCCATTAGGAACATGATGACCAGCCAGACCCACTGCCGGCTAACATCTAGCATCGGGGCGAAGGCGAGCATAAAGGTCGCCCCAGCGCCGAGGTAGGTCAGAATCCTCAACCACCACATCTTGATGGCACGGCGGTCCGCGATGACGCCGAAGGACGGGGCGAGTACGGCAACGAAGAGCGCAGCGAGGGTCACCGAGAAGGCCCAGACCGCATCCGCGGTCATTTCCCTACCGAGGACGGTTGCCTCGAGTCCGTTCGCCTTTAGGAAAATGTAGGCAAACCATGCCGGCAAAACGGCGGTGGTCACGCTCGTCTCGAAGGCTGATTTCCCCCAATCATAGAAGGCATATCCCCTGACTGCTTGTGGATCTGATGCTCGGTCTAGTTCTACGGTTCCTGACATGTTTCTCTCTGCTACGCTGGGAGTGGCAGAGTAAGAGCGTTGGGGCGCCACCGAACACATGTTCCACCCGCGTATTCTTGGACCGAATGCCACACGCGTGGCCTGCCATGGCAGCCTGGGAGCCTCCCAAGGAGAACTCAGTTGACGCACTACAGCACGGAATGGAGTTCTCCGACGGAGTGGAGTTCGACCTCAAACTGAGCAGTGACGGGGATTTCGTGATCTTCCACGACGAGCTGCTCCCGGGAACCGGGCCCAGGGGGGAGCGTTGCATCGAGATGCTCGGAACCGATGAAATACGCTCGCGTGGAGTGGCGACCTTCGACGAGCTCCTGTCCAACGGGATCTTCACGGAGGCGTGGCAGTCCGGCGGGAAGACTGCCAATATCGAGTTCAAGATGCCTCACCCCATTGCCAGGATCAAAACCGATGAGCATCTGAGGTCGATGATGGGGCTGATCGAGCAGAAGTTGGGGGAGTTGGACCTGCCCGACAGGTCGACGCTCGTGTACAGCTTCTCCCCTAGGATTGGCCCAGTGGCGAAATCATGTGGTTTTGAGATGCCGATCACCCGCCTGATGCCCCATCTCAGGCCATGGGGGTTCTGGAAGGTCAAGCGGGCTGTGGGAATGCCTCACTTCGCCCGCACCTCGGTGCCGGCACTGATCAGATACCTCCGCAGGAATGAGATGCCCGTGATGGGGATGGCCCTTGAATTCCTTAATGGATGGACCCGCTGGATCAATCCGGGACCACCGGTGGGCCTCCACGGCAGGGGGCTCGAGAGGTTCAACAAGGCCCGAGCGGGCATGGGGGCATTCGTTTGGCCTGCCCCGCTGGAGCTCGAGGACGCTTTGATTGGGGCTGGTTGTTCACTAGTCTCTGACCACATCAACCCGGACATCGTCTCTTTGCCCGATGGCAGCCCACGCTGGCCTAGGCCAGCCAGCCAGCCATTGGACGAGGAGTGGGGGGGTCGCTTGGAATCGGCTGCCGACAAAGAGCGCGCCGACCTGATCGATGAGGCCTCTTCCTCTCTCCCGACATGGGCCGAGCTGGGCGAGGGGCGCAGGGGGGAGATTGTCTCGGAGCAGGGGCGGAGGTTGCTCTGGTCTGGCTCTGAGGACAAATGGGTCGCAGAGGCAGAGGGGGGGCTTCCTTGGGGGAGCCCGAGGATTATGGGGCACAGGGGCGCGGGGAAGACGCACGGCTGGTAATCACTCGAGTCGTCGGTGCGGCTGTTCGCGAGCGATGTACTTCGGCCGATAGATAGGCACGCCGCGGCCCTCTCGGGAATCCCTCTCATCGAGGATCTGCGCGCAGATGCCCGCGACGCGGGCCCAGCCGAAGAATGTCGTGAAGTAGTCGGGCTTGCGGAATCCTACCGAATTCAGCAGGCTGCCGCTGGCCAAATCCACATTCGGGTAAGGGTTACTGATTTTGGGCTTCTCCTTGAGAATCGGTGGGACCACCTCGCGCAGAGCAGTCACGATTCGGAAGTTATCATCGTCGGGGCATATCTCCTCGCCTAGCTCGATTAGTAGGGCGGCACGCGGGTCTTCGGCACGGAGTACGCCATGGCCGAAGCCGTATATCGGGCGCCTCGCAGCCAGTTCGGAACGTACGAAGGCCTCGATCTCGTCATGGTCAGACGTCCCAATCCTCTGCACGAACTCCAAGCAGGCCTGGTTGGCACGGCCGTGAAGTGGGCCCGACAGGGCGTTCATCGCGCTGGCGATGGATGCGTATACGGAGGCGCGGCCGGAGGCGACCGCCTTGCCTGAGAAGGTAGAGAGGTTCCCGCCTCCGTGGTCCATGTGCAGGATGAAGAAGAAGCGGAGCACGCGATTCATGCGTTCGGCCTCGTCACCTTCCACTCCGAGCATATGGACGAAGTTCTCGACCAGCCCTAGTTCGGGCTTGCGCGGTTTGAGTCCCTCTGGCCTGCCACCGCGCAGAAGGAACAGTCTAGCCATCAACTCGGGCATCCTAGCGATGAGGTTCATCGAGTCTGATCGTGCGTTTCCAGGCCTTCGGTCATGGGTGTCAGCAGCACCTAATGCCATAATCCCGATTGCGAGCCAGTCCATTGGGTGGCCGCTCCCGGGAGTCAGCGACTCGAGCACGCGGAGAGCCCCAGTGGGAATCTCCTCGGCCCGGTGAGTCAACTCTGCGCGGAATGCTTCGGACTCCTCCTTGTTGGGTAGTTGCTTGTGCAACAGGAGGTAGATCACGTCCTCCTCCTCTAGGTTGGCCAAGTCTCCGACCGGGTAGCCGACGTAGTGGACGCCTTCGACGGGGTCCACGTATGACGTGCGGCAGGTACCCACGGGAATACCGCGCATCCCGGTGTCGAGGTGGCTCTCCGAGATGGCGAATAATGAGTCATCTTCCTCCATGACAGACCCCGAACCCACGGTATGGGGTGATTCATCATAATCCCTCCTACAGTGGGCTCAGGCATCGAGATGCATGCAGATTGTCCCCAAAACGTCCAAAGAGGGGCTTCGGGGGCGGGTGAGCCGTGGCCCGCTGGCAAGAGTCCCTGGAACGGCTAGATGCGGAGCACGGGCGCATGCTGGAGGGGGGGGCTCTCAGCGGCCTGTTCCTGCGTTATCCCCTCGGGGTCGCGAATCCGATTTTGGTCGGAGGATTCTATGGCCTTCTGATAAGCATCGCCCTAATACCCCTATCCGCATACTTCGGCAATATCGAGGACTGGCCCGAACAGGCCCTCTCGCTAATCGTCCTAACCTCCCTGCTCGGAGGTGCCTCCCTCCTATACTCCATGGCCCTGAAGCGCCCCCCTACCAGACTGGAGGACCGTCGGCGGTATCTGTTCCCATTCCCCTTCCTAGGGTTGCTGGTCCTGGGAATCGAGGAGTTCTACGACCTCGGAGGAATGTTCGCTAGGCTCGGTATGGCCCTCCTCGTTCTGCCCGGCCCCGTTTACGTCCACGTGTCCTATGCCCCTAGATGGAGGATCCTGAGCCGTCTCGAGCGTGAAATGGCCCCCTTCGAGGGCATGAGAAGAACGATTCAGGGGGGCGAGGACGGAGGGGTCGGACTGGCGGACAGCGATCTCGACGAGGTCGTTGGAGATGCCTTACTATGATGCTGAGGCCTCTATCTCAAACACCCTAGCCCGCAGTTCGTCCGGAATCCGGGCGGTCTTGCCGGCCTCATAGTCGAAGGCAACGCCGTACACCGTCGCCGTGGCGACCGTATCACCATCCCTGGCAGAACTTGTGATCCTGTATCCCATGTCAAAGGAAGCGTCCCCCATCCTAGTTATCGTGGTATGGATCGTCATCGTATCCGGGAAGGTCACCGGGGCGCGGTAGTCCACCTTCAGCCCGGCTAGGATGGGGCCGACGCCCTTATCCTCCAGCAGGTCGGTGAATCCGCAGGCGACGAAGTAGTGCATCCTAGCCGTCTCCATCCACCTGATGAAGACGGTGTGGTTGACGTGATTGAGGGCGTCCATGTCACCCCACTGAACCGGTATCTCGCAACAAATTGGCCATCGGCCCAACCCGTCCTCCGCATCCGCCATACCATACCTCATATCAGCCCGGCCTCGCGCCCGCAGCGCTCGAAAGACTCGAGCACAGCATCGAGGTCATCTCGAGAGAGGCCTGCGGACATCTGCGTGCGGACCCTAGCCTTGTCGCGGGCGACCATGGGGAAGACTATCGCACCCACCATGACGCCCTCCTGCCTCAGGGCCCCTGAGAGCCCCTGTGCCAGGGAGCTCTCGCCACACATCACCGGGATGATCGGGGTCTCGCTTAGGCCGGTATCGAAGCCGAGGGACTCCAGCTCGCCTCGGAAGTAATCGGTGTTCTCCCAGAGCCTCTGCACGTGCTGCGGCTCGTCCATCAGGACCTCGATGGCTGCCTTCTGTGCCGCAGCCACCCCCGGTGGCTGGCTTCCGGAGAGCAACCACGAGCGACTGTGGTTGAGGGCGTGGGTCCTGACGTCCTCGCTGCCAGCGACGATCCCGCCTTGAACCCCCAAGGCCTTGGAGAATGAGCCTATCTCGAAGGTCACACGTCCCTGCAGGCCGAAATGGGAGACTATCCCTCGACCATCGCCGAGCACGCCCTCGCCGTGGCAGTCGTCGACGAAGGTCATGGCGCCATGCTCCTCGGCGAGGTCGGCGATCTGATCGAGGGGGGCGATGTCGCCGTCCATGCTGAAAACGCCGTCAGTAATGATTAGCTTGCGCTGCGAGCCCTCGTGCTCGATGAGGACTCGCTCGAGGGCTTCCATGTCGTTGTGAGGGTATACCGCACGCGATGCCCTGGTCAGCCTGACGCCGTCGATTATGGAGCCGTGGTTGAGCTCGTCGGAGATGATGACGTCCTCGGGGCCGCGAACCAGCGTGGGAATCAGCCCGACGTTTGCGGTGTAGCCAGCGGAGTAGATCAGGGAGGACTCGACCCCCTTGAACTCGGCACAGAGGCGCTCGGCCTCGAGGTGCAGGTCCATGGTGCCTGCTATAGCGCGCACCGAGCCCGAACCGGCGCCGTACCTGCGAGTCGCATCGACGGCGGCCTCGATGACCCTCGGGTGGGTGGTGAGATTGAGGTAGTTGTTGGCCGAGAGCATGATCATCTCCCTGCCGTCGATGAGGCAGCGGGGCTCACTGGCCGCCTCGAGCGTGGGGGGATTCCAGTCCAGTCCCTGGGAGCGGAGCTCCTCGTAGCGCTCGCGCATCCAAGACAGGTCCACGGACATGGCCGGCAGAAGCCGCACCCGTTCATGGCTTCATCGGAGCGAGTCCCGCTGGGCCATCCGAGGGCTTCATGTCACAGTGGGATACCGCAGGGCGATGGGAGTCGGGCCCGTGGAACTGGTGATTCTCGGTGTGGCCCAAGACGGGGGGGTCCCCCAAGCGGGCTGCTCGTGCCACAGGTGCGTGGCCGCGCTCGCCGATCCCAGCCTGCGGCGCCACCCCGTGGCCTGTGGGGTTAGGGGGGTGGATGGAAGCCTGCACCTGATCGAAGCCAGCAGGGCCCTTCCTGACCATTTGGCGATCTGGTCGTCAGCCTTGAGGCTTGACGCGGGCATCAGGCCTGACACCGTCTGCCTGACCCACGCTCACCTCGGGCACATAGACGGCCTCGGCCAGTTCGGCACCGAGGCGATGGGGATGGTCGGGGTCCCGCTGTTCGCCAGCAGCAGCGTCATCGGGGCCATAGAGAGACGAGGGCTCGCCACGCCTTTCGAGTGTCGCGCAGTGGAGCCCGGTGTCGGGTTCCAACCCTCCGGGGGCTGCGGGTTCGAGTACGCGCTCGTGCCGGTCCCGCACCGCGACGAAGAGTCGGACACGCACGCGGTGGTCATCAGGGGGCCCGAGGCCTCCGTCCTCTTCCTACCGGATCACGACGACTGGACGCAGACCCTCGAGATGCACGGGGCCGACGGCATCAGGGAATGGCTCTCCGGACTAGGCGTGGGCATCGCCCTGCTGGACGGGACCTTCTGGGATGACTCGGAGCTGCCCGGGAGGGAGTTCTCGCAGATACCCCATCCGGTGATCGCAGAGACCCTGGACAGGCTGGGCGAGCGCAGGCCGGAAGACCCGGAGATACTATTCGTGCACATGAACCACTCCAACCCAGCGCTCGACGAAGCCTCTGAGGAGTACGGTCGCGTGGAGGCGTTTGGATGGTCGGTTGCGGAGCAGTCCTCGGTGCTTCGGCTGTAGGGTGGATGCCGAACATTATGTGCGGGCTTCCCCGGCCTTGATCATGCGTCTGAGGGGCGTTGTGAGCAGTGGGCTCGGCCGCGCCCACGTTTTCATGTCACAGCAGCACTACCAGGCCCAGTTCAAGTTGGTACTGGGTGTCGGCGCCTGGCCGGGTACCCTCAACGTCGACCTGCCCGATGAGTGCCTTGCGGACTACGGGTCGCTGCGGGTGAGCGCAGGGCTCGACGAGGGCGAGGCCGCCGCTGGTACAGCACCTCTGAGGATAGGGGGCTTCGAGCGCGACGGGAGGTCATTCGGCGGCGCGACCGCCTTCGTCGCAAGGATAAGGCGGGACGGGGGGGCATGGGTCGAGTGCGCGGTCCTGATACCTGACCTGACCAGGCACACCCAAACTGCCGAGGTCATCTCCGGCACCTTCCTGCGCGAGGGGCTGCCGTGCGAGGACGGGGATGTCGTCCAGATAGAACTCAACTGAGCCTGCCCGACCACTCCCGCTCGAGCAGGGCGCTCATCTCGTAGCCCGCCATGGAGAGCCAGCGGCGGTACTCCCTGGGGTCGCCGGGTCGCGTGGAGAGGGTCGAGGCATCAGGCAGCTCGTCCGATGCGAGGGCATCGAAGTCGGAGTGGTATGTCTCCCAAAGGACCAGGCCGTCGGCAGGGGCCCTGCCCAGGTCGATGCTGTCACTGGGCCTGCTCAGGGCCGACTCCAGATCGGCGAGAGAAACCCTCCCAGATGCCACCCCGGAGATGGCGGAGGCGATTCTCCTGACCTGATTCCAAAGGAAGGAGCGTGCCCTGATCGAGAAGCCGACCGGACGCCCGTCGCCCGCGCACCAAGGCACGCACTCGTCCACCGTCCTCATGGGGTCCCTGCCCTCCTCGGGCCTCGAGAGGTTGGTGAAGTCGTGCCGGCCCTCGATAAGCGAGCAGGCGCTCCGGACCAGATCGAGGTCGGTTTCGGAAGGCCACTCCTCGACTGCCTCCAGCCGATACAGATATCTGCGGCTCTCGGCATACCTGATCTTCGAGTCGGAAGGGGCCCTCCTAGCAGCCAGGACGACCATTCCCACTGGTAGGTTGTCGTTCAGCGCGCTGGTTATCCTCGCATCGCTGACGCTCCGGGACACGGATGCCGGCAGGTCAATGCGCGCCAGGCTCATCCTGACACTGACCCCCGCATCGGTCCTGCTCGACATCTCCAGGCAGCCGTCGCCCCACCAAGTAAGCCTGCGGAGCGCCTGGATCAGGGAACCCTCGACGGTGCGGACGTCGGGCTGGACCTGCGAGCCGTGGAAGGCGTGGCCGTGATAGCCCAGCGCGACCAGGAAGCGGTCGCTGTCCAAGCGCATACCCCTATTCGGTCTGAAGGTACTCGAGTGCCTCCTCGGCAGAGGTAAAGCCCAGGCCGAGGAGGGCGAATTCCACTGACACGGGCAGGAACTGGCGGGCGAAGTCCTCGCTGCGGTCGAAGTTGGTCTTGAGGTCGATGGCGTCGATCAGCAGCCTCGCTGCCTCGTACAGGTGGAAGGAGACGTCGACCTCGTCCGAAGCATCTCCCAACTCCTTGAGTTTCTTGAACTGGCGGATGGCCATCGGGATGCGGTCGAACTCGATCAAGGCGTTGGCGTAGGCAGCGAGGTAGTCGGCGTTATCAGGGTCCATCCCCGATGCCTTGCGGAAGTAGGCAGCAATCTGCCCCTCATTGATCCGGTCGTTGCCCTTCTCGTCCATGTTGCCGTTCTCCTGGACCTCGAAGAGCGCGGCCTCGGCCCACCCATGGTAGCCTGCGGGATCGTCCGGGCTAGCACCGATATGGCCCTCGAAGATTGCCATGGCGCCCATGAAGTCGCCCTGCATGATGCTCTGGGCGGCTTGTGTCAGCACATCGATGTCCGGCATCCCTATTCCCCGCTCGGCATTGGGTGGTCGCACCATTATGAACGGTGCGGCTTCATACCTGCTCGGAGTCTGATGCGGCTTGGCCGGTTGGGCCCATGTTGGCGTCCATCAGCTCGTTGATCAGGCGGTAGATCTTCATCGGTTTCCTGATGCCGTAGAGGCAGTCGGCAGGGTCCTGGTTGAGCACGGTCCTCTGGCGCTGCTTGGTGATGAATCCGAAGAGCATGGATAGTACCTTCTTGACACCCTCGGGGGTTCCGGCCGGGGCCGCATCGCCTGCGGCTCCTGCCCCGACGCTCATCCCCAGAGACTCGACCTGCAGGCCGACGCCAGAGCCGGTGACAACGTGGACGTTGCCGAAGCCCAGGAGGCGGCCGAGTAGGGTGGGGTCGGCCTTGAGGTTCTCGATCTTCTGGAACGCGATGCCGTGGACGCTGGAGTCGAAGTGCATGAAGTTCTTGCGGATGTGGACCCTCCTGTCGGTGATGGCGTACTGGAAGGAGCGCTGGTAGAACAGGGTGAGCAGCGCCATCAGCCCTGCCATCGCCGCACCCAGCGGCAGGAACCAGACGTACTGCCACGCAGGCAGCGGGTTGTCGAACTCGGTGCCCGCTATCCCCGAGGCCCAGCTGAGGATGTCGAGGGCCTTCCAGGCGAAGGGTATGAGCGCGCACAGCATCAGCCAGGTGGACGTCCAGTTCCCGGAGGTGGAGAAGTTCGCGTAGTGGTTGACCTTGGTGAGGACGAGCATGACCACCACGAAGCCCATGACGCCGGTCTTGTCGACAAGGAAGAGGATGATCCCGATTATCGCATTGGCCTGGCCATCGCCCTCGGGGGCATCGGCTGGGTCGCCGATGAAGAAGAGCAGGTGGACGAGGAAGACGAGGACGGCGAGGATGTACTTGTCGGCCATGGACAGCATCGAGGGGTTGCCCCTCCATATGGGGGTCTCCGAGTCCGTAATCTCGGGGAAGTCGGAGCGCGTGGAGGCCTCGTTGATCTTGGCCCTGTAGCTGTCTATGTACTCGGTCACGAACCTCGTCCCCCGTGCGGGGAGTGGGGCCCTACTCAAGATGTTGATGCATGCGGAGGCTTGGTCTGGACCCTCGGAAGGAGGCCTCCGATGTACTTTGGAGAGCGCTTCTGGGGGCCGAATGCCATATCGGGGTGGGGGCAATGTAAGGGTTATATCTTCCAACTGTGCAGGTTTTGTGTGGATACTTCGAGTGGGCACCCGCAGGGTGCCCGGGATTGTCCCTATGACCCTTCTATGGAGCGAGGAAGTGATGCCTGATGAGTAAGCGCGTAGCCAAGTCCACAGACGCGGTCTGGCGTTACGACAACGGCCGCTACATCGGCGAGCACAAGGACGGCATGCGCCACGGCAACGGCAAGTTCACCTACAAGAATAGGGACTGGTACGAGGGCGACTTCAAGCTGGACATGATGCATGGCCAGGGAGTCTACCAATTCTCCGACGGGGAGCGTTACGAGGGAGGCTGGAGCAACGGCAAGAGGTCGGGCTTCGGCATCTACCACTACCCCGACGGGGAGCGCTACGAGGGCGAGTGGCAAGCCGGCAAGCGCCACGGCCCGGGCGTCAACCACTTCTCAGACGAGAGTCGCTTCGTGGGCCAGTGGGAGGACGGTAAGACCGTCGGGGAGGGCAAGCACTACAGCGCCGAGGGCGATCGCTACGAAGGCCAGTTCAAGGGGATGCGGAGGCATGGAACGGGAACCTCGCACAACGCCGACGGGAGCAGGTACGATGGCGAGTGGGCCGACGATTCCATGTCCGGTAAGGGCACCTTCAAGGACTCGGACGGGGGGACCTACGAGGGCGGCTTCGAGGAGGGCCTGAAGTCCGGGCAAGGGAAGTACCGCCTCGCCAACGGCAACGTCTACGAGGGCGGCTTCGAGAAGGGCGAGTTCCACGGCGATGGGGTCCTGAGCCTAGCCAGCGGCTCGCGCTACGAGGGCGGTTTCCGGGGCGGCAAGACTCACGGGGATGGAGTCTACGAGTACAGGGACGGCGGGCGCCACGAGGGCGGCTACAACTCCGGGCTCAGGCAAGGAGAGGGCGCGTTCGACTACCCCAACGGGGACAGGTTCGAAGGCTCCTACCAGAGGGGGCTCAGGAGCGGTAACGGGGTGGTGAAGTACCACAACGGCGACCGCTACGAGGGCATGTTCCTCAACGACAGGAGGCATGGCGATGGGATGATCCTCTTCGCCGATGGGGGCCGCTACGAGGGCGAGTTCGACTTCGGCGAGCCGACCGCCGACGGGACCATCCACTACTCCGACGGCAGCCAGTACACCGGCGAGACGCAGGACTGGGTGTGGCACGGGAAGGGGATGCTGACCATGAGCGATGGGAGTAGCTACGAGGGGCAGTTCCTCGACGGGCTCAGGCACGGTCATGGGCTCTACACATACACCAACGGCAACCGCTACGAGGGCGCATTCGAGAATGACAAGCGCCACGGCCAAGGAATCTACCACTACGAGGACAACGAGCGCTACGAGGGCGAGTCCGTAGAGGGGAAGCGGGAGGGCATTGGCATCTACCACTACTCCGACGGGAGCCGCTACGAGGGCGAGTTCTCGAACTACAAGAAGAATGGGGCGGGAGTCTCCTACGAGGCCAACGGGGAGCGCTACGAGGGCGAGTACCGGCACGGCAAGCGCACGGGCCTCGGGATTATCTTCAAGCCAAACGGAACCAAGGTCGTGGGGGAGTTCTCGAACGGCGAGCTCGTCGGTGAGGCCGATGTCCAAGACATCTCCGCGGACTGCTTCGCGGGCAGGTCCGACGAGGTCTTCTCCAGCGGCCCCTTCAAGTCGATGCGCTTCACCAGGCTCTACAACTCCTTCACCAGGGACATCGAGGCGGCCATCGAGGCCTCCAGGGCAACCCCCACCAGAGCCGCCAAGCTCAGGGAGATCAGGGAGTTCGCAATCGAGCGGCACGAGGGGGGCGAGGAGGGTGTGGCAGCGCCCCCGCAGCCAGCGCCGGCCAAGCAGCCGGTAGCAGCCCCCGCCCCGACCGAGACCCTGTCGAGGCTCGAGAGGGAGTTCAAGAGGGTGCGCCACCTGAAGGCCGACGGCGGCATGGCCGAGGTCTACCTGGCCAGGGACAACTCGACTGGCGAGGACGTCATCTGGAAGCAGGCCGCGCCCGACAGGAAGACCACTCTGGCCTCCGTCAACACCGCCATCGAGAACGAGTCCGATATGCTGCAGGCCATCGACCACCCGCGCGTGCCCAACTACATCGACTCTGGGAAGATCATCAACCGGCAGGAGGAGCTGGTCAGCGTGCTGGTTATGGAGAACATAGAGGGCACGAGCCTGGACCAGGAGATGAAGACCATGATCAACATGGGGATGGCGCAGCCCTTCGACAGGATCTCCTCCATCATGCTGCAGCTGTGCGAAGCCCTGGAGTTCATGGCGGACCTCGACCCCCCGGTCTTCCACCGTGACATCAAGCCGCACAACATCATGATGACCCCCTACAGGGGCGCGGTTCTGATCGACTTCGGGCTGGCCAAGGGGGTGGACGCCGGCAAGAGCACCTCTCTTTCTGGGGGCAGCCACACCCCGGGCTGGGCGCCACCCGAGCGCGAGAACGGAATCACAGGGCCGACCACCGACGTCTACAGCCTCGGGCAGCTGCTCTGGCACATGCTGACGAACGAGCGGGTCGGCATCATCAGCGAGGAGCAGCGCCTGACCAAGATGGAGGAGATGGGTCACCCCGAGTGGCTGGGCGACCTGGTGAACTACGCCACCGTCCCGCACTCCCCCGAAGATCGTATCCAATCGGTCATCGAGTTCAGGCTCCGCCTCGAGAACCAGGGTGAGCTGCCGTGAGTGACTCGGACAGGGTCGAGACCAACAACGTGCCCGGGATGTTCGCAGCCTCCCTGACCGGCGAGCGCGAGAGGGACGAGGACTTCGTTGTGTGCGGCGAGTTCGGAAACGTCAGGGTCGGCGTCCTGTGCGACGGCATGGGCGGGGCCGAGGACGGCGAACTGGCCTCCCAGGGGGCTGGCATGGCATTCGTGGAGGGCGTTGGGTCAATCGTCTCGAAGGGAACGGAGGAATGGGGCTCGCAGGAGTTCCGCCACGGCGCCTACGCCGAGCTCCTGCTGGAGTGCCACGCCACGGTGAACTCGGTGGCCGGCGAGCAGGGCAGGTCCGGCACCACGCTCACCGCTCTGGTCATCACGCTCAGCGAAGGAACGTCCACTCACGCCGACCTCGTGCACATGGGCGACTCGCGGTGCTACAGGGTCGCGGAAGGGAGGGCTGAGATCATCACCCAGGACCACTCGGTGACCGGCGACATGCTGAGGGCCGGCTACATCAAGCTGCACGAGATCTCCGAGACCGCAGGCAACAACGCCCTGACCCGCAGCCTGGGCGACGAGGCCGCCTCGCTCGCTGACATCTCCACCCTGGGGATCTCCCCCGGGGATTCATTCCTGCTGTGCTGCGACGGAGTGTGGGGGCCGCTTCACACCGAGGCGGGACTGTGGCTGCCAGACTCCCCGCTCGGACAACAGGCCACGGTCGAGGCCTTGGTCAACGAGGCCCTGGAGCGCGGCAGCACGGACAACTGCAGCGCCCTGTCAATCGATCTGGGGGCTTGAAGAATTGAAATACCAATAGTGGGTTGAGTCGTCATGGTGTTCACCTCCCGGACCGTCGACTGGCGCCGGGGCGCCTCGCCGCTGGCCGGCTACTACTCGATGCCCGACCTCCCCAAGGAACTCCGCGGCAAGGTCAAGCTGGACCCCAGCACCGACACAGCCGTCCTCTACTCCTCCAAGACCACAATCTGGCCTAGGAACAAGGAGCTCGACCTAGGGAGATCGGGCTTCAGGAAGGAGTACGACTGGGTCCTGTTCTACAGGAATAGCGTAATCAAAATCTCGGTCCCCTTCAAGCACCGCCCCTCTTCATCCTCGCCGGTCCTGGAGGGGGCCCTGGACGTTGAGCTCTCGATAGACGGCGACCTCGGTGCCTCGAAGCTCGTCGAACGCGTCTTCAACAACAGCCCCGAGCTCAACGAGCTAGACGATGACACCCTGAGGTCGCTGGTCAGGGAGATGAGCAGAGGCAAGTGGAAGTCGATGCTTGAGGGCCTGGACGAGGGTAACCTCAGGGACCCCGAGGCGCGGCAGAAGGCGAACGACCAGACCAAGTCGCATCTCGGGTCGATGGTTGGCAATCTGGGATTGCGCTTAGGCGACCTCAACATCCGCTGGAAGAAGACCGAGACGGAGCGGATAGACCAATTCAAGGGCTCGCTGGAGCGCAAGAAGGGGGCGTTGGACGCCAAGATAGAGCAGGACGCCCTCAACCGCCTGTCAGAATCGAAGAACAGGGGCAGGCTCGAGAGCCATCGCGCCGAGACGATGGCCACGGAGTTCCTCGAGGAGGACAGGGCGAGGCAGGAGACAGCCGTACTGAGGCGAAAGGCGGAAATCGAGTCCGCCGAACAGGAGAGGGACCTCCAGAGGAGGAGGTTTGAGGGCAAGTCCAAGATCGTGGACGCGGAGTTCGACGAGGGCGTCACGGACCTCCAGCACGGCGGCGAGATGAAGCGCAAGAGGGCCGAGCTCGAGCTGACTCAGGACAGGATCGAGACCGAGCTGATCAGGAAGCAGACCGAGGCGGATATCGATAGGGGCTCTAAGGACCAGGACGTGGATAGGATCGTCAAGGCCGCCCTCGCTCTGCAGGGCAAGGTAAGCGATGAGACCATCGTCGACCTGCTCAAGCCCGAGGGAGAGGGCGGCAAGAGCTACGAGTTCACCGACGTAATCAACCCGGACCTCGAGGAGGCCCTGGAGCAGGGCATGTACACGGCCAGCGAGATCGAGGGCTTCATCACCGAGCTCGCAAGGAAGACCAAGGACCCCGGAAACAGCAGGGAGAGGCTGTCTGACATCTGGGCCGGACTGGCCCTATTCCACCGACACAGGGGCAACAAGGGCGGCTCGATGGACGAGGCGATCTCGAAGTCTCTGCAATTCAACGGCAGCAACCCGATGGCCCTGAAGTGCCGGATGGACTATCTCTGGAACAGGCACCCCCAGCAGTTCTTCCCGGGGAAGCTGGAGCGCTTCAAGGACCAGCTCATCGAAATCGAATCGCTACTCGACGCCCTGGTCGAACACGATGACCTGGGCGGGGATGCCAAGTCTGCGATGGCCGAGAAGCACAAGAGGTGCCTGAAGGCGCTCGGAGCGGATGGCGGAGAGTGGAAGGACAAGCTCGAGGCCATGTACGAGATGGCAATCTGAGGTGATTCGGGATGGCGGGGTCCAGCGGTGGAATCGAGGTGGTAGTTAGGGAGCAGGCAATCAATGTGGCGATAGCGGTGGCAGTCGGCATCGGTGTCGGCCTGATTGAGGATGTTCCAATCGAGCTCGTCCCAGACATCCTGATACTGGGCCTGGCACTAGGGCTGATTGCCCAGGAGGCATTGTTGGTACAGCGCACTGGGATGATCGGGGGGACTTACGAGAAGGAGATGAAGGAGTACACGGAGAGGATGCTCGATTTCTTCGACAGCAAGGCATTCTGGCTGTTCGGCATACTCCTGACGTTCTTCGTTCTGGGAATGATCCCCTTGCTGCTGTCCCCTAGGGAAGTGGGGGCGGTCTCGGTGTTCAGGGTGATATGCGTCGCCCTGATTCTGACCCTGGGGGTCGACCCGATCCTCGCGACCCTGCCCAAGAAGGACGGGACAGCGACCGTGGGCTCCCTTGTGATCTATTGGATCGTCATCCACTCGGGTCTGAGCGGCTACCCCGACCTCGCAATCCAGCTCAACTCGTACATTGGCACCTTCTCCGCCGTGACCAGCTCGTCGATCGCGCTCACCTACCTGCTTCTGTCCACCCGGTGGACCTACATCAGGAACCTGTGCTACGGCATGGCTGACGGTTGGATGGAGTTCTCCCTGTACATCGGTGCCCCCCTCCTATTCATCCTGCATCCCAAGGTCCCCGAGTTCCTGGAGCTGGTCTTCAGGATATACATCGGGGTCTAGCGCTCAGATCTCGATACCGAGCTCCTCGAAGGGGTTGGCCTCGGCCTGTAGCACGGCATCGAGCTGGTCGGTGGCGTTAACCGAGAACAGCCCGAAGTCAACGTCGTTGCGCAACTCGGTGAGCAGGTCCGGGAACTCGAAGCCCTCCATGGACATCACCTCGAGGAGCTGCTTCTCCAGGGCGGTGCTTACGTAGGCGTTCAGTACCGGTTGGCTCGAGGCCAGCTCGAGCTTGAACGAGTTGAGCTCTTCCTTGGCCTTCTCGCTCTTGCCTCGGGACATTAGTCGGTCGGCCTTCCTCGCGCAGTCCCGGGCGTAGGACAGGCGGGAGTCCAGGGTGCTGCGCTGCTGCGCGTACCTCTGGTCTATCTCCTGCTTCATCTTATTCTGCTTCCGCGTGGACAGCTTGACGTAGGACCTTATCCTACTGCTCGAGAACCAGGAAATCATGGAGGGCCGCCTCCGTCTCCGGTGCCCGTCTCCGAGCTGAGGTCGCCGAGCAGGTCCCCCAAGTTGGACGAGAGCACCGAGCCCTCGACGAGTTCGGAGAACTCCATGGGGACGAGGTTCTCGATCCTGTTGGGGTCGTACTCGACCCCCGCCTTGACGTCCTGTATCAGCATGACCATCATCCTGTGGTAGAACTGGTTGGAGCGCAGGACGGCGAGGACGCTCTTGGCAATCAGCAGGTCGGCCTTGACGTGGCGCATCTCCATGGCCGTGCCCAAGGACCTGGGTACGGAGGACTTGAGCTCCTTGGATGCCTTGGAGCGCAGCTTCTCCAGCCTTCTGTCAATCTCCTGGACCTCGTTGAGCTTGCCCTCCTTGGCATTGGAGAACCTCGTGAGGTGCTGCTGGTGCCCGTACTCCAGCTTGTCGAGCTTCCTCTTGGGCGTCTTCGCCAATCGCTCGTAAATCGGTCTCGACATCCAATCCCGCCTACTCTTCGCTCTGCAGGTATTCGGTGTTGTCGATGTCCGAGGGCCTAGGCAGGTTGTCTATCACGTCGGCGGTCTGCCCGCCCGAGCCCCAGATGGGGCTTTGGACCAGTTGTGCGGGGGTGGTCACGTTCTTGTTGAGAATCATCTGCAGCATCTTCAGGGCCTCGTTGGTATTGTCCACTATCTGGGTCAGTCGTGCCTTCTCTGCGATCTGCCTGTCCAGGATGCCCTGCTGCACGCCTATGTCCGCAACCGTCTCCTGGAACTCCTGGCTGTTCTTGGCGTCTTCTCGGCTGCCGAGATCCTCCTGACGGGCCTTCAGCCTGGCCATCTTGAGGTGCCCCTCCCTGATAACGGCCTCCGACTCCGCTATGCCGGACTCCGAGTCGGACAGCTTGTCCTTATTCCTGCTGATCTCCGACTTCAGGTCCTTCTTGCCGCGATTGAACGCGTCCCTGTACTCAGTAGGTATCCCCTTCTCGCGAAGCCACCTGTCGTCGATTAGGTCGAATGTCTTTCTTCCGAACGGCCACATGGGCCGCAAGTGAGAGTGATGGATATATGAAAATATCCTGTGGGACCCGTCTAATTCGTGGAAGGCCCCCGATTCAATGCAGGATGCCCCAGGCGTGCTCGGCGTTGCCGTGGATCCACTCGTAGTCCTCGATGGTCCTGAGGCCCCCCTCGTCCAGGATGGCGATGCGCTCGACCTCGAGGGGGTACTCGTTGTAGGTCAGGTGGCTGACCATGCCGCCCCTGGTCGGCTGGTCGAAGGTCCACCTCGCCCTGCTGACCGCGAGGACATCGATGGAGATCTGGGTCCTGCCGTTCCATATCCTGACCCTGAAATCGGGAAGAAGGTGGCCGTGGCGGTCCCTCAGGCCCCGGGCCGACTCTGACAGCTCGACCTCGCAGCGAGCGAAGTTCTCGGTCCGCCCCCTGACCCTGTCGTGGAAGATGCCAGCGCCGTTGTCGGGGTACCTGATGAAGTCCCGGCGGCGCCAGGGCCTGTCGTCCATCGCGCTAGACAGCGGCGAGACGTGGGGCATGAACCAGTCCAGGTACGAGCCGTCGCCGAAGTGCAGCATCCCCCAAAACCACGGGGAGGCAGGCGCCTGGACGGTGACCTTCTGGAAGTACGCGGTGCCCTCCTCGGGTTCGCCGTCGACCTTGAGCCTGCACTTCGAGCCCTGGAGCCTAAGGATATCGTATCCCATGCCCAGGGAGTACTCGTTATTCCTGTACGTCAGCGAGCTGGTCGGGCCCCACCACGGGGTCATCTCGGCCTCGAAGGTCGAGGGGGCGCCCCTTGATCTGGCCTCGCGGTCACTCGACAGGCTCATCCACATGCCGGCGTTCCCGGGCAGCATCCCCAGCGACATGTCCTCCCGCTCGATCGGGACGACGGCCCCGGCCCCCTCGCCCGCGCCATCGCCCGGCCACAGCGGGTGGTCGTCGCCGACGACGGCCATCCGGCACTCCCTCATCGTCAGGGGCTCGTGCATCGTCTCGCCATCGTACCACCAGGCGCACACCATCCCCGGGATCACGAAGCCCCCGTGCTCGTCCTTGTGCATCCTAGAGCCCGGCTTCCACCAGTGCCCGCTCACTCGGATGGCCTCGGTCTGCTTGGTCGACCACAGCGTCATCAGCTGGCGGGTGCGCCCGGGGTTGCTCGGATCGGGAACTAGGACGAGGACCCAGTACCACCACCACGTCAGGCGGTTGATCGGGGGCATGACATCGAGGCGCCACAGGGAGGAGAAGTCGCCCTCGAACCTCTTGGGTGCCCCTTGCATGACGCGCCCTCACATGATCTCGCGCCTGCTGAACACCGACTGGCCGATGACCAACATCACCACGGTCACGGACAGCAGTGTGACCACGCTGACAAGGAGGGAAACGGCCGCCGACTGGGTTCCGAGGGTGTGGACTGGGGGCTGCCAGAAGAACGAGAGCCCGGTCTCGATGCCGTAGGCGGCCCCTATCTCGGCCCACTGGAGGGTGTCGGGCCAAGCCAGCAGGACGATGGCATCGATCATCTGGAGCGCCCAGTGGGTGATCGAGATGCTCGAGATGGCCCAGTTGGGGTTGATGATCGAGAATGTGCCCATCATGAACTCCCAAACCCCGAACACTATGCAGACGTAGACCCCGTACTTGGGGGAGATCAGCCCCATCGTGTTGAACAAGGCCCCGTAGGCTGCGAGCACGAAGATGGTGGCGAGTCCTATGCCGAGCCACACGGGAAGGTCCGAGAGCCTGAAGATCTGGTCGCCGGGGCCCAGCGTGGCGGTCACCACCCCCATGACGAGGGAGAGGGCGAGCACGTAGCTGCCCGAGACCACCATGTATCCCATCAGCCTGTAGAGGATGAATTCGCCCCGGTGGATCGGCTTGGAGAGCAGGAAGTGGAGCGTGCCGCTCTCGGTCTCGTCCCTCACCAGGCCCAGGGCCAGGAAGAGCGGGATGAAAAGCCCGAGCAAGATGACGAAGGCCATCTTGCCGACGCCTATGATGAAGGTCCGGTGGCCGAGCTCGCCGACGTAGGCCTCGTCGTTCGGGTCCTCGTCAACGTAGGAGTCCGCGGTGATCCTCCTGACCTCGTTGCCGTCCGCATCGACCTCCCAGAGGACGTCGCACCTGATCCCGTTGTCGTTGCGGTCGTCGTCGAATCTGTCTTCGATATTTGCGTCCCACTCGAGGAACCAGTCCCCGTCCCGGCCCTCGACCCACCCTACCCTCAGGCAGTCGCCGTCGTCGTCGTAGCCGTGGCTGCCCGACAGCCTGTCGCCAGCGGGGCAGACGACGCGGCTGCCGCTGGAGTCGAAGCAGTCGATATCATCCTCGTCGATGTACATCTCAGGGGGGTCGGGGACGACCTCGAAGGGCTCGGTGTAGTAGCCCCACTGGAGGAAGTTGCCCTCTGGGACGAAAACCGTCCCCTCACCCCTCCATTCACCGTAGACGTAGTACAAATCGTCCCCGAAATGGCAGGCCGTGCCGTAGATGGGGTACCAGTCCTCGTACACTTGGCCTGACGGGCATTCCTCCGGGGAGCCCCAATCGACTATGTCCGACCAAAGGTCCTCCGCCTCGTAACCAGGGTCCACCCAGACGGGGTCGAACAGGGCCTGCCCCTTCCACGTCTTGTTGCCGTAGAAGGTCCTCAACCCGTCATTCCAGCCTATGGAGCTCTCGCTGATATACTCGCTCGAACCCGGGTATTCCGTGTGGTCGAAGTCGCTGGTCCCGAACTTCATCTCCTGGCCGAGCGGGTACCCGTCTCTGTCCTCGTCGACGCTGTCGCCGTCATTGTCTATGGGCTCGAAGGCGTCTCGGACTGCGTCGATGTAGAAGGCCAGAAGGAGCACCATGAGCAGGGCGCCCACGCCCATTACCACCCACGTGGATACGCGGTGCCTGAGCTGCCTGACCGTCAGCTCGACTATCGCACCGGCCTTGCGGTCCAGTTTTGTCCATACGGTGTCTGCCAGATCCAGCCCCTTTCTGTCCATCACTGGACACCCCCTATCAGGTAGCCTAGGAGCGACTCGAGGTTGTCATCGGGATTCTCTATGGTGGAAATCGCCTGCCCGGACTCGACGACGAGCGAGGGTAGCAGGGAGTGGGCGGCCGAGAGGTTGTTGGTCTGGATCTCGAGCTCGCCCTCGCTGGGGAATCGGACCCCGTAGACAGGATCCTCCTTGATGAATAGGGCTGCGAGGCTGCGCGGGTCCTCGCACCTTATCAGGATCCTGTGCGGGTGCCTGTCCAGCAGGTCCCTGATAGCGTGCAGGTTCCCTATGGCGAGCAACCGGCCGTTATGCAGTATCACTATCTGCTCGGTGATTCGCTCTATCTCCTCGAGTATGTGGCTCGAGACCAGAACGGTCTTGCCCTGGTTGCCCAGCTCCCTAATCACGCTCATGACGCTCGTCCTGGCGATCGGGTCGCATCCGTGGAGCGGCTCGTCGAGGATTATCAGGTCGGGGTCATGGACCAGGGCGTGGGCGATCTTCACCCGCTGCCTCATCCCCTTGCTGTACTTGCCGAGCTCCTTGTGCATGACATCAGCGAGCCCGACGAAGTCTAGGACGTGGGCCGAGCGCTCCGTAGCCTCCTCCCTGGTCATGCCGTGGAGGCGGGCCAGCGTGGTCACGAAGTCCAAGCCGGTCATCCAGTCGTAGAGTCGCTCAGACTCGCTCACGTAACCGACCCGCCGGTATGGGGTGGTGTCGGACCACGGGTCCACCCCGAATAGGCGCACGGACCCCTGATTGGGCTTCAGCCGCCCCATCAGGAGCTTGAACAGAGTGGACTTGCCAGCGCCGTTGGGCCCGAGGATTCCCGTCACGCCGCCGTCTATCGCTAGTGAGACGTCGTTGATGCCGATGACCTGGCCGTACCACTTTGAGGCCTGGTCGATGAGCACCGCCGGTGACTTCTGCGTCCCTACTGTCATTCCCTCGTCACCTCCAAGGACGACACCCTGGTCACTAGGATCCCTATTGAGATGGCGTTCATTGCGATTAGCGAGACCACCGAGAAGGACAGGGGGTGCTCGTAGTTGTATGGGATGCCCAGTAGGAACTGTCCGAGATGCGCGAGGCAGTCGTAGGGGCTCATCACGTAGAGGAACGTGGTTTCGAACTGCAGCTCGATGAGCAGCGAGACCAGTTTGGTACCGTATATCACGCTGAGGAAGCCGATGGCGGCGAAGAAGCGGCTCTGGCTGATGCTGGAGAGGGCGAGGCCGATGGAGGTATATGTGATGACGAGGATGACCCCAGCCAGCATTCCACCCAGGAACATAGGCAGCGTGTCAGCCAGGTAGGCCCAGCCCTCGCTGCGGAAGACGATCGCGCTGGTGTAGTATACGAAGTAGGAGAACACGATGACGAAGCCGAGGATAATGGCTACGCTCAGGTACTTCATGGCAGTGTAGTCGAACCTCGTGACGGGGCGGGAGAAGTAGATCGCGCTCGTGCCGTGCTGCCTGTCGTCGGATATCATTCCGCCGACGACGAGCGCGGTGAGCAGGGGCCAGAAGCAGAGGTTGCGAGGGAAGTAACCCAGTACCTGCCCCCATAGGTTGTACCGGTTAATCCCCCACATTTTGGAGATGAAGCCACCGTCCTCGCCACCGATGAGGGAGGACAGGAAGAGCATGGGGACGGGGGAAAGGGAGCCTAGGAAGATTACGAGGATGAGCAGGCGCACCATCGGGTGGTAGTGACGATGGCCCTTGCTGGTGAACAGACCGTAGACGTGGTGGCGGAAGATGGCATAGTTCCTCATCCACCTCGGTCCGAGCTCGCCGTCCCAAGGACGGTAGCTCTGGTTGAAAATCGTGCCGAGGTTTGCCTGGCGCTTGGCTACCACTGCAGTGGCGTCGTCGTCCCCGTCACCGGCCCCGAAGGCGACCTCCATCAGGGTCCTGCCGCCCTCGATGTCGACTTCGTCATCAGGCACTCACGCACCTCCTGTATGCTCGGACGTCATGAGGTCCGAGGTCCCCTTGATTTGGGTGCCCAGCTTGTCCATGATCAGGAGGAAGACGTCCTCGAGGTCCGGCTCGTACTCCCTCATTTGGCGAACCTGCACATCGGCTGATACGGCCGCTTCCAGAACCTTCTGGATGGTGGTGTCGTCTTCCACCTTGATGCGAATGACCCGACCTAGACGTCGCAGGGACAGATTCCTCGTGACGAGTTCCTGCTCCATCTTGCTAGCACCCCCCCAGACCATAATCTCGATCTCGCGCTCGACCTGGCTGACGAGCTCGTCGATGCTGCGTTGAACCACGATCCGCCCCTTGTGGATCAGCACGATCCGATCGCACACCTCCTGGACGTCGTCCATGACGTGGCTGCTCATCAGAACGGTCCGGTTGCCCTCCTTGACAGTCCTCCTCAGGGTCTGCAGCATGAATCTGCGAGCCCTCTGGTCGAGGCCGTTGGTAGGCTCGTCGCAAATCAGGATCTCAGGGTCGTGCACCAGGGCGCAAGCGAGCTTAGTCGCCTGCAGCATGCCAGTGCTGAAGGTCTCGATCTTGCGGTATCTCTGGTCCTTGAGTCCGACGTACTCGAGGACCTCGTGGGCTCGTTGGGTGGCGGTGCCCGAGTTCATACCAAGAAGCTCGCCGGCGTAGCGCACCTGATCCACGGCGAAGAGGCCAGGATCGAGGGCATTGTACTCGGGCATGTATCCGATCCTGGAGCGTATCAGGTCGGCCTGGGCCCTGATGTCATATCCGAGGACGGCCCCCTCCCCCGAAGTAGTGCCAATCAGTCCCAGCAGGCACTTGAACAGGGTCGACTTGCCTGCGCCGTTCGGGCCGAGTATTCCGATGGCGCCATGTGGGATATCGAGGGTGACATCGTCCAGAGCGAGGTGCGGGCCGTACATCTTCCGTAGGGCCTTGGTCGTGATTATCGGGTTCGCTTCCTCATCAAGCATGGTCAGGTCCCGACTCCCTATGGGAGTCGTTGAACGGTTGAGTGCCAATCACTTGAATGAATCCCCGGAACGCTCCGCATCACTTGGCGTCCCTCATCGCCCCATCGCGCACCTTCACCGCGACGCCCTTTCGCAGGAAAGCCATCTCGAAGGGAGTGGCTAGGGGCGTTCCGTGAGCAACCAGCCTGCCCCGGGAGTCTACGACCAGGCAAGGCTGGCCGGGAATCAGGTGCGGGTCGGCCCCGGAGACGTATCCGTGAATCACGTTCCTTCCCCTGCCCACGAATGGGACGGCATCGTCGATGACGCAGACTCGCGGGACCCCAGCGAAGACCTCGTCGGGGCCTTCGGTGCCGAACTCGGGAGGCGGTGAGCTGTGCATCTCGTTCAGCCTCCTAGCGCCCTCCAGAGCAAGGGAGAGCCCGCCATCAGTGAGGCGGGGGGAGAGGATGTGCGCGGTGTCGGTGTGGACGTTGACCATTCGATCGGTGCGCGAACGGCGGGAGCTCATGCCCTCTGTCATCTTGCAAGCCTCAAGGGGGTTAACGGCGCATAGAAGGGCCAGCTTGTCGACTACGGCGCAGCGATCGAGCCACTCCCTCACAGCGCCAGCCTCGTCGGGAGGGTTTTGGGGGGGCGGGTCTGGAATGACCCGGGTAACCGGCAGATCCCCCAAGCCGAAATCACCCAGGGACTCGCTGACCTCGTCATCATTGTAGATTCCGAGCCACATGTCCTCCGGGCCGGTGAGGTGGCACCACGGCGAGACGTCCTCCAAGGTGAACGGGATAGGCCCGATGGGAGTGGAGACGAGTGGGATGGAGCGTGGCTCCTCAACTAGATTCTGCACGACTGCATGCAAGGCCGAATTGCGCCATGGTGGCGATGCGCCCTCGATCAGGACGATTCGTGCCGGAGGCTTGGTCGAGGAGTTCCACCACGATCCAGGGGGCCTCCATCTCGTGGCTAGCAGAGCCTGCATGTGCAGTATGTGGGGACGGAACTCTATGTCGTCCCCCAGAGGCTCGCCACCGTCTCGCAGGGGGTCGCACGAGGCAATGAGCCGGAGGGCGGACTCGCCGACAGGTCCGTCGTCGGGGTCGTCCATCTGGTCTTGTAGCCAGACGAAGGCCTCGCGCAGCTGAGGGGAGGAGTGGCTGCGCTGCTCGGCGAGCTGCCATATCGTACCGCTGCGGATGGCCTCGCGGCAGCGAGCCAGTTCGGCCTGAGTGACTTCCAAATTGTGGTGGGCGAGTATCTCCGATCGCTCGTCGTCGTCCATCGACCTGACCTGCCCCGGCGTGATGCCGAAGAGTGCGTTGGAAGAGACCGGCCATTCCTCCAGATCGCCCAGCTTTACGGTTCCATTCGGGGACAGCAGGCGGTCGTCACGAGCGAACAGCGCGTATGCAGCGCTGTCGAACAGGTCCGCCCCCAGTGCTGTGGCCATCGGGAACAGAAGGGGGTGACCGCATCCGAACAAATGGACAGGGCGGTCAGGGGGCAGGGAGGAGCGGGCAGCTAGGAGGATTGAGAACAATTCGCGGTAGCGCTGCTGCTCCATCAGGGGAACGATGCCTCCGATGGGATGTACGCAGAAGCCACGGTGCTCGCCCTCCACGCCGCCCATCAGCCCGCCGGCCTGGGCCCGCAGGTCATGGTGTAGACCGCCTTGTACCGGGCCGTTCAGCAGCATACCCCCTCCTGCTACGGCCAGTGAAGGCGCGGCGCGCACGGCGGTCTGCTCGACTGAGTGCTCGAGCTGCTCGCGGCTCATGTCGGGGCGGCCGAAGACGTCGAGCATCGTGCCTATGTCGACGTCGATGTCACGTTGGAAGGCAACGATCTCCTCGGGGCCCACCTCAACATCGCCATAGACGTAGGACTGGAATGTTCCCGAATCGGTGACCACGGCCCCGGGGAAATCCAGCAGGGCATGAACTCCGTCGGCAAGCGACTTCTCGCGCAGGTCCTCGTGCTTCCAAATCACGTAAGAGTTGGTGATCAGGGCCTCTACGCCGTAGCGCTCCCACATTTCCCTCGGCTCTATGGTCCGCAGGTTGGGGTTGACCACCGGAAGGAGCATCGGGGTGGTGAACGTCCCGTGGCGAGTGTGCAGACGGCCGATGCGAGCAGCGCCATCGCGCCGTGTCACCTCGAACAGGCCAAGGTCCTGCTCGCGGCAGGGCTCGGGGTCGGGGCGGGTGGGCACAGTCCGTTTGCAGGGAGTGGACGTCATCAATCCTCGGTCGCACGGGAGGTCACCCTCAGAATGACCACGCCACCGGAAAGGACCATGCTCACCTCATCGCCAGTGTTAATCTCGAGCGTTGGGTCGGCATCGAAGCCGTGGGCGTATGGGACGTCAAGCAGAGACGCTGCTGGAAGGGTCAGCGGGCAGACGTCCCTGTTGACAATGGCCTTGGGGCCCCTGTCACTGTAAAACAGGCCCATCAGCACGAAGGGGGCGACCGTGGAGCCGGAGCCCTTCGGGTAGATCAGTATGGTGTCCTCGATGGCGATGCCATCGAGAGGGTGACCGGGGTCCTCGATAACCCCTGTGTCTTGGTTGACGTAACCGAGGTAGGTGATTGGCACATCGGTGGCCAGTGCCCTTCCGCTCACGCTCCACTCGGACTGGCTGGGCAGACCCCGCCCGAACGATTCGAAATCGCCTGTCTGGGGGGTCTTTGCCGTTGCCATGGGCTCGGGTGCCTGGGTGCCGAACTCTGGGAGAGGGGCCTCGATGAGCGTCTCATCGAATGCATGGGCTACGCACTGACCTATGGGGGCCACGCTGGTCGGCATGTGGTTCAGCCCGCTGGTGAGGTAGTGCTCCGCCTTGAGTGAATTAGTCAGGAGGTGGTTGTAGCGGGCACGGTTGTAGGGCGTGACCTCGGGGCAGGTGTCGCGAAGAACCAGAGCGCCCGCCTCCTCGAGGATATCCAGGGTTCCATCGGCCGAAATCAGGTCGTGGTTGTGTCCGCTCATGAAGACCCAGAGGCGCTGGTCTGGGATCACCTCGCCCAGTTCCATCCTAGCACGCACCGCTGCCGCTGTTGCGCGCGCCTCCCCAACGCTGGCCTGCGGACAGCCGATGACCACTAGGTCGACCCTTCCCTTGGGAGCGAGGTCTCGGTAGCGCTCACCTAACTCGTCCTGGGAGAAGGTTAGCTCTCCTTGGTAGGCATCCACGGGGGGAGCGGCCGCAGTCAGCCCATCCACCCATAGCATCGGGCAGCCGTAGTTGGCGGCAGCGGCGGAGAGTGCCTTGCGCATCTCGAAGCTTGCGTGGGGCAGTCCTGTGATGCGCGGCATGGGGCCCCATGGCAGATCCCACTCGGGCTTCGCCTGCTTCCCTATCCAGTCACCGAGAACGCTCCAATCCGTTGAATCAGACATCTCGCAATCGACTTTGACCAGAATGTTAGGGACTCGGTTCTCCGGGACATGCAGACCCCAGTAGGGAGCCCAACCGGTGAGCGCGGTGGCCAAGGCAGACAGCCCGGACTCGCGGTTGGTGACCAGTGACGTGTAGGAGTTGGAGAAGCATACTGCGTTCGACTCGGACCACGAGCCTATGCCATCGCCCGAGTCTATGCCTCGGTCATAGGGGGTGCACGAGAGAATGGCCTCGATTCCGAGCTGCGCATAAGCGTGCACTATCTCGAACTGATTCTCGAGAAAGTCGGGATAATCGATTCCCATCTCCTCGACCTTCTGGAGGTCACACCCCGCCGAGTTCAGGGTGGTCGGTATGGCGACCTTTCCTTGTGGGTCGCCGGAAACGTCAGCTAGGAACCTCCGCAGGCCATGGCCGCCAGTGATTACGCTGACCCCGGAGACGTGAGCGTGCTCGACGCGGACGAACTCCGTGGCGCCCGCCGTAGCCGCTAGATCGATGACTAGGCGGGCCGCCTTCTGCTTGGTCGGACCTTGCTTGCCATCGAGCATCGACCGAAGCTCTCTGGGTATCTCCACAAATGAGGCTCGTGTGCGAGGCTCCTTCAAACCGACGCACGTGGAATATCGACGCAATACAATTAGAGAAGGGGCCTAATGGGACCCCATGCAGCCGTACCTAGAGCACCTCAATATGACCTCAACCGACGTCGATGAGACGATTCGCTTCCTCTTGACGGCAATGCCGGAGCTGCGCGTTCGCGGTAGTGGTGGCGGTGTCAAGGCAAAGCATTGGGTCCATGTTGGCACCGACGAGTCCTACCTGTGCATAGAGGACAGGGGGGCGACCGAGAAAGGGCCGCATCAGCCCTATGTCCATCCAGGCATGAACCACCTGGGATTCGTGGTCAGGGACGGTGCGGTCGTGGCTGAGCGCCTGCGGGCCGCGGGCTACAGGGAAGGCTCGACATACCACGACCACCCTCACAGGCACCGCTACTACTTCTTCGACCATGACGACAACGAGTACGAGTTCGTACAGTACCTGAGCGATGATCCCGCAGAGCGCAACGACTACGACCTCTAGGGTTTCAAGCGCCACCTCTTCCTCAAATAGTGACGGCCCGACTCGGTTGCGTGGTTGACTTTTCCCTGAGCGAGGAGCAGCAGATGCTCCGGGAGCTAGCTAGGGATTTCGCTGCGGAGGAGATCCGACCCCACGCAGCAGAGTGGGACAGGAGTGGGGAGTACCCCCTAGAGGCCATCAGAAAGGCCTTCGATCTGGGGCTGCACAGCATCAAGATCCCCGAGGAGTACGGAGGCGGTGGCATGGGATCCTTCGAGGAGGTCCTCGTCTCCGAGGAGTTGGGCTGGGGCGACCCCGGTTTCGCCACCGCTTCGGGAAGTACCATGCTGGCGTCCTACCCCCTCATCACGGGTGGCACGGAGGAACAGAAGGAGACCTACCTGACAAGGACTGCTGAGGGCAAGATTGCAGCCTACTGCGTCACCGAGCCCAGTGCGGGGAGCGATGTGCAGTCGCTTCGTACAGAGGCGGTCAAGGAAGGCGACGAGTACGTCATCAACGGCAAAAAGATGTGGATTACAGGGGCAGGGTACGCGGACTGGTTCTTCGTGTTGGGGTACACCGACACATCAGCCGGGTACAACGGTCTCAGCGGGTTCGTTGTGGACGCTGACACCCCGGGCATCGAACTAGGCAAGAAGGAGGAGAACATGGGTCAGCGTTGCTCAGATACCAGAGGGGTCACATTCACTGACGTTCGAGTGCCGGATGACAACCTCGTCGGCGGCGAGGAGAGTGGCGGCTGGATGAACGCGATGAAGGCCTTCGACCTCTCCAGACCGACCGTCGCGGCGAGTGCGGTGGGCAATGCCAGAGGGGCGATGGAGGAGGCCTGGGCCTACGCCAACGAGCGCCAGACATTCGGCCAGCCTATCGTGAGGCACCAGTCGATCTCGTTCATGCTCGCCGACATGGCCACCAAGATCGAAGCCGCGAGACTGCTATGCTGGAAGGCGGGGAAAAAGGCCGACTCGAGTGAGCGCAACACCCTCGAGGCTGCTCACGCCAAGCTCTACGCTGCTGACATGGCGATGGAGGTCACCACCGACGCCGTCCAGGTCTTCGGCGGGTACGGGTACTCTGAGGAGTACCCTGTTGCCCGCAGAATGCGGGGAGCCAAGATATACCAGATATTCGAGGGCACGAGCCAAATCCAGAGGATGGTCATCAACAGGGAGCTGAGGGGTTCCCTCTGATCTATGGCGAGCGCTGGCGGAGCGCCTCCGCCGCGACTACGGCCATGGGCGCCTGGAGGTTGTACGAAGGCACGAAGCCGGCCATGGGGACTCGGATGACCAAATCGGAGACACCCAGAATCGAGGTGGGGATGCCGTCATGCTCGCCTCCTACCACAAGGAGGAGGTCGCCGGTAAGGTCTGCGTCCCACGGCTCGGTGTCTCCGCAGTCCTCGAGCGCGACCACTCGGAATCCTGCCTGCCTGGCGGACTCGACCAACCCCTCGCCGTCCACCCAGTGAACCGGCATGAACCGATGCGCCTTCATGGAGGCTCGGATGGCGGCCTTGCGCTCGCTGTGACTCATATCCCCATCTACGAATACGGCACTGGCCCCGCTAACCTCCGCGGTGCGGATGGTGAAGCCGATATTGACGGGGTAGCGAGCCCCTGCCAGCAGCCACGCCAGCCCCCCAGTCGAGAGCAAGCGCTCAACGCTGGCTTCTGGGTCTCGGCCGACCAAGGCGAGGATTCCGGGGGGCTCCTCACCCTCAGTGCGCCTCGCCATCCTCCACAGGTCACTACGCGAGCCCTCCCGTACCGGAATCCCACGAGCGTTTGCGAGAGAGCGCAGCCGCATGACCTCGTCGTCCTCGGACTCCCGCAGTACGAGCAGCAGGGTCACCTCCTCGGAATCGAGCGCGGCTGCGACCTCCTCGACACCGCACCGCTGCATGGTACCCAAGTTCGGGAGGCGATTAACCGGGTTTCGGTGTCTAGGCAGTCGAAAGGCGGGGGATTATGTCTTTGCACAGGGCCCGGGGGACATGGAGGTCACCCGACAGATGGTCCTGGCATTCACCCTCGTCTTCGGCCCGCTTGTTCTCGCCTCCTACGCCTATGGCCTCTCCCACTTCGAGAGGCCGGATGATCTGTGGGGGGGGATTCCAGCATCATGGCAGACCTACATCGTCCCGTTCATGTTCGTGGCCGCAGCAGGCTTCCTGATTTACTGGTGGATTGTGCTCTTCCAGTTCGACGAGGCCGCCCTGTCATCGCTTCACTGGCCGTGGGTGGACTCCGACGGCATGGGGGCCGGAAGGCTACTGCTGGCCTATGTGCTGATCCTGATCCCGTCCGCGCTGTGGCTCGAGAGCACCATCTACCACCTCGAGCATGCCTATGCGTGGACGCCGGTGCTGGTGGTGGGCACCCTCCTGCTAACCTCGGTCGGCAACGTGATGCTGGGACTGCTGGCGTACGGGGCCCACCAGGACGGGCTGGAGCACTCCGGGCTGATGATAGCCGGTGCTGGGATGCTCGCCATACAGTGCATAATCAACGATCTAGTAATCTGGACTTACAAGTTCCCTTGGTAGCCACACGGCTCACTAGGGCTCAGCACGATCCTTGGAGCACGTCGTCGATCACTGGTATCTTGTCGTAGTCGAACCAGTGAGCAGAGCCTATTGCCGCATAGGGAGCGGAGCACAGATCGTCGTGCTTGACGCCGATTCCGTTGTACTGGCCGATAATTATCATGTTCGGATTCTGCACCCAGAGCTCGAAGGCATCGGCATACAGCTGACCACGGGCGGTCTCATTGGTCTCGGTCCTGGCTGAAACGAGCAGCGAATCAAGGGCAGAGTTGTGGTAATTGGTGCCGTAGGCATCCCCTCCAGCATCATGGCTGGCAGCGAACGGGGACCAGTAGTTGTCGGGATCCAAGTAGTCCGGGGCCCAGCCGCTGAAACGGATCTCAAAGGTGCTCGTATAGTACATCGTGAGGTACTCAGCCCAAGGCTTGGCATCTCCGTCGGTGGCGACTCCGATAGTCCCCAGGGACTCTTGGAGCTGACCGGCCATGGCGATTCGGTAGTCGTTGCCCTCGTTGGCCATGACACGGAGAATCTGGGGCAGGCGGCATTCGTCGCCGTCGCGGTCCTCCTCGTCAACCACCACGGTGTTGTTGTTGGCAAGCTCCGCGCAGTCGTACTGTCGGATGAAGCCGGCGTCCTCCAAGAGGCTCTCAGAGTGAGTCAGGTCGTAGGTGAACACCTCGTACTGGGTCCAGTCGTAGAGGAATCCGGTCGGAATGGGGCCATACTGCGCGGCCAGAGAGTTGTCATAGATCTCGGTTCTGGCCGTAACGTAGTCGAAAGCGTACGAGATGGCGAGGCGCACTGAGCTGTTTGCCATGACATTGCAGTCATCAGAGCCGTCGTCATCGCAGTCGTGGTTGATGATGTAGTCTCCATCGCCGTCCTTCGGCTCTAGGTTCATGGCCGCTAGTGTCGTAGTGTACGTCTCCCGGTAGGTGCAGATGTATCCGTCCTTGCCCCTGACGTTCGGCTTGTCGTCCAAATCGTCGTCCTCGCCCTCGTCGAACTCGTCGTTGCCGTTGTGGTCGATGTAGCAGAACTCGGTCAGGTCCTCGAGGTTGATGCTGCCGAAGTCCGCCTCGTAGTTGTACTCGGGGTCCCCATTGCTGCCATGATGGGAGAAGGCCATCAGCCTCGTCGAGGCTTCGGTGACAATCGAGGAAGTCACCCTGTTGAGGTTGAATCCCCTATCCTCCCAGTACATCCAGTTCGGCGTCAGCACGATGCGGTCCTCGCGAATCCAAGCGTCGACGATGTACGCACCAGTCCCGGAGCCGAGGGGCGCCTCGTCCATCCAATCATGGCAGTGATCGCCGCTGTTGTTGTTCGACTCGCACAGGTCCTTGTTGACCACAGCACCCACGGTGTATGCTATCGTGGAGGCGAATCCTGCGTATGGCTGGAACAGAGTGACGGTTAATGTGGTGTCGTCAACAACCTCCAGGCTGTCGCAATCTATGTTCTGCTCCAGAATCCATCCCACGTGGCTATCTGGCGATCCATAGGAGATCACCCGGCACCAAGAGTAGGCGACGTCCTCGGCGGTCATCAGGTCGCCATTGCTAAAGTGGACGTCGTCCCTGAGATCGAAGGTGTATTCCATGTCGTCTGGTCCGATTGTGAATCCTATGGCGAGCCTTGGGGCGATGACCACGTCGCCATTGACATCGCCCTCGTAGCGGAATAGCGTATCGAAGACGTTCTCAATCACGTCCCCTGAGGCCGAGTCGTAGGCATCGTGGGGGTCGAAGGTCGATGCGTCGCCTATGCCCATCTCGACGATTTCGCATGGGGAGTTCTCAACATCCTCTATGCCATCCTCAGTGCATTCCCTGATGCCCTTTAGCGTGTCCCAAGCTTCGTCGTAGGTTAACTCGCCCGCATCATAGGCCCATAGGGTGCTCTGCTGCGTCGTGAAGTACTCACAGGAGTGGTCGTTGTCGGTGGCCTCGGGATCGTAGTTGTCAGCGTTTGAATCGGTGCATCCTGAAACCTCATCAGCATCGTTGACTCCGTCGTCGTCGAGGTCGTAGTCGCAGGAGCCGTCGTCATCGGTGGCTGCAGAATCGTAGTTGTTCGCAGTGGAGCTGGTGCACCCGGAGACCTCGTCGGCGTCCAGTATGCCGTCGTCGTCGAGGTCATAGTCGCAGGAGCCGTCGTCGTCCGTGATGTGCTCGTTGTAGTTGTTCGCGGATGAGTCGGTACACCCGGAGACCTCGTCGGCGTCGAGAACCCCATCGTCGTCGATGTCGTAGTCACAGGAGCCGTCGTCGTCGGTGGCAGCGGAATCGTGATTGTTGGCTGCGGGGTCCATGCACCCCGGGACCTCATCGGCGTCGAGCACCCCGTCGCCATCGTAGTCGTAGTCGCAGGAGTCATCTTCCTCGGTGGCCCCAGACTGGTAGTTGAACGCGGCCTCGTCAGTGCATCCGAGCACCTCGAGCCAGTCGGCAACCCCGTCGTCGTCGGTGTCGAAGTCGCACGAGCCGTCGTCTTCGGTAGCGTTCACGTCGTAGTTGTTCGCTCGATCGTCGGTGCAGCCGGTGGAGGCAGGATCCTCGCCCGTGCACCCCGCCAGAGGCGCTGGAAGCAGTAGCAGTGCCACAATGATTACTTGCAATCTCATGCTTCTGCAACCCCCCTTTCAGATATCTATGTTGTCCCGCCTCCCCAAGGCACGCTCGCAGGGCCCTCATTCGTCGTCGAGTCCAGAGTGTGACGAACCTTCATCACGGTGGTTCCTGAGGGCCCGCCATGGGGGTGGGCCGTGCGTTTGTGTTTGCCCTGTTCGCCATTCTTCCCGGCGTGCTCCTATCACTAGCCGGATGGGTTCTGTTTGGAAGACCCGGGAGCTGGAACAACAGCCTCTACCTAGCGTGCTACGCCCCCTTCTTCAGTTGCGTGGCTGCCGGCTTCTACATCGGATGGAGGGCGGAGGACGATATTCGGATGGAGGCCTAATCTTGCGTCGGTCCCAGAAGGCCGAGCGAATCGGGGACCAACTGGACAACCTCTACCCTGAGGCGCCGATACCGCTCTCCCACTCGGATCCCTACACCCTGCTCGTCTCCGTGATGCTCTCGGCCCAGACAACGGACAAGAAGGTCAACGAAGTCACTCCGAGGCTCTTCGAGGCGGCCGACTCGCCCGAGGCTATGGCGGCCCTGCGAGTCGACGAGATTCAAGAAATCATCCATGATGTCGGGCTCGCCCCGACCAAGGCGCGCAACCTCAGGAGGATGGCCGAGCAGATTCTAGAGGACGGTGGTGGCGTGCGCCCGGACTGGGGCTTCCTCGAGTCGCTAACCGGCGTCGGGCACAAGACGGCTAGCGTTGTTATGGCGCAGGCCTTCGGAGTCCCGGCGTTCCCCGTGGACACCCACATACACAGACTAGCAGCGCGCTGGGGCCTTTCCGACGGGCGCAACGTTGCGAAGACCGAGCGAGACCTCAAGGCGGTGTTCCCCAAAGACGCCTGGGCGCGCCGCCACCTGCAGATCATCTACTTCGGCCGTGAGCATTGCCCCGCCCTGCGCCACGACCTAGGCCAATGCCCCATCTGCTCATGGGCAGCATCGAAGAAGCGGTTCCGGGAGGAGATGCCGGGATGACGAAGGAGGTATTCGAAGGGAGGGTAATCTCGTCAGGGTTCTCAACTGACGATATGATGGTGATCGGTGATTGGGATAATTCCCCCTTCGGCCCATTCACCGACCTGATGTGGGCCAAGCCCGATGGTACCAGAGTACTCATAGCACCAACCCAAGAGATTGCGGCCTACGTCTCATCCCTGTACTCCTTCGAAGAGGTGGTGGTGACCCCTCTCGGGATTTCCAAGGGGAAGCGCTCCATCGAGGTCAATTACGATCTCGGAAGAGTCTCGATGACATGGGGGAGAGCCCTGCCACTTCCCTTCAGGAGACCCCTGTGGTTCATTGCCAACATAGAGGCTCCCTTCGCTAGGATATTCTTCGGCACCAAGACCCACGGAACCACGAGGAACGGCTGGAAGGAGTGGTATCACGTAAGGGGCCTCTCCCGGCTAATCTCGGCCGGGATTGAGATAGATGGGAGGGCATCGAGCCGGATGACCGGATCCACTCCCGGTGCGTGCTTCGGGTTCAGCAACCCACCACGGATGCCGCTGAGCGTGAGGGTCGACTCGCATATCGCCAAATCCGAGTCTTGATGTGCCAGTAATGCCACGCATCGCCATGCAGGAGCTCTCAGTGGGCGATCCAGCCCCTGACTTCTCAGCCAGGGTGGCCAATGGGGCCACCATCCAGTTGTCCGAGGTCCTATCGGAGGGCAAGGGCGTCATCCTCTACTTCTACCCGCGTGACGAAACCCCCGGGTGCACGGTGCAGGCATGCGACTTCCGTGATAGTTTCGCTAGGTTGGCCGACTCGGGCTGGAGGGTGGTGGGAGTATCGACCGATTCGGCATCGAGCCATCAGAAGTTCATCGACAATCACGAGCTACCATTCGAGCTGGTGGTCGACGAGGACTCCTCGTTGCATGAGGCATACGGCACCTGGAGGGAGAAGAACATGTACGGAAGGACATACATGGGCACCCTCAGATCGACCTTCGCCATCAGTAGCGAAGGCACCCTCGAGTGGGCCGGGTACGGAGTGAGGGCGAAGGGGCACGTCGAGATGCTTATGGAATCACTCGGGGTGCAGTGATCGGATGGACGCCGAGGAACGCCGCAAGGTGGTGGGTATCTTCCTGCAGAGATGCGTGGAATACGCGAACGCCTCCATTGAGCGCAAGCATCAGCGTGGCGAGGACGAGGCGGAGATCGCTCGCTGGGTGGCTTACAGGGACCTCACAGAGCACGCAATCAAGGAGGTGTCCTCCGGCGAGCTCGACTCATGGCTGGAGGACGCCTCGGCCTAGCTCAGGCCTCGGCCGGCTCGGGAATCTGGCTCCAACCTGCCGTGCCCAGCCTATGCTTGTGGGTGTCGACCCTCATCCTCGCCCCGGCGACCATGAGCAGCGTGTCCGTCTCGTTCAAGGCGAACACGGGCAACCCGGTGCGGTCACCAAGGTCCTGTATCCTTCTGCCGCATACTGACTGCTGGCTGGGCATGTGGTTGAGGGATGTCAGGTCCACAATCACCATGTCCCCCATAGCAAGGTTCTGCTCGGCCCCATTCAGGGGCAACCTGTGCAGATCGTCAGGCTGTAGGTAGATGACCCTGCGAACGGGCCTCTGAGTCATCCTCTCGGTGCGGTCGGACCACCTGATGTCCCCGAAGTCGTGGAACCTGTTTCCGGCCATTGGGCCGGGATCCACTGCGACCTTGCGGCGACCTCCACTCTTCTTGGGGGTGGCGTTGGGATTGGGCAGCCCGAGCAGCCTGAAGAGATTGACCACGGCGCGCCCGAAACCTACTCCTCAAAGAGTGCTTCGATGTCCTCTTGGCCCAGGACCTCGTTTATCGAGCTCTGCTCGCTCGCCGAATCCTCGGGAGCACTCTCGGGCCCGGGATCTGGGTTGCTACCGGTGAGCTCCTCGAGCACGTCGTCGAGCTCGGGCAGGATTTCTTGGGCCTCTCGATCGCTGGGGAGTTCGGGGACTGGCGCTGGGGGATCTTCACCACGTTGCTGTGGATCGGGATTAGGAAGGTCGAAGGCCGCATCGATGTCAACAGGCGGGCTGTTTGGGGGCAAATCCTCGGATTCCCCCATGGAGAATGACCGCTGCACGGCGTAGGCGATCCCCGCTAGGGCCGAGAGGACGAGGACGAGCAGCGAGAGGTTCGTCTGGATGCTCTCGCCCAAGCTGAATGGGGCCTCCTCGACCTCGATGTCCATGGTGACGGAGTGGCTCTCGCTCTCGTCCAGCACGGTCAGCTTCACCTGCTTCAAACCCCCTGAGCCGTAGGTGAACTCGACCCACCTGCCCGTGAAATCAACATCATTTGCCGGGTCTCCGTCTCCGTCCGAGTCATCGGTCACATCGATGTCCCAGTGGAACTCAAGGCTCTCGAGATCGAGTTCGGAGTCCACAGTGCCATTGGCCGAGAGTACGATGGGATCCCCCTCTGTTGGGTTGGAAACACTGACTGACGCCATCGCCGTGGGGGGGGCGTTCCTAACCTCGATGGGGATTTCCACCGATTCGGACTCGCCGTCGTCATCTGTAACGTGGAAGATTATGGAGCTGGGAGCGGAGGATTCGTCGGGCCATGAGTGCACAAGGTGATTGGAGGGGATATCGCAGTCGTTTCTAGGGTCGCCGTCGGAGTCCGCATCGTCGCTCGGGTGCATGTCGAAGCACAGGACGAGGCTGGCAATGTCGTTGGCGGTGTCGGTGACCTCGACGTCAATCACCACCTGCTCGTCTTCCTCGATTTGGGGCACCGGGGGTAGGGGGGAGATAGAGGGGGGCAGGTTCTCAACCTGAATGGGGACCACTAGCATCTCGGTCCCCTCTCCGTCGTCGTCGAAAACCTCCAGGGTTGCAAGTTGCATGCCAGACGCGTTGTAGCTGTGGTTGGCAAAGCTGGTCCTCCCGATGCTGGTGTGGTTGAGCTCGGGCTGGTTCTCCGCGTCGGGCCTCCAGATGTGAAGGAGGGAGTCGATATCGTTGCTGGAGTCCTCGGCCTGCCCCATCAGGGTGATGGCATCGCCCTCCTGCACGATGAAAACGCCTCGGCTGTCCGTAGTGAGCCTGTTCGGGCCCATCCACACCTCAACCTGAGGGTTGTGGGGGGCTGCGTTGCTGACCGCAACGGTGTGAGATGCCTGAGTGGTGTCCCCGTCATCGTCGGTTGCTAGGACCTCGATCGTGTATTGGCCCTCGACCATCGGCATCACAGTGCAAGCAAGGCCGACCTGCCCCTCATTGCAGGCGGAGCCCCACAGGATGTCGACCGACGCGGAGGGCGTCTGGGTATCGGCGTCGCTCCTATTGGTGATTCTGAAGGTGATGAGGGAGGCAACCTGAACCTCCTCCTCGTCCGCCACTAGGGTGATTTCAGGTGGGCGGTTGTGGACTATGACCGAAGAGGTGGCGGATGCGTGGTCGTTCTCTTCGTCCGAGACTACGAGCTTTATTTCATACACGCCATCATCTTCCCATCTCCACTCGTAGACACAGTCTCCCTCCAGCACCGTCTCGGTCTGGCCGTCCGCCCGCTCGATCCTGAACTCGCACTCCAGAGACCCCCCGTCGGGGTCTTGGGAACCACTTCCATCCAGCGAGACCTCATCGAGAGTGAGGGACTCCTCCAAGACGAGTAGGTTCGCCATCGGCAAGGCGCCTATGTAGAGAACAAAGACGCCATCGTTATTCGAGCGGTTCCCGTCCTCGCTGATCTCCTCTTCGGGGTCGACGACGAAACCAGTGTACACGTAACCGAAGGACTGCGTTGCGGGTACGGTCCAATTGAGCTCGATCCTGGCCTCCTCGAGGCTGGCTAGGGGGGGCACGTAGCCATTGACTACGGTGCCATCGGGCGCATTGACCCTCAGTGAGGAGGGAGGGGAAGAGGCGAGTCCCCTATTGAGGACCGGGACGGAGAAAGTAAGCGTGTCCCCGATCACGGCGTTGAAGCCGACGTTGGGATCTAGGGTGAGGATTCCGTTGCCTCGATGGCGCTGCACTGTGACTGCCTCCGATCGTGTGACCAAGTCAATCTCATGGACGTCAGAGTCGATTATCAGGGAACTCGCTCCCAAGACATCCTCAGTAGTCCCATTATTGATCCAAGCCAGCAGACCGTGGCTGCCGAGCTCACCGATTCCAACGGTGTCGTCTGGGGAGTCTCCGGTGTCGAGGGTCAAGTGGTAGGACCCGTTCTCGTCAGTCGTGACGTCCTGCACGAACTGCTCGGCCTCGTACCTGAACTGCAGATCTTGACCGCTGACGGGCTGGCCCTGGCTTGAGACGTTAATCCACGCTGAGATCTCGATGTCCACCGGAGCTAGGGGATACTCGATATCGATTGAGACCACAGTGCTTCTCTCAGTCTGCTGGTAAGAAACAAGCTCGTGCACGGCAATGAATCCGAAACTCTGCACATACGAGCTCTTGATTTCCCCCCTTATCGCCGGGCAGTACCAATTGTATCCAATCTCGTCACCATCGCTGTCATAGTTCGTGATGTTGTAGGACGGGTAGCATCCCGGGAAGGTTACTCCGGAGCTGCCTTGGCTGACCACCTCCCAGCTGGTGGTGTTCGAGTCGCTTGTGTCGTCCGGGATCGGGACATAGCTGCTGGAGCCGCTGAACTCCAAGTGCTGCTCGTAATCCATCTCCCACGACTCGCCCACGCTGATTGGGAAGTCATAGTCCTCGAGGGGGGGGTCATAGGTGTTCAGAACGGTGAGCAAGCCTATTTCCTGCCTCAGCCAAGAGGAGCAGCCCCCGAAAAACACTGGATCGAAGTAGACGTCGATGGTGGCCTCCTGGGTGTGAGTGGCGAGGTCCGAGGCGCGGATGATCTCCGTAGTGTCCATGTCGACGTAGAGGCAGCCGTTGGTGCCATCGATGCTGATTGGGTCGCCGGACTCGTACTCGCCGATTGACTCGACCTCGTAGACCAGCGTCGAGTCGTTCTCGATATTCATTAGGTACATGTCGACTACCGTGACTTCTAGAGTTCCCTCCAGAGTCTGGACATTCGAGCTGACACCCGACCCGGCGACGAAGTCGGCGACGTCCAGATACCCGTCGTAATTCCAGTTATCGCCGACGCGCCACTCGGGCACGTCGATGATGGTCGTTGACCTAGTCGAGGATTCGGCAGCCCGTGCGGTACCGGGGAAGGGCTCGCCTTGGCTGGCCCCGGTCCACAGGACGGAGGCCGAGGGAAGCAGCATCAGGGCGATGAATAAGGCAGTGGTCCCATTGGAGCGCATGAAATCCAGCAGGGAGGCCCGTTCAAGAATATTGGTTTCCAGAAAACCTAGAGTAAATCGGCCAATTCGTCCTTGATCTGCTCGACGGCTTCGAGGATCTCGTCCTTATGCCTAGCTCCGGTGATGACCATCTTTCCGCTGCCGAAGATGAGGCACACGACTCGGGGGTAGTCGAGCCTGTAGATCAGGCCGGGGAACTGCTCAGGCTCGTACTCGACCTTGTCGAAAGGCAGATGGAAGGTCAGGTTGTTGAGGTTCAGCTTCCTAGGCAGCGCGGCCAGTGGCTCGCCCTCGAGAATCCCGCGAATTCGTGGGTCCTCGTTATCCACCTCCTCGTCGGTTGCGGCACGAATGCCGCCGTCCCCCGAATCGATGACCTTGGTATTGATGTCATCCATCCTAGCAACCGCCCCGTAGTCCTCAGGGTAGAACAGGGAGTAGGTGGCGACCATGTTCTGGACCTCTATCTCGACGTCCTTCAGGCCCCAGGTCTCTATGCCTGCATCCCTAAGGTCGCCGATCATCCTCTCGATTCCGGTATGGATGTTGTCCTCGTTCTTTCCGCCCGTGCACACGGCTCTGCCAGAGCGAAACATCAGGATGGCGAGCTTTGGGTCTACGACCCGGTACACCACTCCTGGAAACTGCTCTGGCTCGTATTCGCAATTCAATTGGATTGCGATGTCCGGTAGGTCCAGTTCCTCCGCGACCCGTGTGGAGGCGACTACATTAACCACAGTGAGTCTTTCTTCGTCGCTTAGCACAAGGGGGCGACTTAAGTATTGCTTATAAATGGTATATAAGGGATTATTGAGGTTGGGGTCTCGTATAATTCTCCGAGAATTGGCTCAGACTACCCTTACTCCTTCCGCTCCGAGTCTGGAGGCGAGGGGCTTGCCCCCCGCTATCTCAATTGCTTCCGCCACCCTCTGAGGATCCTCGGTCAGGGCGACCATGCATCCTCCCCCGCCTGCCCCCGTCAGCTTCGCTCCCATGGCGTGAGGTCGCGCCGCCAAAACAAGACGATCGAGGAGGGGGTTGCTGACTCTGAGGCGCTGCAGCCTCTCGTGGCAGGCATCCATGGCCATTCCCAGAGCCTCTAGATTCCCTGCCGAGAGCGCGGTCAGACCGGCCCTGGTGATTCGCGAAATGGCCTCCATGTCGTCTGAACGCTCGGGGCTCTCAGACAACAGCTTGGCCACCTTGGCTACCATCCTCCCGGTGGGCGATCCGACACCGGTGTATCCGAGAACCAACCAAGCCTCACGTACCTCCGCAGGCAGGTCGACTACGTTGATCGACCAATTCCTCTCCCCCTCGGGCGTGACTAGGCTTGTATCGAAGACATGCCTTGTTCCTTCGACGCGTTCCCCCGAAACGACTACGCAACCACCAAGCGCGCTGGTTGCCGTGTCGGTTGGGCTCGCCCTGCCCTTCTGAGCAGTGGCCTCGGCCGAATGCGCCAGCCTAGCCAATTTAATTCGGTCAAGAGTCTCGTCAGCGTTTAGGTGACTGTGCAATGCGGCACCCACAGCATTCGAAAGGGCTGCCGATGAGCCCATTCCTGCTGCCGAGAAGAGTCCACTTTGGACATCCAAGGTTAGAGGGGGGCCATCGTAATGGAAGACGCTCTGGATAATGTGAGTGATGTGGGGGTGGCGGGATGGATCGAAAGGCATCCCCTCGAGCCTCCAGTCGGGGGCCTCCTCGACGCTGACACGTACCCCCTGGTCGATGGCCACGGCGACCGCCGGATGGCCGTACACGACGGCGTGCTCGCCGAACAGGATGCACTTGCCGGGAGCGAAGGCGCTGGTCACGCCCCACCGTTGCGCTGTGAGGCCATGAGTGTTGGGTTCATACTCCAGCGGCGGTTGATTGAAGGACGTGTTGCCGCTCCATGTCAATGTCAGGCAGAGCCTGACTCGAGGACGATGCCATGGAACACCCCCTTCTATTGACCTACGGCCCCATAGAGGGCTGGCAAATCCTGCTGGTTGTCGGAAGCCTGTCAATCGGTTTCTTCGTCTATCAGGTGCAGAAGGCGACTCGTCTAGTACTGCTGGGGGCACCTGACGATCGTTTCGACTCGTGGGGAGTTCGGCTGTGGGAGTTCTTTTCCGGGTGGTTGGGCCAGAAGCGCGTCCTAAGGGACCGTGTGGTTGGCACGATGCACGTTCTGATGTTCTGGGGATTCCTGATGCTGGGCTCAGACATGTTCGACCTAGCTACCGCGAACGCCTTCTCCGATCGGATTCTCCCCAAGATGCTGAACGGGCCTTGGAACGGGATGGTGGAGCTCGGATACACAATGGCTCTCTTCGGATGTGTTGCTGCCCTCGTCCGCAGAGTGGCATTCACCCCTGAGAAGCTGAGGGGAGAGTCACAGTTAGAGGGCAACGTCATCCTATTGCTGATACTCTCAATCACAGTGACCTCATTCATAGTCGAGGCGGCTCACAATCCCTCGGAATTCTGGGAGCCTATCGGACACTGGGTCTCCGGGATGGATCCGTCCGAGAGCTCGGTCATCCTCTCCTACTGGATCCACATACTCTCGATTTGCGTATTCTTTGTCCTAATTCCGTTGTCCAAGCACATGCACCTTGTGATGGCAGTCCCCAACGTTTTCTTCCATGACGCAGGTCCGGTTGGAAAGATGCTTCCGCTAGCCATTGGAGATGACGGCATGGCGGTCCCGCTGGAGGACTTGGACCTAGATTCATTCGGAGTGAGCTCATACACCGATTACACCTGGAGGCAGCTTGTCGACGGGTGGTCTTGCACCTCTTGCGCGCGCGGCCAGGACGTCTGTCCCGCATACGCCTCGGGCAAGGGCCTGAACCCGATGCAGGTTATCCACGACGTGCGCAACTACGCCAACGAGCACGCACCAATCTTGCTGACCGGCAAGAAGCCAGGGGAAACGATGATGCAGCGCATTACTGACGAGGCGGTCTGGGCATGCACCACCTGCAACGCTTGCGTCGATATCTGCCCCCTGTACATCGAGCACGTACCAAAGCTGACTGACCTACGCCGTAACGCGATGATGGAGACCATGGAGTACCCAGAGATTCTGAACACGGCGATGGGCAATATCGAGTCGGCCTCGAACCCCTATGGATTCGGGGTGCACGAGCGAGTCGATTGGGCCGCCGACCTCGATGTAAAAATCGGCGAGCCGGCCGAGTACATCTATTTCGTTGGATGCGCAGCGAGCTTCGACGAGCGCAACCAGAAGGTTGCCCGATCGACGATCTCTCTGCTCAAGGAAGCGGGGCTAGACGTCGGAATCCTCGGGATGCAGGAGGGCTGCTCAGGCGACCCGGCCCGCAGGGCGGGCAACGAGTACCTGTTCCAGATGCTGGCCGAGACCAATATGATGACCTTTCAAGAGCTGGGCGTCAGACGCATCATCGCCTCATGCCCCCACTGCTTCCACACACTGGGCAAGGAGTACGCTGACTACGGAGGCGACCAGTTGGAGGTATTCCACCACTCGGAGATCCTAGCCAAACTGCAGGTGGAGGGTAAGCTGCCTTACTTCAACGAGGTCGCCACGAATAAGGAGCGCAGCATCACCTACCATGACCCTTGCTACCTCGGACGCATCGGGGGAATCATCGAAGAGCCGCGGAGTGTCATCGGTGGCGTCGACGTGGAGACCGAGAATCACGGCCAGGACTCGTTTTGCTGTGGGGCCGGTGGCGCCCAGATGTGGATGGAGGAGGATGCTGACAAGAGGGTGAATGTCATTCGCGCCAAGGAACTCTCCGAGACCGGTTGCGACACAGTCGCTGTGGGTTGCCCGTTCTGCTCGATAATGGTCAAGGACGGACTGGATGCCGTGGGGGCTGACATGGATGTCAAGGACGTTGCCGAGCTGCTTTGGGAGCAGATTCAGAAGCGCGACGCAGAGATTCACAGCGGAGCTTCGTTACCCGTGACCGTCAAATAGAAAATGGCGCTGGTGATGGTATGAGCAACGAGTTCACTATCTTCGGAATGACCATTCCGAGAATCGCTGTGGTCAACGGTGCGGTACTCACATTCTGGGGGGCCTTAGCATACTTCGTTCAAAGCGCCGATCCACCATCCATTACTGCCCTAATTCCGGCATTAATGGGATTGCCAATGCTCGCTTTGGGGGCTATGTCTGAGAGAGATGAAAAGAACAGGCACCATTACATGCACGGCTCTATGGTTCTAGCACTTGTTATGGCTCTAGGAGGGGCAAGGGTTGGCACTAAGTTTTCTGAGATGTCGACACTTGCAATAATCTCCCATCTCCTACTTCTTCAGGTTGGGATTTCCTTCATGATTGCGGGCATTTGTTCTTTCAGGCACGCACGAAAGCTCAGGGAAGCGTCCGGTGATTGAGTGCGGCCTGTGATTGGAGTCACCACCTCTGTCAACACCCGTGACTACGAGACGGCCGGCCAAGCTGTCGTGATGCTGCCTCACAACTACCCTGAGGCAATACGTCGCGCTGGTGGCACGCCGGTTCTCATCCCAGAAGGCGAGACTGACGACTCTCTAATCGACTCCCTAGATGGCGTCGTCATCTCCGGGGGACGCGATATCAGCCCTAGTCTCTACGGCGAGCAGGCTCACGAGAAAACCTCCGACGTGCGTCCCGAGCAGGACGCCTCGGAGTTGGCTCTGATGAGGACCGCCCTCGAGCGCGATCTCCCCCTCCTAGCTGTGTGCAGAGGCCACCAACTCTACTGCGTAGAACATGGTGGTAGGCTTCACCAACACCTGCCTGAGACGCCAGGATTCGAACAACACGGCGCCACTGATGGGGAGTGGTCCGAACACGAGGTCCATATCGAGGAGAATTCCAAACTGGCATCCATCGTCGGCACCAAGATAGTAGGAAACTCCGGGCACCACCAAGGCGTCGCCGATGCCGGCGACCTGCATGTGGTCGGAAGGACCGGGGACGGTCTGATCGAGGCCGTCGAGGATCCCAATAAGAAGTTCTGCATCTCCGTCCAGTGGCATCCCGAGATGATAGGGCAGCACGAGATCTTCGACGCTCTCATAGAGGCTGCGCGAAGTTGAAGTCTCGACCAAGCTTGACGATGCTGTGGCTGCTGACGGCACGAGACCCATAATTGGGGTGACTTGCTTCTATCGGGAGGCCCGCTTTGCCAACTGGGTGATGGAATCGGCCATTCTGCCCTCGACCTACATTAGGGCGATAATCGGTTCTGGTGGCACGCCGGTCATCATCCCTCCCAGCGAGAATCCGGAAGAGTTGCTGGACAGGGTAGACGGACTCGTGATTGCCGGGGGACCCGACCTTGACCCAGCCACTCATGGCCAAAATCCAGATCCGGCCACTAAAGAGTACGCCTCCGAGCAAGACGCCTCCGAGATTATCCTGCTTGAAGGGGCGATCGAGCGCGACATGCCGATACTGTGCATTTGTCGTGGCATGCAACTACTGTCTGTACTCCACGGCGGAAGTCTCCATCAGCACCTCGATTCCACGCCGGAGTACGAGGGGCACGGCGGCTATAGCGGCGTGGTGACCGAGCATGGGGTGATTGCTGAGGAGGGCTCGAGAATTGCCGCTCTGATGGGATTGCACATCACAGCCAACTCGACCCATCATCAGGGGGTCGCTGACGCGGGTTCCCTCAGTGTCACAGCACGCGCCGAGCACGATGGTCTGATTGAAGCCGTGGAGCGAAGCGACCTGCGATTCTGCCTAGGCGTCCAATGGCATCCCGAACGAATCGGGCATGACGTTCTGTACTCCGCGCTCGTCCAAGCAGCGCGGGGTTGAAGGCGCGTCAGCCGTGTCGACGGTGACAAGATGCCCATCAGAGTCTACGACACTCGCTCCCGTGAGAAGAGGGAGTTGGGGACCCTAGTCGAGGGTGAGGTCGGAATCTACGCCTGTGGCATCACCCCCTACTCGCCCAGCCACATCGGCCACGCCCGCCAGGCGATAGCCTTCGACATCATCGTGCGATGGTTGAGGAAGCGTGGGTACAGGGTGAACTACATCACCAACTTCACTGATATCGATGACAAGATCATCGATGCGGCGAACAATGAGGGAGTTGGCTTCCTCGAGGTCGCAAACCGCCACATCGACGAGTACTTCGAAGTGATGGATGCGATGAACGTCCAACGGGCTGACGCATATCCTCGAGTGACTGAGGCCATCCCGGAGATCATCGATATGGTCACCACCCTGATTGACAAGGGACATGCCTACGCTGGTGATGATGGAATCTACTTCGAAATCGACACCGCGCCGGAGAAGTACGGCCAGTTGACCGGTCAGACGCTCGAGATGGTCAGGGCGGGAGCCGGTGGACGCGTGGCTGAAACTGGATCCGGCAAGCGGGACCACCGAGATTTCGCCCTGTGGAAATTGGCCAAGCAGGGAGAGCCCTCCTGGGACAGTCCTTGGGGAGCGGGGAGGCCAGGATGGCACATCGAGTGCTCGGCCATGTCGCTGAACCACTTAGGTGAAGCCTTCGACATTCACGGGGGAGGTACGGACCTGATGTTCCCCCATCACGAGGCAGAAATATTCCAGTCCGAATGCTGCTTGGGTCACGAGCCAGTGGTTCAGTATTGGATGCACAACGGGATGATCAACGTCGACGGCGAGAAGATGAGCAAGTCTCTGGGCAACTTCTGGAACATCAGTGACGCATTTGGGAAAGTCGACCCGCTCGAGTTGCGATACGCGATGATAAATGCCCCCTATCGCCAGCCAGTCGAGTTCAACTCGGTCATGCTGGAGGATGCATGCATGCACCAGCAGAGGCTCGTCACAGCCTTCGGCGAAGGTCTATCCCGCTTCGGAAGCAGCGACTGGTCCGGTTCGGGGGAGCTGTCTGCCGCCGCGGAAAGACTGTCTGCCGGAATGGATGACGACTTCAACACCAGAGTCGCAATCGTTGAGATTCAGTCGGTAGTAAGGGTCCTGCGTGGCCTTCTCGACTCGAACGATCTTGAGGAAGGGGTGTCGGCGGTAGTGGGATGGCTGTCAGAGTTCGCGGGGGAGGTTCTGGGACTGCTACCGGATGAGGGGTCCATTGCGACTATGATGAAGGAGGGGAAGAGGGCGCGCTCAGAGGTTGCCGAGCGCGTGGAAGCACTGCTTTCCAAACGTGAGTATGCCAGGGACACCAAGGACTGGGGGGCTGCCGATGCGATTCGCGATGAGCTTTCCGCGATGGGCGTGATCGTCGAGGACGGGTCAGAAGGTCCGACTTGGCGACTTGGAACTTGAACGTCACCACACTGCGCCTCCCGTCCCGAATCTGTGAAAGTGCGATATAGCCCCTTTGTGACGGACATGCAATGCCATATGCCAGAGTGACCCGCCCGCTGGTTGCGATAGCGATGACAGCGGTAATGGCCCTTGCAGGATGCTTTGGTGGAGGAGAGGTGGGCGATGATGCCATCCCTTGGGATGCCGATTACTACTACATCGATCCACCCAACACCTACGAGGATGCGCGGAACTTCACCGTTGCAGATCCGATGAAAAACGAGACCTGGGGCAACTCCTCCTGGACGGTTTACGGAAACGAGCACGGGGGCAACTGCTGCGAGCACTATCTGGCAGCGACCAAGGAGGGCTGGATCCTCAACTTCGGAGGCGAGTACCCAACTTGGAGCACTGACCGTGGCCATACCTGGCAGGAGTACATTCCTGGGGTGACTCCGACGTGGCCAGAGTGCCGCAACGTGAAAATGACTCTGCCGGGGACCGAGGGGTTGGGCGAGGGCAGCATAGTCCAGACGACTACCGGGGATCTCATCGCCATGGGCTGGTTCCCCTATCCCTCCGTCACCGGTGCCGACCAATTCTACGCCTTCCTCTACGATCAGGACGATGCAGAGTGGAAGTGGTGCTACGCGCGCCCGCCGGAGGCCTTCTACGACCGCTCATGGCAGGTAGAGGTGGTCGGGCCCGTCAATACGATCTACGGCAGTGGCGAATATGCTAGCCTAGTAATCAGTAATTTCTGGCACCAAGTCGCCAATCGTGGGGGGCAGATATCCGTGGACGGGCTGAACTACTACAATTTCGACTTCCCGGACAGGGACGAGGATCTCGCTGATATCGAGGTCGACCTCGATTTCGATCAACTGGGTGTGGAGTGGGACTTCACCAAGCCCCACAAGGAGATGCGGGCCTTCCCGGTACCCAGCGGGGGCTTATACTTCCCAAACTACTTTGACGATGGTAGCGATGCTTTCCTAGACACCTCCCTGAACTGGTGGACTGCGACCACGGCAAACGGCTCGTCCCTGCCCTCTGAGTATTGTGCCTTCGACTCATCTACTGCCCTGCACTGCATTATCGCTGGGGAGGCTGCCATCCAGCACATGTTGTCCTGGGATGGGGGCGAGACCTGGCAGAATCGTACCTACAACCTGTCTGCGGTAGCCTCCGAGTTGGAGGAGTGGGAGTTCCATGCCAATGGGGTACACGATTTATTCATCCTAAACGTCCGATACCAAAGCGCCGAGGGTCCTGACGTGGACGTTGCGTTCCACGTCAGAGAATTCTCCCTGAGCCTCGAGCCCGACGTTCTGACTTACTTGGGGCTGGGTGACCTTGACTCTACCTCAGGAGCCGGAAACGAAATCAGATTCGACTTCGCTAGCATGGGCATACTTCCGGATGGCGGGGCTTTCATCGCCTACCATGACTCTACTGATCCGGACCCGTTGTTCGGTGTGGAGTTGCTAATCCCCAAGTCCTACGAACCGGTGGCCCAACTGTATATGGCAGGTCACTCTCATTGAGGAATACGGATGAAGTTGACCCTGGGGAATCTCCGCCAGTTCATCAGGGACATGGGGCACGTTCTGTTGCACGGAAACCTAGACTCGTCTGACTTCTTCATCCTCGATGATAAGGGGGTTATCTATGCGAGCATTGCCAAGTCCGCGTGTTCCTCAATCAAGACATCAATGGCGGGGGATTTCCCCCGAGGTCGCTCCATCCACTACCACACCCGGGAGTTTTCGCACAAGAGGATAGCGAGGGACAAGAGGGGCTACTTCTGTTTCTCATTCGTCAGGAATCCTTACAAGAGGTTGGTTTCTAGTTATCGAAACAAGTTCAACAAGGAAGATGAGGCACGATTCCTCTACTCCAACTACCTATTCGGCTACCTTCGAAACGATGACTCGTTCGAAGAATTCGTCAGGAAGGTCACACGGCTTCCAGACTTCTTGTGCGACAGGCACTTCAAGACCCAGCACAGCATCATCTTCTCCCGTGGTGCCAAGATGGACCACGTGGGCAAGGTCGAGGACCTCCCCGCTGACTACGAGGAGATCCGCGAGCGCTACGATTTCAATGATCTCAAGATACTCAACAAGTCACGCGGGACAAGCTCCGATGAACTGCTGACTGATGAGGTCAAGGGACTCATCCACAAACGCTTCAAGAAGGACTTCGACGCCTTCGGCTACGAAAGATAGAACGTAACATTCGCTTGATCGACCTTGAAGGCCTCAATGTCGGCTGGGTGCTTTCCCTCATTGAGCGAGGCTATGCCCGCTCGCGTCTCGGACTTCACATGCTCCCAGTCGTCGTCTGCGAGATCAAGCCCGTCGACCCACACCGAGAGCCCTATGGTCGCCTCGACATCAAGGTCGAGTTGCTTGCGCTTGGCCTGTACGCGCCGGATTATGTCTCGGGCGAGACCCTTGGAGAGCAGGGAGGAATCGATGTCCAAATCAAGCACTAGAGAGACGTCTCCGGCGTCGTGCGAGATGGTGTGAGCCGCAAAACCGTCCTTCTCTACGCGTCTGACCTCGATGTCATCGGACGTTATCTCGTACCCGGCCAAAGCGGCGATTCCGGCCTCTATCTCGAGCAGTAGTTCATCGGGTTCTGCTAGGTCCAGTTGCGCTAGAACGGAAGAAAGGTCGCCGCGGCACTTGGCACCTAGAGACTTTCTATTCGGGGCCAGCACAATCTTCTGAAATGTGTCGAGATCGTCCTCAGTGGTCAGAACCTCGACGTTGAGTTCCTCGGCTAGGATATCATGAAATCTCGAGAGGTCGGGACCTCCGACGATCCACCCCGATCGGCACGGGAGGCGTTGTCTGCGATCTGCCTCGACTCTTATGCGCCGGCCGGTCTCGGCCAGCTCGCGAACCAGTGACATCCCCTGTTCGAGCGCGTGGTCGCGCGGTGAGAGGTCGCGCTCTACCAGTGGAGAGCCGGGGGGCCAGTCGGCTAGATGGACGGAGGAACCTGTGAGCCCGCGATGGATGGAGTCGGGCATGAATGGGGAAACCGGCGCCATCAGTCGACAAACGATTAGCAACACCTCGTGTAAAGTGTGCTGGCAGGCTCGCTTGTCGGTGCTGTCCGATTCATCCCAAAGGCGCCTTCGCGAGCGCCGGACGTACCAATTGGATAGGTCGTTGATCACAAAGGCCTCGAGGACGCGTCCAGCCTTGTGGAATTCCCACGCAACGAAGTGCTCGTGATATTCGTCGGCCATGCCCGATGCCTTGGATACGATCCAGCAATCAAGCGGACTGCGTTGTGAGACGGGCACGAATCCCGACTCGTCATCCGCATCAAAACCGTCTAGTGCGGCGTAGTCGGCGTGGAAGCGGTAGACGTTCCACAATGTGAGGAACATCTTGGCATAGGACTCTCTGACCCCGTTGGGATCGAAATTGGTCGGCGACCACGGCGCGCTCTGCGTTGTCATGTACCAACGTATCGAGTCCGCGCCCTCTTTGTTGAAGTGGTTCCACGGGTCGACGACATTGCCCTTCGACTTGCTCATCTTCTTGCCTTCCTTGTCGAGGATGTGGCCTAGTGAGAGGCAGCGGTGGTAGCAGGTGCTGTCGAACACAGCCGTAGAGACTGCAAGCAGCGAGTAGAACCAGCCTCGCGTTTGGTCGACGGCCTCGCAGATGTAGTCGACCGGGAAAGAGCTGGAGAATCGGTCCTCGTTCTCGAACGGGTAGTGCCACTGGGCGAAGAAGGCGCAGCCCGAGTCGAACCAGCAGTCCATTACGTAGGGCTCGCGCACCATCTCGCCCGAGCATCCGTCCGAGGGGCAATGGAGCTTGACATCGTCCACGTAGGGCCGATGAAGCTCGGGGGGCGCAGGCGAGTCGTCTGTCTTCATCGAGGCCATCTCCTCGATGCTGCCGATGCAGTGCTCGTGACCGCAGTCGGGGCATATCCAAACCGGAATAGGGGTGCCCCAGTAGCGTTCGCGGCTGATTGCCCAGTCCTTGATATTCGAGAGCCACTCCCCCATGCGCTTGGTGCCGGTCCACTCGGGAGCCCATTCAACCTCGGAGTTGTGCTGCATTATCTCATCGCGCACAGCAGTCATGCGGACGAACCAACTGTCCATCGCGTAGTACAGCAGTGGGTGGTCGGTGCGCCAGCAGTGCGGGTAGTCGTGGGTGTAAGTGTGCTCGCGGTACAGCAGGTCCTGGTTGGCGAGGTGGTCGATGATATCGGAGTCGCAGTCCTTTACATAGCGACCGTCGAGCAGGTGATGGGTCCCGGAGACGAAGGAGCCGTCAATGCCGACAGTATGCTGGGCTGGGAAGCCGACCTCCATTCCGAGGTTGTAGTCCTCCTCGCCGTACATCACTGCTGTATGGACCACACCGGTCCCGTCGGTGGTGGTCACGAAATCGGCTGCGACTACTGTCCAAGCACTCTCGGAGTCCCCCCTATCGACTGCGTCTGGGAATAGCGGGTGGTAGGGCTTGCCGATGAGTTGCGAGCCAGAGAACTCGTCGATGATCTCTATCTGATGGCGTAGCACGTCAGCGAGCAGGTCCTTGGCGAGAATCAACTCCTCTCCGACCTCGGCACCACCGCGCCCGTCCCAAGAGCCTGATGGAGGCTCAGTGATACGGATGCGGCAATAGGTGACATCAGGGGAGACCGCTAGGCCGACGTTGCCTGGCAGGGTCCACGGCGTAGTCGTCCAAGCGAGGACGGAGGCATCGTCATCGACAAGTTCGAACTTGATGTAGACAGCAGGCTCTGAGACCTCCTTATAGCCCAGCGAGACCTCGTGTGTGGAGTAGCTGGTCCCCGTCTGGGGGCAGTATGGCAGGACCTTGTGACCACGGAAGAGCAATCCCCTTTCGAACATCTGCTTGAGTGACCACCATGCCGACTCGATGTACTCGTCGTGCAGAGTGACGTAGGGGTCATCCTTCATTTCGATCCAGAAGCCCATGCGCTCGGTCATCTCGCGCCAAGCCTTCTCGTAAGTCCAAACGCTCTCCTTGCATTGCTCGTTGAAGGCCTCCATTCCGTAGTTCTCGATGGCCTCGTTGGACATCAGGTCGAGCTGCTTCTGAACCTCTATCTCGACAGGGAGGCCGTGAGTGTCCCAGCCTCCTTTGCGGTCGACGATGTGCCCCTCCATGGTCTTCCATCGGCAAACCATGTCCTTGAACAGCCTCGAGATGACGTGGTGAATGCCCGGTCGGCCGTTTGCCGTGGGGGGTCCCTCGAGGAAGGTGAAGGGGTTGTCTCCGTCTCGACGCGCCTCGATGGTCGCCTCAAAGGTCCCCTCTGCATTCCAGGTCTCCATCAAGGCATTCTCTAGGGCGACCGGGTCGAGTTCACCAGGTGGATTGGGTACTCCCATCGAACCATTCGACCAACGGCGCTGTATTGAATATGCCTCGTTCGCCCATAGGGCGAATTTATCGATTAGCAGGTTTCAATAGTGGCCGTCTAAACGGTCAGAGCGTGTCCGACACCGCAACCATCGCTGTAAGCGGAATGACCTGCACTGGATGCTCGGGGAGGGTGAGGGGGGCGCTAGAATCGCTTGAAGGGGTTCTCGCTGCAGAAGTCTCTCACGAGACGGGGCAAGCGATAGTGACTCACGATGGAGTAGACAGACCTGCTCTGGTAGGCGCCATCACGGAAGTTGGCTATTCCGCTGATGGTGAGGCCATGGATACGGAGTTCAACTGGGGGGATGGTTCGGTGTGGCGGCAGTCGGCACACAATACAAAGTGGTGCCTGATTGGATGCTCCATCGGCGAGTTCGGTACCTTGGCCGCCTACTCTGTATTCTCGATAGGTGCCTCGGTAGTGACTGGCTCCAACCTCTATTTCCTACTACTTATTCTCCCTCTCGTTAATGGCCTGATAACCAGCGTGATGCTGGAGACTGGCATACTGATGCGTGGCCAGATGGACTTCAGGAATGCCCTTTCCACCGCACTCGGAATGTCATTCATCTCCATGCTGATGATGGAAATAGCAATGGAGATCACGGATCTGTGGTTTACTGGAGGCGAACTGGGCTTGTACCCAATCGCAATTCCATTCATGCTTCTCGTCGGCTTCCTGACACCTTGGCCGTACAACTATTGGCGGCTCAAGAAGTTCGGCGTGGCATGCCACTGAGCGAGGTCCGGCAACCTTGAATGCCCCCTTTCCCCCCTGAGGGTCGATGGCTGGGCTCGTTGCGCTCCTGCAACTGAACCCAATAGTCGGTGACATCGAGTTCAATGTCGCTGAGATCGAACGGGCGAGTGCCCTTGCCGCTACAAAGGGTGCTGTGCTTGCTTGGACCAGCGAACTGGCAGTGTGTGGCTATCCACCGCGAGACCTCTTGCTCGAGGAAGGATTCGTGAACAGGTGTCAAGATGCTGCTAGCGCAGTCCAATCCCCCATTCCGACGCTAGTGGGAACTCCGATTGATTCTGGCTCCGAGCGCACCAAGCCGGCCAACGGCGCGGTTCGAGTCGGGCCGGATGGGTCAAGCGAAGTGGTCTGTCGCAAGCAACTGCTTCCTACTTACGACGTGTTCGACGAGGCCCGCTACTTCGAGGGAAATCACGATGCGGGCCTCGCTAACGCTGCGGGCATGCACCTCGGGGTGACAATATGCGAGGACGCATGGCAGCATGTAGGAGACGTCCCCAACGACTACCTCACCGATCCCATCGAGCAGCTGGCCGAATGGCAGCAGAGCGACGGTCCGCTTAACCTAACGGTCAACCTGTCTGCAAGCCCCTACCACCTAGCCAAGGAGGGAGGGAGGGCGACTCTGGCTAGGGCGGCCGCAGGTACCCTAGGACATCCCTTCGCCCTTTGCAACCAGGTGGGCGGTAATGATGATCTGGTCTTTGACGGCCGCTCGGTGGTGGCATGGCCCAATGGAGTGGTTGTTCAGGCACCGGGATGGTGTAGCGGCATACTTCTGTTCGAAATAGGCAATCCTGCTTCATCGGAGTGGGTCCCCCTAGAAACAGCGACGCCCCACGATGGCTGCGATTGCAATTGCCAGATCGTCGAGGACGGGTTTCCTCAAGTTCCCGAGGCTGGCAGCGACCTGCTTTGCGCAGTCACTTGCGGCCTCAGGGATTACTGCAGGAAGTCTGGAATAAGGAGCCTGGTTCTCGGGATGTCGGGAGGAATAGACTCAGCCGTATGCACCGCCATAGCGGCGAGAGCCATGGGCCCTGAGAACGTTCTTGGCCTTTCAATGCCAAGCAAGCACTCTAGTAAACACTCCATCGACGATGCGATTGCGACCGCACGGGCCCTGGAAGTAGAGCTTCTGTCAATGCCAATCAATGAGCTCCACGAGGAGGCAGAGGAGACTCTAGCAGCCGAACTTGAGGGTGGCAATCCCGTCGCTGCTGAGAATCTCCAAGCGAGGATACGTGGTATGCTGGTGATGGGGGCGGCGAACGCCAGAGGCTCGATGGCCGT
>JASLNR010000044.1 GCA_030745885.1 Candidatus Thalassarchaeaceae archaeon
CATGAAACGCGATGCGAAGTGAATCATTACGGCTAGCAGCAGCAACCTCCCGGATGCGAACAAGGCAGTGTCGAGGCCGATGTCACTGAAGTGGAGAAGCACTGGCTCGATGATGTAGAAGAGGGCTAGTACGACCAACAGACCCCCTGTCTGCGAGAGGGTCGCGTTCCCCTTCTCCCTGCCTATCACCATCACGAGAGTTGCTGCAAGGGCCAGAGTGGGGACGATGAGGCTCAGCGTCCCGAACTCGAAGGCCCCTATCAAAGAGGTCGGAATCTCGGCATCGTTCACCTTCGCAGCGCCCTTATTGACGGCTATCCACCAGAACAGGGCACTGGACATGAACAGTGCGCCGGATATCCAGCCGCGCTCGGTGATCATGTCCCTGACGTGGTGGGTGTCCCTGGGTTCCAGCCTTTGGACAATCGATTCGAGAATGAACAGGGTCTCGGGGTCATTAGTGGGTTCGACATCTGCCTGAACCTGTCCCAAGGGGCTCTCTTCCGAGGCATCCTCTCCCAGAACCATCGCTCGATTGCCTCTCCGTCACATCATAAAGCAATCGTCGTTTGGAAGGGGCGAGATGGCCGACTGGCGACCTATGCTCAATCGCCGAGAGGGCGGAATACCCCGAATCATGGGTGTTGTGAACGTCACTCCGGACTCGTTCCACCCAGATTCTAGGTCCCCAGATAGGCTGGAGGCCGTATCCAGGGCCGTTCGCATGGTCGAACAGGGAGCGGACTGGATCGACGTAGGGGGCGAATCGACCCGTCCAGGCGCCACCCCCGTACCAATCGAAACCGAGGCTGAGCGTGTGATACCGGTGATTGAGGGCATTAGAGACTCACGGCCAGACGCTTGCATCTCCATCGACACGCGGAGATCGGAGGTTGCTCAGAAGGCGCTGGGTGCTGGAGCGGACATGGTCAATGACGTCTCATCACTCGGAGATCCGGACATGCTGGGGGTGATTGTCAACCATGGCTGCCCCGTCTGCGTCATGCATATGCAGGGACTGCCGGAGAACATGCAGGAAGACCCGAGGTACGGCGACGTGGTAGCGGAGATCAGGGGGGCCCTGGAAAGCGTGACTGATTGCCTCCTGGACGAGGGTCTTGCCCCGGGGGAGATCGT
>JASLNR010000045.1 GCA_030745885.1 Candidatus Thalassarchaeaceae archaeon
GTATTTCCCATCCCAACTCCCTCGTGGCCCTTCGGGATAATCGGTGCGATGGGGCAGCGGCGTGCCGATCTGGTGCCCATGCCCAATCGCAAGGCCCTTGGGCTCATCGAGATCGTAGTCCCCCTTACCCTCTTCGTTGCCGGCACTGCACTGACAATAATTGGCTTGAGCGTGACATCCAGCACCCCGCCGAGCCTCGAGGAGGCACCTGTCGTTTTCGAAGCCAATGCGATAGTCCAGATTCTCTCCGCGTCCTGGTTGGGGGAAGACTTCGCCATCAGACTACAGTGGCTTCATCCGACTGGAATCGCTGGTATCGGGTTGTCCATTGTTGGTTGGGGGCTGATGCTGCCGATTCCTGGATTCCCGGGCGATAGGGTGCTGCACTCACTTATCGGGCCATCTGAGATGAGGGATAGTAGCATACAGACGTCGATCTTCGTAGTGATGCTAGCAGTCCTGGTGCTCGTGTTCGCAACTTCGGACTACATCCCATGGATCTTCCTAGCTGCCATAGGGGCATGGCAGAGGTTCAGCCCCGAGAGCGTCCCACAGCCATTCGTTGTAGACGAGTATGCTGAATTGGGGGACCGCATGAGGGGGCGACTTGCCTCGATGGTGCTCATCGTCCTGATTGCCGGCTTCCCTGGAATGATGCCTTCGAACCTTCTGGAAGGCTACGATGCGGGGCTCTCTACCGAGAGTTGGCCCGATGAACTGGAGGTTAGATCTGGCGAGGAACTATCCTTCTCGCTAGTGCTCGAGCCCGAAGGGGTCCTACCGGTTACAGGATGGCTTCAGATGAGAATCGAGGGGACGATGTCTGGAGAATGGGAAATCTCTTCGGAATGCCTCGACTCAGTTGGCACTTGCCCCTTCTCGGGCGTCATACAAGCCAACATGGACGAGGTGTTTCCCATCGCCATCACCCCACCAGGAACCGGGGTATTACCACACTCCCTCAGAATCCTAATCGATGTCCAGGGAAACCAGAAGGAGCACGTCATCAGGCTCGTTCACGTCGACTCCACCGCTCCGCTCCAGCCCCTATGGTCCTTGGTAGAGGATGGCGTCACCCCACTAATCTGCATTGACGTGAGAATTTCAGAGGGCGATGCCGGAAACCTGACCGCTGTTGATCCGTATTGGGGCTTCGAGAATGAGACAGATCTGCTCCCCGGTCAGCAAGAGATCTGCATGCGAGGTCACGAGGGGGCAATTCAGTCCTCCGAGAATATGGACGAACAGTACAGGAAGTTCGGTCCCGAGATTGTGTTCGAACGCCACAATGGTTCGAATGAGTCTTGGAGCTTGGCAATCGAGGGCTCCGAGCCGGCCATGCATGTCCTCGGAGGTGAGTGGACCATTCCCAGTTGGTTCGCCGACAGCCCCGAATACGTCATCAATCACGCTGACAGCGGCTCGGCGTTTTGCCCGTCCAGCGAAATGGCCGCAGAGGTGGACTCGAGCGAGAACTGGACGAGGGCGCTCGAGGACTACTCCCCTATCCGAATTATTGGAGATAGGAGGGGTAACGGAACTCTGGGCCTAGGTGATGCTGGATGGATGGCGGTTTGCACGGGGGACGGCTTAGTGGAGTCCTATCGCATTGTCGAGGGAGTGGATGTTTTGGTCTACCCGAGTAGTATCGGCCGAGGACTCAGCGCGTCAGAGTTCACCATCCACAACAGGGGTGACGAACAACTCCCGGTTTCCGTAGAGTGGCATGGTGATTCACCCGATAGTAACATCTGGGACATTCACATTCCCGATTCCGTCGGGCCAGCGGGCTCGGCTGTCGTAGAAGCCTCGCCCAAAGGGAGTCCCTTGTTAATTCGGGCATTATGGGTGTCAGCCGATGAGGCCGGGATTGTAGTCCATCTGGCTGCTCGATGCCCCACGGGAGGGTGCTCGTGATGCGAATCGCAATCCTCGGAGTTGGGTCGGTCGGAGGTGTCCTTGTTGGCGCTCTCTCTGAAACCGAAGTTGGCTTGCTATGCGTCTCTAGGGGAGGAACGGTGGCTTCCCTGCGACTGGGGCTGGCCATCCACGAGCCCGAGGGTGCAATCGAGATGATTTCCCCGGACCGCTACGACGTCCTTGACAGCGAAGAGGGGCCGATTCCCGAGGAGCACCGGGGTACATGCGACATCGCTATTATTGCCGGAAAGGCCGCGTCAACTCCGATACTAGCATCACTGGCAGAGGAGATACTGTCTCCGAGTGGACTCGCTATCAGCATACAGAATGGCTTGGGTCACGCCGAGGAGCTCGCACGCAGGGTAGGAGCCGCACGCGTCCTCGGGGGATCGACTACCCACTCTGCTTGGAGGGACGGGGATTACTCGGTGCATTGGTCAGGCAGAGGTGCTGTGGAGTTCGGACGCCTAGACGGAGGGGGAATCTCTGGTGTTGCGATGGAGTTTCGCGATGCGCTGGAGGAAGCGGGTCTGAACCCCAAGTGGTCGTCTGACATACATAGCGTAATCTGGAAGAAGCTGCTCATCAACGTCGCAATAAACCCTGTTTGCGCCATCGCCGGGGTTCGCAACGGCGCCCTCGTCCAGATGCCCGAGCTATGGGGGCAATCGATGGAGTCCATGCGAGAGGCCGAGCTGGTCGCCCGGGCGACTGGAATCGAACTGAGGGATATGGACGCCGAAGGCTACCTGCGCAAGGTTGTCTTAGCCACAGCCGAAAACCGGGTCTCCATGCTGCAGGATCTGATGGCGGGGCGAAAGACCGAAATCGACGCGCTTTGCGGCGAGATCGTTGCCAAAGGCAAAGAGTTCGGTGTGCCTACACCTAGGAACGAGATGCTGCTTGCACTCGTCAGAGGTATCGAGATGTCGCAGTGCCACGATTAGGCAGTAGTGGCCTTGTAAGCGTAGGCAGCAATGGAACCGCCAGCTACCTGGGGTACCAGGTGTATCCAGACGTCGGATGGTTCCAACGCTCCTGTGACCAATAGGGAGGTGGTAACCGCTGGATTGAACGAGGCGCCGGAAATGCTCCCCACAGCCAGAGCGCCGGCGAGGACCACGAAGGCTATCGCGGCGCCGTAATACTGGTTGTCCTCGGTCGCTTCGGAGGTCGCTACGTGAAGGATAACGTATGCTAGCGCGAAAGTGAACAGTAGCTCGGCGGTGAAGGCCGGTATCGTTTCCATGTCCAAGGGAGTGACGTCGGTGTCACTCATCAGCAGGTTACCCGTGACCAGAGCGGCGAACGCCCCCGCGATAACTTGTGCGATGATGTACGGCGCGACTTCGGATCTGTCGCAAGCCCCCCTCAAGTAGACGGATACCGTTACGGCGGGATTGTAGTGGGCGCCCGAGACGTGGCCTCCAGCGTAAATCATCACCATCAAAACGGAGCCAATTGCAATGGGCGCCATGTCCCCTGCGGTCCCCATTACCGCTGCTGTGCAGACAGTCAGTGACAGGAAGAACGTCCCGATGAACTCCGTTATCAGCTTGGCCTGCAAGGTGTGCTCGGACATGGCACCTCAGAATCACGGCCCGTTCATCAACGTTGGCAGACGGGACAGAAGAATGTCGACCTGTTGGACTGGACGATCCTGCTTATCGTCCCTGTGCAGCCCTCTGCGAGGCAGGGCTCGTCCTCCCTCCCATAGACTAGGAAGTTGTGTGAGAAGTACCCCATCGCGCCATCCCCCTCGACACCGCGGAAGTCCTGCAGGGTCGAGCCCCCGGCGTCGATGGCCTCGGTTATGACATCGTGTGTCGCGCCGGTGATCCTCTCTACCCTACCAGTCACCGGAGACAGTCCAGCAACACTGGCCGCAGATCTCCTCGGGGAGATGCCAGAGCGATGCAGGATCTCGCAGACGTATATGTTGCCAAGCCCTGCCACCGTCCTCTGATCCAGGAGAGCGGACTTGATTGGCGTCCTACGGCCCCTGAGCCCATCGGCCAGCTTCATTGGGGTCAGGTGGTTGGGGGTCGGCTCGGGTCCGAGGCCCGCGAGCAGCTTGTGGCTATCCTGCAGGTCCGTGGGGAAGCAGTCCATGATCCCGAATCGACGGTGGTCGGAGTAGACCGCCCTGCTTCCGTTGCCGAGGTGGATGACGACCCAGTCGTGGGGTCCCTCGCCGCTTCCCACGGATGCCCCGTTGGCGAACCTCCCCGGCCTGCTCTCGAGATCATCCCCGAGCAGGGTCCATCGGCCAGTCATCCCCAGGTGGCAGAGCCATGTCAGCCCCCCATCCAGCCTGATCAGGAGGTACTTGGCACGCCGGTCCACTCGCTCGACCAGCCTGCCCCGGAGCATCTGATCGAATTCACTAGGGAATGGGAATCTGAGGTCGCCCCTGCGGAGTTCCACCTCCCTTATCCGCCGACCTGCGAGGTGATGCTCGAGGCCTTGGCGGACTGTCTCCACCTCGGGCAACTCCGGCATGACCCTCAAAGTAGCAAGAAGGGCCATTACCCTTGGGAATCCACTAGTAATTGTGTGTGGCAGGGTTAATCACCGGTCATTGGTACGAAGAATTGTGGAACAGGACCCGGAGGCATCGAAGACCGTCGTGCTGGATGGGAGCCCCCATGTCTCGGACGGGCCTCCGCCCGAGCAGATCTACGTCCAGGCGAACCAGCCCGGCCTAGGCGGGATGGCCCCTGCGACCAACGCCACCGTGGCGCTGGTACTAGCCATAGTGGGGCTGGTTATGTGCGGGCCCTGCACAGCAATACCCGGACTCATTCTCGCCAACGGGGCCCTCGCGATCACGAATCAAATCCCCAACCACCCAGATGCAGGAGTTGCCAAGGCGGCTCAGGTAGTCGGATGGGTAACGATTGTTATTTGGGGGCTGATTATTGTGATATACGTGGCAATCTTCGGCTTTATTGGCCTAGCAATTTGGTCAGAGGGCGCCTAGAACGCATCTGAAGACCACGTGCTGCTCCTCCAGCCCTGCGAGGTCTATTCGCTCGACTACCTCGAGCTCTGACTCTCCGAGGATGCGTTCGGCCTTGGCGAAGCGCGAGTCGTCATCACCGTCCGATGCCCGCTCGCTGGCAGCCTTCAGGCTGAGCAGGCCCACCCCACCCGGTGCGAGGAAGGCTAATGCCATCCTGACGAATGTCTCGGCCTGGTCGGCGATGCTGAGGTCCTGGTGGATCCAGTCGGCCCTGCCCCTGATGAAGGGTGCGACCGCCTCGGGGCGCCGGGCATCGCCAAGAACGGGGACCAGCCCGCTCCTTCCTTCGGACAAGGCAGCAAGGTCCCTCATCATGCGAGGTGATATCTCAACTGCGACAACCTGTCCGCCGTGGTGGTTGCCAGCACCACAGACGATGTCGTGGATGTGGCTGACAGTCCCCCCACTGGAGGCTCCGAGGTAGAGGGAGGTGGAGCCGGGGCGGGGAAGCAGCTCCGAGGGGTTGCCCTTCGTCCTCTGGAGGGCTGCGGCGATCTTCGACTTGGTCGGGTCCCACTTCCTCCACTCTATTCTCCCGTCCCTCTTTCGGCGCTCGCCCCTCACGGAAACGCCCCTCACGGCGTTCCGAGTCCAAATGCTTCTGCCCTCTCTCCTTGACCCCCAACCGAGCGAAACGGGTTTTCGCGACAGGAGGTCACCGCCTCTTCGGGGGCTTGGGGAACTTCGCCTTGATTGCCGCGACCTCGTCGTTGATTTCGTCGATTTGCTCCTGGCTCCACGGCACTCCATCGAAGTGATCAACTCGCACTGCGATGCTCGCCTTGCCTGCGAGGAAGCGGGCAATCTTGCCGCGGACCCATCTGGGTGAATGGCTGACCTGGGGCATGGAAAACAGGATTGCCCCGTGCTTGGGGGGAGGGGCCCCCCTCCTGTGAGCTGCCATGGCCGCATGTGCGCCTAGGACCTGTAGTGAGCCCGAGGGCATCCTAGCCAATCGCTCTCTGCCGCCGGCGAGGGCCACTAGCTTGGCTGCTCCTAGCGGGCCCATAAGCGCGCTTAGCGATGGAATGTAGGTGGAGGCGATCTCTCGGATTGCATCCTCGTGCTCCTGCAATCTCTGGGATGATGTGACGACGCCACTGGCGTGGCTCTTGAGCGCCTCCCACTCGATTTCCGTTGGCACGTGAGCGGGCGAGGCGACGCCGAGCGCATTGGCGGCCTCTTCCATCTTCGAAGCTTCTGCTATCGCGGGCGGGATCTGGGCCCTCTGCACGTCCAAGTCCGCCTCGGTGATGAACAGCCCCGCCCACTCGACGCAGCGCGCCTCATTTGTCGTCCATGCCGACCTCAGTTCCGCGGTAGCGCTGACCAGCATGTCGAGTCTTCTGTCGACATTGCCTGCCGCATCCGCCACACCCCTCTTAGCCAGAATGATAGTGGCCTCTTGGAGGAGATTTGCCTCTCCCTCCTCGGGCTCGGGCCAATTGGGATCGGACATAGCTCCAAAGGGTTCTGGAATCGCCTCTGGGAAGCGCTCTAGGAGGGTCCTCGTCTCAGGTAAGAGCCTGCCTGCCCGTATCAGGTAAAGGCGGTCGGCAAGGGCGGAAGCCGTGCGGCGGGCGTCCCAGAGAATCGCATCAAGCACGTTTCCGTCCCCATCGAGTACTCGTGATAACCTCCAGTCATAGTGAATTTTCACACCTCGCCCAAGGAGTATTTCCGCTTGAACGGTGCGGAAGGCATCAGATAGTCACAATCGAATAGTTGAAGAGTCGATTGGGCCAGCGATGCATGGTTCGCGTTTCGGCGGTAACGGTTCGTGGAAGCATGTTTTGTCCTGAGTGCGGATCCCTATCATACCCCGACTCCAAAGGTTGGGTTAAGTGTCCGGACTACAAATGCGGATATGAGGGGCCTTTGTCAGGGTCGGATGGTAAGGGCTCAGAATTCACAGACCCGATGACTGGCAAGACCATTGATCTCTCCAAGACGAAGGCGACCACTGGCTCCAAATCCCTCAAGCATCTGACAGAGGTGGTAGAGGAAGAAAAACCCAGGGGGACGCTTAGGGTCGGCGACTACATATGCCCCAAATGCGATGGGGATAGGACCTTCGTCGAGCTTCGTCAGACTAGGGCTTCGGATGAGCCTGAGACCAAGATTTGCACTTGTGAGACCTGTGGCCACAAGTGGCGCGAGTACCAGTAATCTTTTCGATGCGCAGCGCCAAGAAGCATCAAGAGCCTTCAATTTTGAAAAGAGTTAGAGGGAGTGCGCAGATGCTGAGGATAACCGCTAAACAACAGCTGATGAGGGAGATTGTCGACATACTCTCCGTGCTCACTGATGAGGCGAAGCTCATCTGGGGCGAGGAGGGGCTGAGCGTCACTGTGGTCGATGGCTCGCACGTAGCGCTCCTTTCCGCTACCTTAGCCAACGAGTGCTTCGAGATGTACGAGGTTGAGCCAGTCGAGATCGGCCTCGAACTAGGCAAGATGAGGGACCTCCTCACGCTCGCAGGTCCGAGCGATCTAGTGGAGATGGATTACGACGAGGCGGTTGGGGCAATCAATGTGAGAGTTGGCGAGGTCCATCGCATTCTAAGAGGAGTCGATACGAGCACCATGGATTCCCCTAACCTCCCCCAGTTGGACTTCCAGTCAAGGGTGGGCATCGGCTCGGAGAAGCTCTCTAGAGCGCTTCGTGCAGCGAAGTTCGTCGGCGAGCTGGTGGATCTGAGCATGGATCGCAACCAGATGACCGTGTCCGTTACGGTGGAGGCGGGGGAGGGTGTTAACGTCCGCTTCGAATCTGGTGAATTGAGCGAATTGGACTGTTCCTCCCCAACGCACTCCACCTACTCCCTGCAATTCCTCGACCCGCTGACGAGGAAGCTCGCAGGGGGGCTGACGAACGAGATTACCCTAGAGTTCCAAGACAAGTACCCACTCAGGCTCACATGGATGAGCAACGATGGCGGTGCGAAATGGACTTACTTCCTAGCGCCTAGGGTGATGAATGACCCGTGAACTCATCAATGAGGCCCCACAGGCAAATATGAGATGGTTGCCAGCGTCTGCGTCATCGTCCCAACCATCCGCAATGCTGAGGAGTTGGGCATCGCTCTAGATGGATTAGTCCGCCAGACCCATCCCGAAGTCGAAGTAATAGTGGTGGGGCCGGCCAAAGATCCGGGTCGCAGAGTCGCAGAATCAAAGGGCTTGGTCTACTTGGATGATAAGGGTTCGAGAACCAGAGCGGACGCCTGCAACATTGCGATTCAGGCCACGGAATCCGATCTTGTTCTGTTCACAGATGACGACGTCATCGTACCCGAAGACTGGGTCTCCAATCTCGTACGGTGGTTCGACCGACCAGAGGTTGCGGGCGTGGGAGGCCCGAACTTCGCCCCCCCTGAGTCTTCGACGCTTTGGCAGCGGGTAATCGATGTATCCTTCTGCAATCGCCTCTTCACTGCGGGTACCAACTACGGACGGCAGGCTAAGGGAAGCCTCGAGGAGGTCGAGCAGATTCCCGGGGTTAACTCCGCATACAGGAGACCTTTGCTTGAGGAAGTCGGTGGTTTCGATTCGGGTGCAATTGGTGCGGAGGATGTGATTCTGGATCATAGAATCAGGGCTGCGGGGCACAAGCTGTGGTCGGATGGAAATGCGGTGATGTGGCACAGAAGACGCGGCCTTGTCCGCGTCAAGAGTCAGATTCGCAACTACGGATTGGTCAGGACGCTCGCAGGCAAGGAGTACCCCGGACTCTGGGGTTGGAGCCATATTCTAGTCTCCGCGTTCCCCCCTCTCGTCCTCCTGTCCTTCTCCCTATTTTTCTGGGGTGCCCTTAACGGCGGCCTAGCGTGGCCTGAGTTCTGGGATATCTCCGCTGAAGCCGCTCCGATGGGGCCTGAGAGAATTGCTGCCCACCAGCTCCCAACGCTCGCCATACTGTACAACCTATTAGCGTGGCTGGGAGCGGCTAGCGGAAGTTCACCGAATCGGAGCCCCGTGACCGTGTTCCTGTCCTCCCTCGTGACATACATGCTGCATTGGAACTACGGGATGGGCGTCCTACAGGGTCGATGGAGAATCGCTACGGGACGTTCCGGACTACAGATTGATGATAGGGGCAGGGAGTAGTTTCAGACCTCTACTGCTCCTAGCTCACCCGTTTGGATCGACCACTGGGACGCGTAGACATTCTCGTTGTCAAGGAGCTCGTTGTGGCTACCGCGCTCGACAATTGCTCCGTCGACCATTGCGATAATCTCGTCCGCGTTGCGAATTGTAGCAAGGCGATGGGCGACAGCGATGGTTATTCTCTGCTCATCTCCGTTGGAGCCGCTGAATAAGGACTGCTGGATGCGTCTCTCGGTCTCGGCATCGAGGGCTGCAGAGGCCTCATCGAGGATTAAGAGGTCGGGGTCCATTAGCAGAGCTCTCGACAGAGCGATACGAGCCCGCTGACCTCCCGACAGCATCACCCCTCTGTCGCCGACCATCGTATCGAGGCCATCGGCCATCTCCGAAACGAACTCCCACGCTCCGGCGATTTTCAATGCCCGACGAATCTCATCGTCCGAGGTTTCGCGGGCGTAGGCGACGTTGTCGCGAATCCTTCCGTAGAATAGGAAGGGGTCCTGCGATACGAAGCCTATCCTGTCCCTAACAGACTCTACTGTGTAGTCATTGATGTCAATTCCATTGATCTTAACAGTCCCGAACTGAGGCTCGTAGAACTTCTCAACCAATTTGAGAATGGTGCTCTTACCGGCCCCGGTGTGACCCATCACCCCAAGGAAGTCTCCGGAAGATGCGGAGAATGAGATGCCATTGAGTGCGTTGACCTCGGATGTTGGGTAAGAGAATGACACATTGTCGAAGGAGATGGACCGTATCGGACCTTCTAGAGGGATGGCGTCGGGCTTGTCGAAGATCGAAGGCTCCAAATCAACAAGGGCGAAAACCCGCTTGGAGGCCGCTTCACCCCTCTGTAGCTGGTTCAGCAGCATCCCTAGTATGAACATCGGCATAGTCATCCTAGTTGATATTAGGAGGAATGTGACAAATTGGCCGACGGTGATTTCACCGGACTCCATTAGCCAGCCACCCGCCGACACCAACAGGCCAAAGGAGATGCCTGCGACGACGTATATCCCAGGTATGAAACGATTGCGCAGGTTGGAGGCATGAATGGCCTGATCCCTGTATTCGCCACTCTCGCCCTCGACGCGGGAACGCTCGAACTTGCTTGCGTTGTAGGCCTGAACGACGGTGATTCCGGATAGTACGTTCTCGAGGATAGCGACGATTCCTCCGGTGCTCTCGCGTTGCTTCCTGTATCGGCGCTGGACCCTGGTCGAGAACCAGATCACCATCGGAATGATGAGAATCAGCGGGATGAACAGGATGAGTGCGAGCTTCGAAGACATCCAGAACATAATTGCGAAGGCCGTCGAGAAGGTGATGACGATGCGAATAATGCTGGTACTGGAATCGGAGACGATGTCCTCCAGTTGCGCAACGTCAGCCGACAGCACGGACATCAGATTGCCAGTCTGACGAGTCTCGAAGTAGGAGGCCTCCATCGCCATTAAGCTCGTAGTCGCCTCCATCCTGATATCGTGCTGAACTTTGTAGGCCGTCGATTGCCAGAGGTACTCGCTGAGGCCTTGGAAAACCGCAAGGAAGGTGAAGGAGAATAAGATCATCAGGCCGAAGCCGATTTCGACGGAGGCTATTGGTCCAACGGACGGCAGGAGGTCCGAGTTGACCAGTGTCTCGATGGTGGAGCTCGTGTAGACCTTGTTCTGGTAGTAGTCGGCGGCCATCCCGATAGCGATGAAGGGGATCAGATCGAAGGCCCGGGCCGCAGCATTGGCCGCAATCCCTCCCGTGGCCCTCCTCCAGTATTGCTTGATGTAGGGGACTATACGCCAAATCTTACGTCCGACCACCTGTTTCTCATCCTTGAGGTCGGATGCGTCCTTGCTTATCGAGAGGCCTTCTTCCGCTTGGGCCCCCATCTGCTCCATCGTCTCTCCGTCAGGATGGGCGCGTTTGAATACATCAGTCGTGGAAATCGGTTTCGTGGTGCGCCGGCCGGGATTTGAACCCGGGCCATGAGCTTGGAAGGCTCAGATGCTACCCCTACATCACCGACGCTGGGCGGTCGAGTATCGGCCCGCTATAAACCGATTCGGTGTTCTCACAGGACTCGGAAAGCGAGTGCATGCAGCAACGGTCATGCTGACGCGACAGCGTCTTGGAATGGTTGTGATAATCCTGTTCCCCGACCAAACTGAGATTAGGTCAGAGTCTGTAGAGGGCCTTGGGCCAATCTACGTGGATATTCATCATCAGATTGGCGACCTCGTTCTCGTCCCACCCGTCTGAGAGTAGGGAATGGCAAAGCTCACGGGTCCTCCTAGGTACGGTCTTCGGTCCCAGAACCGCCCCCGGTCTTCGTGGGTCGTCGAGGTAATCAGACTCCATCCCCCAAGGGGCACCAGCGGCACGGGAACTTCCAGTCAATTCCTTCACGCTGCCCTTTCCTACACTAACAGTAACTGGCAGGCCGTGAGTGAATTCTGCACTGACGTCCGGAGGGGAGTAGTGCCTGACCGCACGATCCAACGGAAGGCCTGCCTTGCCACAGAGCTCGGAGAGTTCCCTGCAGGTCGTCTCCCCATTATCCTCAACGTGCAGTTGTATCGTCACCCCCGTGCCAGAGGCCATCGACATGACCTCGACTAGGAGGTCGTTCGCGGATTCCCAAGTCATCTCATCGACTGGATAGTGGGGGCGACCAACTTCGCCGAGACAATTGGCCTCCCCAGCCTCGATGTGGTCCAAAGCTAGGCCTACTGCTTCAAGGTGGAGTTCAGTCGAGCGCTCTAGGCCAAGGGGCTCGATCTGATGCTCCCAGGAAACGGGGTGTGGTCCGAGCACCACACCTACGTCAATGCCGTGAGTGGCCCTGACCTCGTCAGCCATGCTCAGGGTATCGGAGTAAGCGGAACGGTAACCATCGATATCAGTTGGAAGGGCCTGTGAGAACATCGGTTTGTGGACCAGCATGATTCCGGTTCCGCCGCTTCGCACGAAATCGGAGATTGCCCCCAAGAATCTGTGCTCGCGATCGAGATGCATGTGCTGGTCTAGAATCGGTCCTTTCCAGATTCCGTCCTCGAGCATGGTCTCACGCCAAAGCGCCCTCTGCCTCGAGTCGGGAGGTCCAGTAGTCGACGGCCATCTCCGCAACGTTTCTGGACGTTTGCCCTAGGACCAGACCATGACCATTGTTGAACAGCAGGATAGTGCATCTGTGTCTCTTAGCATCGATTCTGATGGCATCCAGCCTGTGATCGTGCTCCGCGTCGGAGAATCTCTCTCCTGCAAGTCCCAGTAGAACGGCCCTTCCCAGCGAGAAGGTCACTAGCATATCGCCTTTCTCGACGGTCAAGCCGGATTCTGACATTCCGATGCCAAGGAGGAACTCTTGAGCGATCAAGGTGGCCGCTTCGATGTTGGAAATGCCATGGACCAATATTGATCCCAGAGGCTCGATGACAATGGTGGAACGGGGGTTTTCGTGTTCGATAACGGCATAGGCCCCGTTGCTTCGACCGCCGCCGAATTGTACGGCATCTTCGAGGGTGATCGGAATGTTGGGGATGAATCGGAAAGTCTGCGTCTCGACCTCTATGGAAGTTCGTTCATCGGTCATTTCTCGGCCTCCATCGTCTCCACTGCGGGGCAGGCCAAAAGGCTAGCCTCGATTGCTGGAACATGGGCTTGTTGGATGGGTGCCAATAGTATTGCCCCCTGAGATCCGCTTTCATCAATCCTACTGTTTCGGAGATTTGACAAAGCGCCCCTTAGACGTGCAGCGAAGCGCTCATCTCGCTCTGTGATGAGTTCGTCATTCATCCCTTGTCGCTCCTCCAACCACCAAGCAGCGCAAACCGTAGCGGCGGCTCCAAGATCTGCATCGACCCCTTTGGAAGGGGAAATCTTGGCGATGGCCGTCTTGCGCGAATTGGCCCACCTCTTTGACCTCCATATGGTAGCCAGTAGGTTGCTAATTCTAACTTGTTCATCGGCGCATCTTGAGAGCCAGTTTGCCCATTTATCATCATCCAGGTCCGGTATTACTGAGAAGATGGGCATCCCTCCTCTGGAGTTCCGTGCGTGGTGCAAGAGGCGAATCGGCTCGGGATCGGGGATTGCTGGGCCCTCGACCTCCAAGTCTTGCAGATCCCTGACCAGAATTCCTAGAGAGGTCCCGGAAGCTGCGGCAGACTCGACATGGACGCCGTGGCTGCGTTTGTCCTGCTCCTCCTCCTCCATCATCGCTTCGATTTCGTCAGAGGAACAAATGAGGGCCAGGCCATCCCATTCGCGAGGCCTCATGGAGGTCGGCATCCTGACGCACGGCAAGTACGGCCATAACACAATCGTGCCACCATCGGGATCATCGTAGATCAAGGGATCCCAGCGTAACTCCGGTATCGTCACACACTCCCGAGTCGATTCCTTCGGTTCAATACAACGGTGAAATCGGAATTGCTGGGTTCGAAATACTGTAGCATTCAAGGATGATGGGGTTTCGAGCATGGCTGATGGAGCCCAGTGGCCCCCACTCTCTCGAACCAGTAATCTTGCTTGATGAGGTGTTTCCAGGCCACACCAATGCCAAGAATACGCTCTTCGGCGGTAGGCTAATGGCAATTATGGACACTGCCGCAGGAATGTCGGCCTCCAAGTTCGCTCACCAGGAATTCGTCACCGTTTCAGTAGATGCCCTGAAGTTCAGGAGACCTGCATTCCAAGGTGACCTCATCAGAACCACAGCCAGGGTTGTATGGACTTCTCCGAGGACAGCGGGCGTCTATGTGATATCGTGCAGGCTCTCGCGTTCGGAATGGAAGGGGGAGGAGATTTGCTCAGGATTCTTCTTCATGGTCGCTATCGATGAGTCCATGAAGCCGGTAAATATTCCCCAGTTCACGCCAGAAACGGATGAGGAAAAGGCCCTGTGGAAGATGGCGGATGCTGCTCGAGAAGCCATGAGATAATCTTTGATTGCTGCTAGTATGGCCCATCGGCGAAATAACTCCGGTACTACAAGTGGTTAAACTGGTTCCTTCAATGCCCATGCACTTATACCCTGCAAGAGCCGCTCGGTACTCGGGATGTACTTAGCCGGGCCTAAAGGCCCGACGGAGAAGAGGAATGCGGAGCTAATCGGCGGACTCTCCTTAGTCGGGACAAAAGGAACCTTCTGCGCCGTTCTAACTGAACGGCAGTTGACCATCGAGAGGTTCGATGGCAAAGGCGTCAGACTAGATTTGGCCGCGATAGACAGGATGAGGCATCTGAAGGCCCCCCTCCTTCCGACTGGGACCGTGGCATTGGGGGTACTGGCCATCTATCTTGGAATCACCACAATTGTGTCTCCGTGGAAGTGGTTGGCAATCGTTACGGGGGTATTAATCGTCACCATCTATTTCCTGTCCAAGTATTCCATTCTTGCAATAGAGACCGGTTCCGGGGACCGGCATCTAATCTCTGGGGACGAGGGTAGTCTGCTCAAGCTGTGCATGATGGTCGATAGGGTGAGGCATGGGGGCACCATCAAAGAAGCACTCTTGGGCTTGGAGAGCTTGGAGACGGAGTTACCAACTTTCCCAGCCCTAAGAGATGCAAAGGGACTTCTGCCAATTCCTGCAGAGATGCGTTCGAAGCCAAGCTCGACAGTATCTGAGGGCCTAGAAATTGGGGTATTGGATAGCACCGTGAAGATGGAGGAGCCAATTGCCCTTCACGAGCCCACAATGCCGGACCTCGTCGAGAGTCCGAAAAGCGATATCGAGACGATTCAGATCCCACTGGATCAACTCAATCCAGTAGTCGGATCCACCCAAAATGCCTACGAGAGAGCGTGGCCGGGCAAGCAGACTCCTTCTTGGTATGTTGAGAAGAATCTGGACGAAATGAAGGGGAGTAGGATGGATTCTGCTGTCTCAGACGCTGCCCAAGGCTTGGATCTCTTCGCCAGTGGTGGGATCTTCGATTCCGATTCATCAACCGTGACCCATCAAGAGGGCGAGGTTCCTAATGCCATTGGGTTCGGCGATGCGGACGGTGCTCCGACCCATGAGCAGCGCAGCATGTCTAGCTCCCAGATGATCAAACTGGCTCACAGCAGATCTGGAACTCCGGAAGGCCCGTACATCAGGCCCATTCTGCCCCCACCAACTGAGGAGGCGGTTCGTGAGGAATGCAAGGCTGGTGTCGTTCGTCAGGCTAAGGCGATGCAGGAGTTGAAGGATCGCAAGAGCTTTGAGAATCTGCAGCAACCAGCGAATTTGGAAGAATATCCGGCACTGAACAGGTTGGCCGCGACCATGGGGTCCAACAGGATTTCACTGAGTAATAGGGGGAAAGGGAGATTCTCAGCGGGATGGCTGGGCAGGCTACTGAGGCCCAGTAGTGCGCTCCCTAGGGCATACTCCCCTAGTCAGGTGGAGGGTGATGTGATTGGCAAGGAGAGGGAGGGTCGGCTTTCTAGATTCCAGACCTCGCAACACATGAGGCTCAGGAGCGATCAGAGCCATCAAGCCGAGGTCGGGGCGAGGATTAGGAGTATGCAGTCAGCAACCGGGACGTCGTCTGCAAGGGACGCCCTCGATTCCATCGTCTCAAGGATTGCCAGCGGAGAAGATTTTCCTCCAAGGCTGCTCGAAGGATCTACAAATTCACTTAGATTCAACCAACTCAAGCCCACTTCCTCCGAGGAAGACCCGCACCCGTTGCCAGGAATCAGGCGACTTGGGTAATCACAGGCCGGCGATTCGGCGATACTTGTCCAGCCGCGCATGATACAACCCCCTTTCTAGGCCTAGCAGATTCGAGGGGCCGATTCCCCCAATGGTAAACGAGGATGTGACCACGGCATGAACCAAGGCTGACCGAATCGCCTCGATGTCATTCAAGACTCCAGATCTACCCGCAATATTGGCTAGGAAGGCGCCAGCAAAGGAATCCCCGCATCCGGTCGGATCAACGATTTCGTTGGTGGGGAAGGCTGGGAGAGCTAGAATCCCGCAGGGAAAATTGGCAAGAACCCCCCCCGAACCTCGCTTGACGATCAAGGCACTCGGGCCCTTGCCAGCGGATTCACCCCCATGGAGAGCAGAGCCCGACAGTATGGGTCGAATTGCACGGGTAAATACCTCCTCGCCCGAGATCGCACAGACCTCCTCTTCGTTGAGGATGGCTATGTCTGCCTTCCTCAGTGCGAGCGAGAGTTGCTCGAACTCGGTTTCAATCCACAGCATGAAGGTATCAACCGCCGAAATCTCGACATTTGGGCACTGGTCGAGTACAGAAACCTGTGACTGGGGGTCTGTGTTGGCGCAGAAGAGGACTTTCGGGGAATTCCACGAATTGGGAATTTCGGGATCGAATCCCCCCAATACATTCACCTCGGTGGAGATGGTCTCCACATTTTCCATGGTTCCCTCATACCTTCCAGACCATCTGAAAGTCTTGCCCTCCAGTCTCGCTACACCTGTGAGATCCAGGCCCACCCCCTCCAGAATTGACTGGTCCCGTTCGGTGAAATCGGCGCCTATGGGCGCGACCAGCCCCACACGTGGGGGTCGGTTGGGTATCAGTGGCATGTGGAACGAGGCCGAGACCCCGGCGTGGACGGCTGATCCACCAAGAATGTCTGAGCCACTAGCGAAAACAGTCTCGATGTCATCGTAGCCAATGCTCCCAACGATGACCATTTCCAATCTAACGACCTCCCGAGAGTAATCCTTGATGGTTCTCCAAGTAGTCGGTGGTGATGTTTCTTTCTCTGAAGTCAGATTCATTCAGAATGGCCCTATGCAATGGAATCAGAGTGTCGACGCCCAGTAGGATGGTCTCATCTAGAGCCGCATCAAGCCTGAGGATAGCCTCCTCTCTAGAGGGGGCCCAAGCAATGATCTTAGCGAGCAGGGAGTCAAAGGAACCCGGCATGTCGTATCCAGTATATGCGTGAGTATCTATCCTGACACCGGGTCCACCAGGCCAATGGCACTCCCACACCTTTCCCGGGGAGGGGTCCAAAGTCATCGGATTCTCGGCGTTAATCCTCGCTTGGATTGCATGGCCATCCCACCTGACGTCTTGCTGGGACAGGGGGAGGCTCTCCCCCGCAGCAATTCGAATTCCCAGGGAAACGAGATCCAGACCCGTGATCATCTCAGTAACGGTATGCTCGACTTGAACTCGTGGATTTACCTCCATGAAATAGAACTCCCCCTCTGAGTCCCTCAGAAATTCAAAGGTTGCTAGGCCCCGGTATCCGATTGTCTCTGCGCCAGCCACCGCCCGCGCGCCAATCTCCTGCCTGATATCATCACTAAGCCAGGGTCCCTCTTCGAGGATCTTCTGGTGCCGCCGTTGTATAGAGCAAAATCGTTCGCCTAGGTGAATCGCCCTTTCGCCATCGCCGAGAACCTGGAACTCGATATGCTCGGCATCGCTGATGAACTTCTCGAGGAATACCCTATCATCGCCGAATGCAGATGCTGCCCTGCCTTGACAAAGCCTCAGTGCAGACGGGAAGTCCTCCTCCGCCTCTACAACTTGCATCCCTATACCGCCACCCCCCGAGGCGGCTTTGATAATGAGAGGGAATCCGATTTCTGTAGCGATTGCTGAAGCCTCATCAGGATTGGTCACTGGCGTGTCCGAACCCCCGGCCACAGGGATTCCAGCCTTCGACATCGCCCCTCTGGCAGCAATCTTGTCCCCCAGCAAGCGGAGGGACTCTGGAGACGGGCCGATGAATGTGACTCCTTCTTCAGCCAGGCGTTGGGCGAATGCTGCATTCTCAGAGAGGAAACCATATCCCGGGTGAACAGCATCGGCACCGACGTCCTTGGCTGCTGCGACAATGGCCTCGATGTCCAGATAAGAGGCCAGCGGGTCGTCTCTGGGAATGAAATATCCCTCGTCTGCCAACCTGACGGGCAGCGATAGGCGATCCTCCCTTCCGTGGACGACTACGGCCTCCATGTCCATCGAACGTAGGGAGCGTAGGATACGCAGCGCAATCTCTCCCCGGTTCGCGATGAGGACCCGTCGGAACACGTTCCCCGCTGAGTGCACGTTCGTATGAGTGAATCGGCCTCTGAATCAGTAGACATCCCTGAGGTATCTCTTCTCGGCCTTCATCAACCCATTCTCGACATAGTCCTTCGCCTCGTCTAAGCTCATTCCACCATACTCAGCGCAGATTCCAATTAGAGTACTATGGACGTCCTTGGCCATGTACTTCTTGTCACCACAGACGTAGAAGTTAGCTCCATTTTCTATCCATTTCCATATCTCCTCGCCTTGCTGCTTCATGAGATGCTGCACATAGACCTTCTCGGGACCGGCCCTAGACCAGGCCAGATCGTGCTTTGTTAGCAAGCCCCTTTCCTTCCAATCCTCCATTTCATTCCTGTAGAGGTACTCACCCTCCTCAGTCCAGTCACCAAAAATGAGCCAATTGCGCCCGGTGGCTCCATCAATGTCCCTCTGTTGGAGAAAGGCTCTGAATGGGGCAATTCCCGTTCCGGGACCTATCATGATAATGTCGGTGGACCCATCCTTGGGAAGGACGAACGAACGGGTCGGGGACATGAATACTCCAACTTTGGTGATTTTATTGTCGCATCTATCGGCCATGAAACCGGTGCAGAGTCCGGTTCGGTCCCTATCATGATGATTGTACCGGACGATGGCTACGGTCAGGTGAACAGTGCCCTGGTCGAAATCGGGACTGCTAGCAATCGAGTAGAGTCGCGGTTTGAGCCTGTCCATACCATCGACCAACTGTTGTGGTGAGAACCCGATGTGCCCGAAGTCGGCGATGGCATCGATGTAGTCCCTTGACCAAATGTAGTCCTCCATGACGCTTGGATCGGAGGTCAGATTGTCCCAAAGTGAGGCTGCAGAATCTCCCGCTGCCCCGATCTCGACGTATCCCTCTGGGACATCGTCATCGGTGCCACTGCCTTGCCAATCCATCAGCAGGGTGCCATCCGTAGAAGAGAAGCGCTGCCGCCTCACAATCTTCATCCCCGTTGGTCCAGTGTCCTTTGATAGTCGATTCCCGAGGCCCTCGATCCACTTCTTCGAAATGCGGTGAATCTCGTATCTGTCAGTGAGGGCCTCTCGAAGGGAACATTTCCCGAGGTGAGTCTCGACCTCTTCGTCCCCGGAGAAGTTGGTAGCGAAAAGGAGTTCCTCGACCAGAGAAGGGGGGCATCTAGGAATGACTCCTAGAGCGTCACCTGCCTTGTATTCCAACCCCGAATCCCCCAATTTGAATACGATGTGTCTAGTCTCCTTACGAGATTCGTCCCCGTTGAGGATGAAATTCTGAATTATGGTAGATTGGTACGGGTTCTTCACACTCCAGCCGGACATTCCTACACCCCTCAATTTCGGGAGTTGTTGTTCGTTTATGAACAAATGCGGAGAGGGCGCCCCTCATCGAAGCGAAGCATCAAGTCTTGGGCCCCCAACGCGAGTCATGGCAGAGGTTCTGTTCCTCGGAACCGGCAATGCATTCTCCCCTCCTGGGAGGATGCATGCCTTGGCCCTAATCGACGATACCATCCTGATTGATGCGCCTCCCACTGTACTTCCTCAACTCAGACGTGCGGGCGTTTCACCATCAGACATCCAGCATCTGCTAATCACCCATTGGCACGCCGATCACACCTTCGGATTTCCATTTCTGTTACTTGACAGGGAGTGGTTGGCACCAGATAGGGATGCGCGAGGTACGTTGAGCATCCACGCTAGACCCGGAGGAAGGGATCGTCTGAGCGACCTCTGCGAAGTCGGTTTTCCCGGTAGCCTCGAAGTCGCGCTTAGGGAGCGGACAGCCTGGTACGAAGATGAGTCGGGAACCTTGAAAGGAACCCAGTGGAGCTATGACAGGTTTCCCGTCAGTCATACCCCAGAGACCGATCCTCACGGATACAGGATGGTGCATGAGAGCGGCCTTACTATCCTCCACTGCGGGGATTCAGGGCCGTGCCAGGAAATTGAGGATCGGAGCTCGGAATCGGATGTCGTAATACTAGAAATGGGGGTACCCGATTTCGTCGATAGCCCCCATCATCACAACCCATCCCAAGTTATTTCTTTCTCTGAGCGACATCCCCATGCCATGGTTCTGGTAACTCACAACTTCTCCCGTTCGCTAGATAGCGACTCTGGTTTCGAAGTCCCCGAATTACCAGTAGGAATCCATCAACTCAACGATGGCGATCGCCTTGAAATATTGGATGATGGCGAGTTAGAATTGATAAAATATTGATAATTTAATTATCTATTATTTATACTACGAGTTGATTGTTGCGTTTCAAATAGCGTATTTGGGTTCTCGGAATGTGAATTCAACTATGATTCGAGATTGCGATACATCAGGGAATTCGAAGTCGCAGAACACAGGTTGTTCAGGAGGATGGCGGTGCAATTGATGCATCGGTTTTTCTAATAGAGAACGATTGACTGAATGATTAGGTGATACAGTTATTCGAATATTTATCACTTACGAAATCCGGCATTGAAAGATACGGGCAATACGTTGCAAATCTCATTCTTTCAAGACACTCTTATTACCTCCAACTCTCTCGGTTCTGCTTGCGCACTTGCTAGCAATGAATCCAATGGGGTGGGGGATTGGCCATGAGTGGGTTCATTGTACCGGTGATAAAAAATGGAAGGAAATATTTTCGAGAAGATTCTCGGACAAGATAGTCTCTTCACCGACAGGAAGGCCTTCGATCATGCCTTCGAACCCTCGCGCCTTCCACATCGGGAGCATGAGGTCGATGCGCTTGTAAGAAACCTGGTCGATGCCCTCAATGGTCACATCCCCTCAAACATGCTACTCTACGGCGTCCCGGGATCGGGTAAGACAGTAGTGACAAGGTTCGTGCTAGGGCAGTTACGTGAAAAGGGCAAAGAGATGGGGCAACTAGTGAATACCTACGAAATCAACTGTAGGAACGTGGACACCAAGTACAGGGTCGTCCAGTCCATCGCTAGTCAATTGGCACGACGGGGCGATCCCCCGGTGCCGTTCACGGGATGGCCGACAGATCGAGTACTCGAGACTTTGGTTATGAGGATGAGCAGGGCCGGCGGGGTTCACATCATCGTACTAGATGAAGTCGACAACTTGGTCGATCGGGCGGGGGATGATCTGTTATACGCGCTCACCAGCTTGAACACAGTTCTTGATAATGGACGATGCTCGATTATCGGCATCAGCAATGACCTGCATTTCACGCAGCATCTTGATCCGAGGGTTAGTTCGAGGCTCAGCCAAGAGGACGTGGTCTTCCATCCATACGTTGCCACGGAGATTCAGAACATTCTCGGTGAGCGAGCGGCGATGGGAATCAGGGATGGGGTTCTTGAGGAGGGCGTGATAAAACTGTGCGCAGCTCTTGCCGCACAGGAGCACGGGGACGCGCGGCGGGCTCTGGACCTGCTTAGGATATCCGTCCAGAAATCTGAGCAAAGAGCCCAGTCTAAGGTCAATACCAAGCACGTGAAATTGGCTCAGAGCCAGTTGGAGTACGATCAGGTTACGCCAGTTCTCAAGACTCTGCCGTTGCACCAGAAGCTCGTTCTGTTCTCCATCTGCTTGAACGAGGAGAATGGATTGAGGAACATATCGACTGGCGAAGTCTATCGAACCTACGCAGATGCCTGTGGGAAAATCAGCATAGAGCCCCTAACTACCAGACGTGTCTCATCGCTGTTGAACGAACTCGACACCATCGGCCTGATTATGGCAAGAAATGTCAGTAAGGGCAGGGGCGGCCGAAGCAAGCAAGTTAACTCCGCCATTCCCAAGGCTATCGATGCGATATCCCTC
>JASLNR010000046.1 GCA_030745885.1 Candidatus Thalassarchaeaceae archaeon
CCCACTGCTTTCGGCCTGCTGGTTGACCGTGGGGCAGCGCTGGACAACATCGAGGGAATAATACGCAAGGCCTCCGGGAACGATATTTTCGTCTGCCTCGACATGGAAGACAGTAGAGTCACCCAGGCCACCATTGACGTCCTCCTCTCCATGCACGAGCGCGGCCTCTCAAACGTCGGGATGGCCATTCAGGGCAGGCTGCATCGGACGTTGGGGGACATCTCGGCGATATGCGACTCCCTAGGTCCGAATGCCGATCTGAGGGTATGTAAGGGAATCTATCTAGAGCCGCCGGACATCTCTCAAACTGACTACAAGAGCATTGTTAGGGCCACCAACGATGCCGTTGACGCGGCAATTGAAGGCGGGGCCTACGTCGCAATCGCATCTCATGACGACCCGGTGATCAAACACTCCTTGCAGTCTATTTCCTCGGCCGGTATGGGCCCGGGAATCCATGACCCTCGCCCGGATGCCCCCACGAGGGGGGCCGGCAAGGGTCCTGGTTACGAGTTCCAATTCCTCCTCGGGGTCCGGGGAGACGTGAGAAGGTCCCTGGCGATGAAGGGCCACAGGACTCGCGTATACCTCCCATATGGGATTCGCTGGTATGAGTACAGCATGCGCAGGCTGAGGGAGAATCCTGAGGTTGCAATCCACATCACCAAGGCCTTGCTATTGCCATGGACAAACCGAAGATAGTCACCACTCCGGAGGTTGCAAGTAGATTCTGCGGACTTCGCCAGCCGTCCTGCTGCCCGTCAGTGTCCGCCCCCCTCCTGTGTGCAGCCCCCTTATTCTCCAATTCTTGCCATCGACGACCATTATAGAGCCACAGGAGAAGACCCTGTCTGGCTCGCATTCAATTTTCGTCGCCTTACTGGTTTCCCCATGGTTCATAGTAATCCGAACAATTGACCGGTCTACCCTCTTAGCCCACATGGCATTGATCTCAATGGCCCCAAGGCTCGTCGCAGGTCTTGAATTCGAGCCATCAATCCTAGTTACGCACCAGGTCATACCGCCGTGCTCGAACAGGTCTCCCAATGCAATCTTCTCGTCATCATCGACTTCAATTGCTGCCGACACGCTCTCGCGACCGTCCGATAGCGTTGCTTTGATCTGGATGGCCCGTGGCGGTCTAACCTGCAAGGTATGGATGTTCTCGCAGTTCAGGCATCTTACCAGAAAATCCTCTCCCTTTCCTTTACTATTCCTCCTGATGACCTCGTGCTCGGATTGCCCTAGGCACTCTGGACAAATCGCAATCGCCTCCACTGGGAAACCCTCATCCTGCACATCTCGGCGGGAAACGCTAGCGACTTGAATCCATCCTAGGGGCGACAATTGAAGAGAGATGCGCATGAGAGGCGCTCGTGAGCGGGGAGAAGAGGGCGATGGGGCTGCCTCAGATGTCTGAGCGTGAGATGCTACTAAGGCTATTGTCGGAAGATGAGGAGAGGAGCCAGGATGAACCTGCGATAGCTGCCAGCATCGGGGAGCAGATGCTGCACATGAACCTCATTCCACTGCCGAGATCATTGAGGGCGAGAATAAGGGATGCTTGCTCAAGGAAACCCACTAGGAACGCCATTCTCATTGGGGGGGGAATCGGGCATTTGGCGGCATGGATGCTTGACTTGTGGTGCGGACCTCCCGATGGATCTGGGTTGGGGACCAGTCACAGGCCAATCACTTTCAGGATAGTTGAGCCGGGCACTAGGTTTGGCGTTGTCATCGACCGTTTAATCAGAAGGTACGAAGCAGAATCATGGACGCAGGTCATCCCATTGCCGTGGCTCGAGGTCAGTGCTGAGGCTGCCTCGTGGAAGGCGGCAAGTGCGGCTCTGCCTGAGACGGCTCAACAGACGCTCCTGCCAATGCCCCCTGATCTTGTGGTTATCGATCTCCCGGAGGAAGATCGGGCCACCGCTGCTGCTTCGGCCTTCGAGATGATGGCACCCGGTGGAGTTGTCCTAGTGCTGGAGCCGGAGGTCCCAACAGGTGATGTCGGCACACCTCAAGAGGGCGAGGATCCCACTCCAGCACAGTCCAAGGTCAGATCTTTCAACAGTTGGATCAAGTTGATCAAGCATGTCGACGAGAATCATGCCTTGGGTTTCGCCGAACTCACCGGAGGCACACTAGTCGCCTTATTGAGAACCGATTCAGAATGAAACGAGGCAGCATACATGAGCCCATCTCCCGCCCGCGGATTGTCCTCAGTGACGCCTGCCTCCGGTTCCCCCGTCGAGCCAATTAGTAGGTCGACCCTCAAGTGCCCATAGCCATAGTGGTCGTCGTGCTCTGATTGCCCCCCCTTCATCTGCGAGTTCTCCATTATCAACGACTTGACGTTCTGAATGGCCGTCCTGCCTTGCGAGTTCTCTCTCTGCAAGTCGATATCGTGTTCCAGCAGCAGGGCAATCGCACCGCTCATCCACGCCGTCGCAGCAGAGGTTCCGCTTGACCACCCCCACCAGGCCTCGTTGCCGACCCCCGTAGCCATCAGGACGGGAACCTCATGCCCCGGAGCAACGACCTCTGGCTTCATGTCGGGATCTTCACGGGGTAGGATCGGATTTGGCCATAGTCTGCCATTGTTGTCTCCCTTGGAACTCCCAGTCCAAATGCCCCCATCCCTGGTGATTCCACCAACGCAGATGACGTCCTCCACTGATCCTGGCGATTCGACGTCCCCATCATCATCCTGACCGTCATTTCCCGCTGCCGCAATCACAAAAACGCCATTGTCGAGGGCGTCCTCTACGGACTGCTCTAGGGAATCAGTAGTGAAGAACCCAGAACCAACCCCCTGGTCCCCTCCAAGGCTGAGTGAGATTATGTCAGCACCTTCCTCGACGCACCAATCGACCGATTCAGAGACGTATTGGTCGCTCCCCACTCCATCTTCATCAATGGCCTTGGCGACTAGCAACCCAACCCCTTTTGCTCCTCCATCGAAGCTGCCGTCGGCCACGATAATACCCGCCATCGCCGTACCGTGCCCCTCGTCGTCATAGGGTTCTGCTGCTTGGTTGACAGCATCCCTCCAACCAAGCAGTACGATGTGATCCAGATCTGGGTGGCCTAGATCGACTCCTGAGTCAACCACGCACATCACAACCCCACTGCCGTCTAAGTTACCGACATCGTTCATCCCCGTCAACTCACGATACTCGTCCTCCCAAGCTAGCAATGCCGCGGGAGGCCCTCCTAGTAATACTCCATCAGACTCTGCCCAGAGATACAGGATTCCCAACGCGGAAGCGAGCAACAGAACAAGAGCCACGCTGACAACGATCACCGTACCTAGTGCGCCGTCCAACAAAGGCTGGCCCCCCTCGGAAGCCTCTTGCGCCTCATTGAGACCAGGGTCGTCGTACTGTTCGGCCATCTCCCCCTCCAACAGAATAATCCTATCTGAATTCCTTCAACAGAAGAGCCCTTTGTCGAACTTCACCACGCTTCGACCCTGCCAAAGTGACTTCCCACTGGGGTGCTAGAACCGCAATTCGAACAGACGACCCTAGTTGGAATCTTCGTTTCGCATTTGTCGCAGACGGCTCCCGGCTGACCCGAACCCAGGCAATCCTCTGCGGTGCATGGGACTTGGACCCCTCTCTTGGCCGATCGAATTGCAGCCGTCTCCTGATTACAAACTGGGCACTTGCCCTGCTCATCGCTAATCTGGGCCACACTTTCACCAGCCACTTCCCTCGCCCTGAATGTCTGTATCCTGTCCTCGGCACCGCCCAGCATGAACTGTGGGAACCAGAGGATGTTAAGGAACACGATGACGGAAAGTATGCCTGTCAGGGCGTATGTTCCTACTAGTAGGTAGCTTAGATCAAGGTCTCCGGGACTGGGTGAGATTGCGTGCGATCCGGACCAAGAACTGATGTTCAATAGCACCATCCATAATGCTAAGCCGGTGCTCCAGGCCCTGAGGCTGTGATCTTTCCAGGCCCTTTCGAAGACTCTTGGATCAGGGTGAGAATGCCTCTCTTGAACATGAATGTCCCGGGTTTCTACAACAGCCCGATGGACAACGAAAACCACTAGGAAGAGCAAGACCAAATTCACGACGATGACCCAAACCCACTGTGCTGCTTCGGCACCAAATGGGAAATCAGGGGTTTCAGAGTGAGCCTTGAGATGGCCTCCTTGCACTAAGGCTACCCCAATCAGCAGGTATACCATATTCTCCCTCATTATCGGGTATCTCATCCACAACATCGCAAGCATCGCAATCCAGCAGATGACCGATAGGAGGGCAAGGATGAGGGCGGAGTCACCCATGTGAAGGAAGCCGCTGTCTTGTCCAAAGATTCCCGATCTGTTGTAGTCACCTCCACCAGAGAGCTCACCTATGCCAAGATCCCACGCGCCTAGCACGTAGCCGAAGATTGCGATTACGAACATAATCGACTCGTCGGTGCCCCAGTACCTTCGCGTAAGGCTGGTGTGGTAGGCGCACTCGGTCACAAGCCCGTCTAGGGGACTCAGTCTGTTACTGATTATCGAGAGGGTTTGGTTGGGGGGGAAGTCACTTAGCCGGGGCATTTCATGGGAGGGTGTCTGAACATCCGATTCCCCCCCTACCTCCTCTTGCATATTGCTTGAGGGGCAAGCACACCGAATAAGTCCCGCGCCGACTAGATTCTCCATACGTCGAAACTCTGGGATAATTATGGCGCCGAGGGCGAGATTTGAACTCGCGCGGGAAAGATCCCACGGGCTTTCCAGGCCCGCGCAATACCGGGCTATGCGACCTCGGCTCGGTGAGCCCAACCGTCTCCCGGTTTTCACCATGACGTTCGCGGCGTGGAAATGGACGGTGAACGCCCGCCACGATTATACAGGCCACACCGGACAGCGCTGCGCCGCCACTGTGGCTTAGAGGTATAGCGTCGCCTTGGTAAGGCGAAGGTCGGGGGTTCGATTCCCCCCAGTGGCTCCACCGACCTCCGGATTTCTGACACCTGACAGATTAATTGATAACTCAACCGAGCGCCAATGCGCGTTATGCCCACCAACCGTAGCAGACTCGCCGGAGCACTAACCCTCCTGATGATCTTGGCCCCCCTCACCAGTGCCGGCGTATCCCAATGGGCCGGCCCCGCAGTAGTCAGTAGCGATGGGGACGCTACAGTTGTGACTGGATTCAGGCTTCCCGGAAACTCGACAGTCATGGATGGGTGGCTCCATGTCACAAATGCCCCTTTGTCGACTTCAACCGACTCTGGCATCGTGTGGGACGAGATCGATTTCGACTCCGGCTACATGCTGGGGTCTGAGTTGAACCATGACGGGTATCTGGTTCTTCAGGACGATGGCTCCCGGTCGAACATCAGCGACTTCGACGTCGGCGAAATCCAAGTGAGTCTGAACTCTGCATACAAGTTCTCACCGGGTTGGAGGCGTGTGTTCGTCGAAATCGAGGGAGCAAACCTCTCTGGCTGTAACGGGGGCGGTGGCACTTACGTCAGTCATGGATTCGACGATGACTTCGACCAGTCACTCGACGAAGAAGAAATTGTTGAGACCCTAAACTTCTGCGATACATTTGCTAACGGGGACATCGTCACGGCGCTGACAATCAATAGTTCAGGTGACGGCTATGCCCCAGGGAACCTGTCAGGGCAATCTGCAGAAGGGGACAGCGGTTTCGGATTCTCCGGATCCTACATCATCAGCTCGGGCATAGAGAGCATCACCGTCGATGACGGCGGCTCTAACTACGATGTTTCCGACACCGTTTTGATTCAATGCCAGGCTCCCTGCGGATCCGGCGCTGCGGCATCTATCGCCTCCGTTGACAGCAACGGCACGATCCTCTCGGTTACGATGGATGACCCTGGATCGGGATACACTCCCGACGACACCATCGCCATTGGGATCCAATCCTCTGGGAGTGGCGCGTCGCTCTCCGAGCAACTCGGGTCGACCGGCCCCGTACACTCGACCGAGATAGCCGATGGAGGCAGTAACTACACGTCCGCCCCTACCATCCTAATAAGTGACTCAAATGGCTCGGGAGGGCTGATTACAGCAACTCTTGGTGCATATTACGAGTATCAGGTCGACATCACATCCGTTTCTGCTGGGGATAATTGCCCAGTGGCGGGTTACAAGGTCACTTACGGCCTCGATATGAACGGGAATCGGAACCTCGACTCCTCTGAGATTGAGGACTCCTCATACATTTGCCACCAATCGAAGACTTGGCAAGCGACTACCTTCACAGACCTCAATGGCACAATTTACGGGGACGAGCAGACCTTGTCTCACGGCGTTGTGCCCTCTTCCTCATACCAAGGCGTCGTATCCGCCGGAACCCTTCCCGGCAGTCCGGTCCCAGCGGGAACCGAGAGTTACTTGCTCATCCCCTCCGTCTCAGTCCCTAATGCGGACTACATCAACGGTTACCATCTCAAATTCCACCATTGGTACCACCTGGACAGCAACGCCTCCGGCGGTGGCGATGGGGCTTGGGTGGAGTACAGAATCGAATCTCAGGGGGAGTGGGGCAACTGGACTTACATCGAGCCTGAGGGGGGATATCCGAGCACGATGTCCACAGAAGCTCCGACGCCCAACGGCGCTACCTCCTCCCCCGTCCCCGTCTTCGCCTCCCCGACCTACAGCGGATGGGTGGAGAGCAACATCTCCCTCTCGTCCATCGGGGGGATCGAGAACGCCGATGAACTACAGTTCAGGTTCCACATATGGACGCACCCAAACGCCTCCAACGAGAGGCCCGGCTGGTTCTTGGATGACATCAGGTTCAACAACGACGGGGTCTACGTGGGTATGTGGCACCACGGTTGCTTCACAATGACGTCCCCATCGTGCCTATACTCGGCCGATGCCTATGGGTCACTGGAGCGCACCATCGATCTCAGCGGGACCAATTCAACTTCGAAGATCGAGGTCGACATGGAGTGGGATCTCGAAGGATCATCTTCTGACAATGCCTGTGTGGAAATCTCGCTGGGCAGTGGATGGGCGGACATCTCATCATCGACCAGCGACACGACTTCGGACTGCTCTGCGAGGTCTGGCCCGATCCCCGGCAACGGGTACACCGCAGCTAACGGGCAATCCTACAACGACCAGAGCTACGACTTTAGGACGGTCTCTCTGGACATCCCGGACGGTTTCCTGAACCAGTCCTCCGTGGACTTCCGGATAGTAGTCGACACCTCCACCTACACGAACTACGGGGGCAGCCTACCCGCCGATACCAGAGAGGGCCTGTCGGTGTCTGAGATCAGGGTCGTTGACTATGACGGCAACATCCTCTTTCTGGATGGAATCGAAAATTCCACGACAATGAGTCATTCGGGTCTACCTGATGCCCAAGGAAACCCGTCGCCCGACGATTGGGGATTCTACTCCATACTGAGGGGGCAGCAGAGCATTTCGAGGACCTTCGAGGATGCCACCGCGAACTCGCCGACCGTCAGCGATGCGGACGGTTGGTCACGATCCACCTCGATGAACTCAGGCTCCTGTACCAATGACAAGTGCAAATTCACGCTCAACAAGGTGTCACAGAACTCCGGACCCCCCTCCGCGTCCACCTTCCCGTACGTCTATGGCATTGGGTTCTCGGGGAACTACGCGACCTATATCGACGAGGCAAATTTAGTCTCGCCCTGGTATGATATCCCCACGAACGGCACGGCCTACTTCACCTTCGACCACTGGTCCTGCTCAGAGGTCAGCTGGGACGGGGGAGCCGTCTTCATTAAGGTCAACAGTGGTTCTTGGCAGCACTTTGACCCCGGGAACTGGTACACGAGCAATATCTACACAGGCGCGGGCCACAATCTCGCCGGCATGAGCGCCTTCGGGACAAACCACTGCACTGGAACTGCTTCTAGCGGATCTTGGACATCGAGCAGCGGCATGACCAAAATGGTCGCCAGCCTGGCAAACTACAGGAACGACTCTGTCAAGTTCAAGTTCGCATTCGGCTCGGACGCGATTTGGGGTCTAGCCGGGTGGTTCATAGACAACGCCGGCGTGATGATTGCGAACTACGGCGAGCCTGGTCACTGGCTGAGTCCCCCAATATCAATCGACCGTTCCTCGAAATTCAACCTCGGATTCATCGATATCGACGCTGAGATTGTTGGCGAATCTTGGGTTCGCGGAACTATCGTTGAGTCGGTCACGGGAAATACCGTTCCGGGATTCTCAAACCTCTCGTTCCCGATTAGCCTAGCCGGAATTGATGCTCAGACCTATCCCGAGATCAGGCTGAAGATTCACATGATGACTGATGACCCAGAGGTTTCGCCCCTCCTCAAGCACGTCTACGTCGGCGGCGATAGGGTTCTGAGTGCTGGCTCTGGCTACAACGGCTGGGATTACAGTTCTGGAATCGAGATTATCGACGGCCTCCTCAACGCCACTGCGATTACCGGCACCATCACGTCAGACTACACCCACTCCTCGCGCCCGATAAAGAGCGTTACCATCCGAGGGAATCTCTCTAGCGGTGTGGTTGTGACCATCACTGATTACCAGGGCAACTCACTCGGCTCGTCCCCCTCGGGGGGCACCATAGAATTCACAACCCCGCAGACCGGTTATGGAGCTTCGATCTCACTCCCCACCAATGGCTGGATCAACGTTCTCCGAATATCATCCAAATTCGCTGATCCCGCCGCTAATCCCTCGATAGACGTCCTCGATGACGGGTCCTCGGAATGGAGCTTCCCTCTCAATGACGGCTATGGGCACTTTGGGTGGCAATCGATCTTCTCGACCCCTGACAATCAACATGCGAGAAGCGCAACCCTGGATCTTGATGGCTCCAACTCTGAGAACCTTGTCGCTATGATTCCGGATTCGGCCTCCGTTACTTCGGGCCTCATCACAATTTCCCCAGATGCCGATGGCTTCGAGGACCCCGTAGTCCTGTCAGTCGCTGGCTCATCCGTCACCGGAGGCAGCGGAACCTCGCCCTTCCTAAGCCAACTAAGCCAAGGCCAAATCTCAGGAATCGGCCTCATGAGTGCCTCGCACACCGACTCGGACACAGGTAGACAATGGCTAGAGGTCCCGATCGAGGTTAGCTCGAGCTCTGCGCAGACAGTATCCCTAACCAGCATGGGGATCGGATACCTAATCTTCGAGAACGTGTCCGAACTGGGCCCCCAAATCGCCTCTTACCATGAAACCCATACCAGCGACGACCCTCCCCCAGCGGATCTGGCAATTCCTGTCAGCGTCACCTGTGACTACGGGTCCATCACCATTGACGGCTCGGTGGTCTACGATTACATGTTTGTGAATCGAGACTTCTCCGTCCCTAATACTCTCTACCCTGACGGCGAGATGGTTGAGATAGTGACCAGCCATCACCACCTATACGACAATTCCAACATAGCGGACATCTCCCTGACCGGCACGGCATCGGACGGGAATTCCTTGGCCTTCCATGTTCAGAATACTGCCGATGGACTGTGGGGTGCGGGGGGTTCGGGAGTTCTCTTCTCGCAATCATCGGGTAGCGAATTGGCTCCTTTGGACACGGGAATGAGCTTCGTCGAGGAATCGATACACAGTGACGGCTACACCGACATCGTGGTTCATTGGTTCTTCGAAGTGGGATGGAATTGGGATGATGTTGACAACATCTTCTGGCAGGCTAGGGCTAACGATGATACGGGGGAGACCCTATGGCCTGCGTCCGCCCAAAGCGGTGGATCCGGTTCAAACGCCATCGAGAACGATCTGCAGATTGACTCCTTCACCGTCAGGGACCAGCAGGGCAGACTCATCTCAAACATTTACGACACCGTGTTCTACCCATTCCCGGTTCTCGAAGGCAGCGAGTTGAACGTCAGCGGAACCGTCAGGTTCCAGGACTCGGCCGACACCCGCCCGGTCGGATCCGCCTACTCAGTAGCCCTCAACCTCTCTAACAGCATCTACATATTGCAAACCGGCGAAGGCGGTACATTCTCAGGGGTTGTGACATCTCCTTCCGGCGTCAGCGACATGCTCCTCTCACCGATCATGATTTCAGTGGGCCCGCAGGGAGCTTCAGGAGCACAGGACGTCACGGGATTGCCCCCGATAATCGAGATTACCGTCGATACCAATCCCCCTGTCGCCGGCCCGCTGGAGGTCAGTACGCCCATCGGGCTTCAGAATGTGGATGGGATGGTCGTTGAACCCACAACACCATTCTCTCCCTACCTAACAATCTCGGAAGACGAGGCCAGGGGCGAGTCTCTGACTCTGAGGTACTGGAGAACGGGTGTCGACGATACCGACGGCGATGATATCGCCGATGAGGAAGAGTACCAGTCCCAAGACAAGATCCTTAGCGCCGGCCTGACCGGCCAGCAGCAGGTCCAGTTCTCCGGCATCGATGTCTCAGCCCTCAACAACGAGCCCATTTACCTCTATGTCGAAGGTACGGACTGGGCTGGCCTCAGCTATCAGGAAGGCGGCACTGGCGGGGGCCCCGGTGCCCAGAACGCATGGGCTGCGGTCGTGGTGGCCGTCGACGAGCCTACAGAGTTCGCAGGAATCGGAATCGGAACGGGCCAAGGCGCGAACTCGGCCTTTGACCTTGACAGATTGACCCAGGACAGCATAGACTACTACCTCGTACCCGGGAAAACTCACACCTTCACCGTCAGGATAGACGAGCCAAACGGCTTCCACACTATTGACAATATCACTGTGATGCTATGCGGATACGGGGAGAATCTCGGGATGTTCTCCTACGCTCCCTACTCCGCGACACTGTGGAGTCCCGATGACAGCATGCTAACTCCCATTAGTGCGCAGACCGAGCTGGTCGCTGATTCCGTGACCGAGTTGCAACTTGGCTTCAGATTGTCGTGGGATTTCCCCTTTACCGTCGATGACTACGACTGCAAGCCCAGAGTTACCGTGGAGGACAACCTCGTGTCCATAGAATCCGATGTTCTGAGCTCGCTCGCTTGGCGCCTCGACAACCAGCTCAGTGCAGTCCCCGAGAGTGCCAAGGACCTCACGCCCCCGATAGTTGATACCATGGGAACCTCCCTCTATTTGGGGCAGGGTGATGAGTTCTCATTTACGGGAACCGTCTACCATGCGGGTTCGGGACAGAGGCTGGAGGAGGTGCCTTCCGATCTCACAGTTCAGTTCTCATTGGTCTACGGGACCGAGAATAGGGTGGAATACGCTGAGATCCAATCCAATTCTACCTTCACCATATCGATGGTGCTTCCTGAAAGGCCCCCGCTGGACCCCACGATGACCCTCACATCCTCATTGCTGAACACGCCCGGAGAATCCACCTCGATAGATAACTCAGATGCATCTGTTACTGTGGATACGGCCTCTCCAACCGCGCTGTTCAACGTTGCCGAGTACCCCGATTCCTCCCTCACCATTATTGAGACACATGAGATTGACAACATTCCGGTCACGGTGACGATCATTGAGGAAATTGGGATGATCGCTGGCCCATTGCAGGTCTCATGGGAGTTCCAAAGAGAGGGGCAGTTGATTGCAGGAACGGAGAGTACGGCGGACCTTTCATGGATTTCGAGCAGTGATGGAAAGCACGTATACCAGGGCCAATTGGACTTCTCACCCAATGTGGATATGCAATTCGAGAATGGCGACAGAATCTCCTTCTGGATTACCTCCACGGACAAGGCAGGAAATCCTGTCATCGGTCTCGGGGGCCCCGACTCTCCCAGGATGCCTACGCTCCGAGTCGTAGAGTTCCTCGGCCAATACACCAGAGAGGTGGTAACTCCAACCAAGACCCCGTTCGTCGGCGAGGTCGTGACCATCGTGACCTATTGGGAGAACCCGGGAAAGCTGGATGGCACCATTGAAGTGGGCCTGTATGAGCAGAAGACGGACGGTAGCTGGCAATCTACAAGAACCCCTTCCGTCGAAATCTACCTCCCACCCGAGAGCTCGAGCATAAAGGCGCAGTTCGAGTACGAGACTTGGCAGGAGGGGCAGCCCCTTCTCGTTCTCGTGGTGAATGGTGACTTCGAAAATATCAACTACATGAATGTCGAAATTACGGGAATAAGCGTCGAGAGCTCAACCACATTGAACCAAGGGGGGGGCACCGGAACGGTTTGGATAATCGGGGGTCTGCTGCTCATCATCTCCCTGATGGCGCGAGCTTTCTACAACATTCAGAATCGTGGGGAGGACTACTACTATGATGATGAGGATTGGGACTACGGCGATCAGGATGACGACGAAAGCGAACAGACCTAAATCTCGGCCCGTTCTCGAACCGGAATAAGCCGCTCCTAGAACTGGGGAGCGCCTCTCTTGTTTATAGGCCATTGACATCGCCTCATTGCCGAGGAAGCGATTCCTCGGGATGGGGTGCGCAATGTCTGAGATTGCAAAGGTAGAGGAACTGAGAGAGGAGTTGGAGGAGTTGAGGGTGCTGGTGAACACCCTTCTTACAATAATAATGGAAGAGGCTGATGGCATTCATTCCGGTGCGGCGCCGACGGTTCCCGGACATCCAAAGCGCGGCTACTCGATGTAATCAGAACCGAACAGGATTAGGGCTACTGCTCCTCCAGAGGTACCATGTCGCAACGGTCCTATAAGGCCTCCACGGCTCTCCAATTGCCATTAACTCCGACTCGGCCAGCGCGTTGCCCTGGTTGTAATGCCGCTCTATTGATCTGATAATTGCTATGTCAGCGACGGGAAATACATCCGGCCTGAGCAGGGAGAAGATCAGGATCATCTTGGCAGTCCAAACCCCCACTCCCCTCAGCGACACCAGCCTACTGGTCACCTCCTTGTCACTGAGCTCATCCCATTCGATATCGCCGAAGCCAGCCAGCCATGAATCTGCGATTCCAGAAACGTACTCGGACTTCCTCCCCGAGAGCCCGCAAGCAAGCAGGTCCTCGTGCTCCACTCCTAGGATGCTTTCCGGCCTCACGGGCCCGAGGAGATCTTCGACTCTTCCCCAAACCGAGTCCGCGGCCTTCGATGAGATTTGCTGCCCGACAACGGACCTCATGAGGGTGAGGAAGACATCTCCCCTCGATGACAGGGAGGGGTACTCGTGGTCATCGATCAGCCGAGACATTATCCCATCTACATTGGAGAGGAACTCCTTCGCTTCCCCCCAGTATTCGGGTTGTTGCAACCCCGATTCCACAAACCCCGGTATCCCCATAGTTCAAGACTTCTGGCTTTCCCCCATAGTCGTGGATCTGAAGAGCATGAGCATTGAGCAGTGGCTGTTTGCCGGCGCTGCAGCGACCACCGTCGTCTTCTTCCTCGTCGCCGTATTTTCTCCCAGCAGCTTCGACCCTGACCCAGATTGGGGTGTCTCAGATGGCTGCATTGGGGGATTGGAACACCAGGACGCTGGAATCTCGTTCCACTATCATTCCTCTCTCAAGGTAACCGTTGACGGCCAGCAATTACAAATTCAAGGAAACACGGGAATTGACCAGACAGGTTGCCGAGAGGGCATGAGGTGGATCCACGTGCATAATTCAGCGGATTCCGGATTTACCACCCTGCACATTGAGACTCCCGAGAGGCTCAACGTTCCACTGGGTTCGTTCTTCGAGATTTGGGGGCGGGAAGGTGGTCCCGGATTGACAGACGACCGGAACTTCGACATCGACGGCAACGACGTCTCCGATTGGGACGAGTATGAGATCGCCATGCTCGTCAACGGCGATGAGAACACGAATTTCGAGTCATTCGTAATGGAGGATCTGGATCAGATCGAGCTCACCTTCACCTCAAAATCGTCTAACCCTTGATCACCGCGAATGGCCTGAGTCTGGCTACGGGACGTGCCAACCCTGCATCGCTGGTCAGGCCGATGACCTCATCCACGTCCTTGTATGCCTCGGGGGCCTCCTCGGAGAGCATCCTAGGAGTCTTGGCACGGACGTGGACCCCCTCGCCCTCTAGCCTATCGACGAGCGACTGCGCGTCTACGGCCTTGCGAGCCGCGGTTCGCGACATTCGCCTACCTGCCCCGTGACATGAGGAGGAGAATGCGTCGTTACCTCCCTCCTTGGGACCCGCGAGGACCCACGAGGCAGTCCCCATGTCTCCCGGAACTAGGACGGGCTGACCGACTCCGGAGAAACGGGATGCCAGCTCGGGATGGTCCCCGCCAAGAGCCCTTGTCGCTCCCTTCCTGTGCACGCAGCACTTGCAGGTAGAGCCATGGACGATGTGTTCCTCGACTTTGGCTATGTTGTGACAGACGTCGTAAATTACCTCCAGGTCCCCATCTGCGCCAGCGACATCTCTCAGGGTCTCGCGCAATCTCTGGGTGAGCGCCGAGCGATTCGCGAAGGCGAAGTTCCCTGCTGCTCGCATCGCATCCAGATACGACTCCCCCTCCCTGCTGTGTATGGGTGCCGATGCTAGTTGCCTGTCAGCAGTTCGGAAGCCCCACTCATCGCAGAACCAGCCATCATCCGAGCGCTCGTACCTCGACTCTATGGCCGAAACGTGCTCCGAGCAGACTTGGTGGCCGAGACCCCTCGATCCAGTGTGTATCATCGCCGTGACCTGACCCTCCCTCAGACCGAAGGCCGAGGCCGCGTCCGCGTCCACCACTCTGTCAACTACCTGAAGCTCAAGGAAGTGATTCCCGGATCCCAGCGTCCCCAGCGAGGTTGAACCACGCTTCTCGGCACGCTCTCCAACCTCGTGATTATTGCTGTCGAGCCTGCCGTTAGACTCGATAGCCGAGAGGTCCCTAGCCTCCCCCCATCCCAGATCTACTGCGGCTTTGGCACCCTCAGAGAGAATCGCCTCCATGCTGGTGGGTTCAAGGCGAACTCCTCCCTTGCGTGTGGCACCAGCTGGAATGCTTCGTGATAGGGAAGATGCTAGGCTTTTGCCATCTATTTCTGACGCCTCGATGTCAACAGCACAAAGACGGACCCCACAGTTGATGTCGAAACCCACGCCACCCGGGGAGATCGCCCCACCCTGGTCTCCATTTTCTATGCCCGTGGCCACGACCCCGCCAATGGGGAATCCGTATCCAAAGTGCCAGTCAGCCATTGCCCAGGCCTCGCCTACGATGCCGGGAATGGAAGCCGTATTGACGAGTTGACCGGGCGAACGGTCATCGGAGTGGCTTTCCAAATGCTGCTCGTCAGCTATCAAGATGGCATCGGTGAGCATCGAGCCGTGCCGCTTGATCCGCATGCGAGCAGGGCCTGCCGACTCGAGATGGTCCCTCCATCCAGCCATTTCGACTATAGTGGCCGACCTTCTCCTTTGAACGCACCGGGCCGCTTTCGCGCATCGACTTCAAGACCGGTCGACCGATGGCGGGAGTGCAGAGGTCGTTTGCATGGCGTTCGGCGAGATTCACATCCCCTTCTGGGAGGAGTCTGGACACGTTTGCAAGACCTGTAGGGTAACCGGGGCCCGCTTCTGGACCAGGGACGAGTCCCGCACAACCTGCGGTGATTCTACCGAGGATCCCTACACTTTCATCGGCAATCCGGTCATCGAGGGATTCCCGATGCGGGGAAAGGACCTGAAGGACGCCATGAGGGAGGCATTCCTCGGCTTCTTCGACAAGCACGGCCACACTCGTGTTGACCCATATCCCATCGTTGCGCGTTGGCGCGACGACATACACCTGACAATCGCCAGCATTGCCGACTTCCAGCCCCACGTCACCAGTGGCCTAGTGCCTCCTCCGGCAAACCCCCTGGGAATAAGCCAGCCGTGCATTAGGCTCACTGATGTCGCCGCCGTCGGACGCTCCGGACGACACCTGTCGACCTTCGAGATGATGGCCCACCATGCTTTCAATATGCCCGGGGAAGGCGACGTCGTCTACTGGATCGACCAGTGCGTGCGCTATTGCGATGAGATGTTAGTCGAGTCATTTGGCATTAGCCCCAAGGATCTGACCTACGTCGAGAACCCCTGGTCCGGGGGCGGCAACGCCGGACCGGCTCTAGAGGTGATCGTGGCCGGGCTCGAACTGGCCACTCTGGTCTTCATGAACCTCGAGGAGGACGAGCACGGGGACACCGAGATCAAGGGCCTGAGGTACAAGGAGATGAACCTTCAGATAATCGACACAGGCTACGGCCTCGAGAGGTTCTGCTGGGCGGCGGCAGGCACTCCGACAATCTACGAGGCAATCTATCCCGAATCAGTGGCTTGGCTCAAGGATCTCAGCGGCTTTGACTCGATGAACTCATCCTTGGGAATCGGAGTAGATATCGACTCTCTGCTCGGAGAGCTTTCGAGGCTTGCGGGGATACTCAACATAGATGTCGGCACAGATGCGGATGCCCTGTACGACGAGCTAACCCATAGACTGTCTGAGACAGGGATTGTTCTCTCTGTAGAGGAGTTGAAACGGGTCACTGACCCCCTCTCCTCGATTTATGCAATCCCCGATCACATGCATGCGCTGTGCAACATGTTTGGCGATGGCTTGGTTCCCAGCAACTCCAAGGCCGGCTACCTCGCACGGATGCTCGCTCGCCGCGTCTGTCGGATGAAGGACGACATAGGGGCATCAGTCAGCCTCGCGGAATTGGGATCTCACCATATCGACGTCCATATCGACATGGGCTCTTTCACACAATCTCGCGAGGGTGTACTGAGGATTCTGGAGCTCGAGGAGATGCGATACTACGAGATGCTTAGGAAGGGCGAGGCGGCCGTGCGCACTGCCCTGAATCCTCTTCCGAAGGATGCTGTCGAGGCTCCCGACGAAACTCTGTTCCGTCTCGCTGAAGAGAGGGGACTCAATCCCGATATGGTTGTCTCGATAGCGCAAGGGCTCGGCTGGAATTCCCTGACCGTCCGCGTAGGGTTCGCAGCCGATATGGCTGCCCGCAATGCCCAGATGACGAAGGCGGCGGCAATGACGGAGACTCGGGAGGCCATCGTCGATATCCCAGCGCTGCCGGCGACCTCGCCTGAGTACTATGCCGACACCAGAGCCACTGAGTTCACGGCCGAGGTGTTGTGTTGCATCCAGCTTTCGAGCGATTCCGTAGAGTTACTGAATCTCTCTAGCGAGGTTCTCGGTGTACCTACGCACGTGGTAATCCTCGACCGCACCCTGTTTTATCCCGAGGGCGGCGGGCAGCTAGGCGACCAAGGCATACTGACTCAGAACGGCTCGGTCGCAGATGTGGTCGACACTCGTGCCGAGAACGGAGTGATTCTGCACCTCACCCAGGCCCCTCTAGAGATAGGCCCGATTAGTGGGACCGTGGATTGGGAGCGTCGCAAGCAACTTATGGATCACCACACTGCTATCCATGTAGTCGGCAGCTCTGCTAGGGAGGTGCTGGGGCCACATGTATGGCAGGCAGGATCCAACAAGGGCGCTCGCTACGCTAGGCTGGATATTACCCACCACTCCAGGCTCACTAGGGATGATCTCGACACAATTGAGGACTTGGCCAATGAAATTGTCGAGGCAAACCCCCCAATCGAGAAACTGGTCATGGAAAGGGCAGAAGCCGACTCTACATTTGGCTTCGGAATATATCAGGGCGGCCCCCCCAAGCACGCCCAAATCCGAATCATCAAGATTGGAGACTACGACACCCAAGCCTGCGGCGGCACGCATCACGACGAGACGGGTTCTGTTGGCGATTTGCGCATCATCCGGTCCAGTCAAGTCCAAGACGGAGTGGAGCGTCTGCAGGTCGTGGCAGGTGAGACCGCGCGCGAGCACGCCCGGCGCCAAGAGCGCCTGCTCAGCGAGGCAGCGGATATTCTTGGGGTGCAGCCGGACGACCTCCCACGCACTGTCTCGCGATTCTTCGAAGAGTGGAAGTCGCAACAGAAGAGAATCGAGTCTCTTGAGGCCGAGATCGTAAGATTGCGAACTAGTGGTGGTGGCGACTCATCGGTCAATAAGGACGGTGTCAGGTATGTGGTAATGGAATCGCGTGGAGATGCCAAGCAGATGATGGCGATGCTGGGGGGGCTGACACGCGACGCTTCGAAGCCCACACTCGCAGTACTTGGAAGCCGTGAAGATGGGGGAATACTGATCGTCGCTTCCACTGAGGGCAGTGTCGCCTCAGAGAGGCATAACGCCGTGGATATCATCGACGCAATTTCTGGTCACATCGGAGGGGGGGGTGGCGGCAAGCCCACCATCGCTCAGGGAGGCGGTTCCAAGCCCGAGGGCATTCCCGACGCTCTAGATGCTGCGCGCTCCTTGCTCGGAATCTGAGCAATCCCCAATCCGTCGATTTGATGGCCGAGCCTCATCACGCCCGTGCGTGGCCGAACAGATGGACGTCGCCGCTCGCGCTGCTGCCATAGAGTACGCCATCCGGGACGTAGTCGTCCCTGCAATGGAGCTCGAGGCTCAGGGCCACGAGGTTATTCGCCTCAACATCGGTGATCCCCTGGCCTATGAGGGACTGCCTACGCCCGATCATATGGTAGCCGCCTTCAAGGCCGCTTTGGACCGTCAGGACAATGGCTACAGCCCGTCCTATGGAATACCTGAGCTGCGCTCTGCAATCGCTGCCAGCGAACGCTCGAAAGGATGGGGCTGCTCCGCTGGAGACGTATATGTGACGCACGGGGTTACCGAAGCTCTGCAGATTATCTTCGCCGCCTTCCTCGAAGAGGGGGACACGGTACTCGCGCCCGGACCTCATTACCCCCCTTACATGGCCTACCCCCAGATGTACGGGGGATCCACGGTCGAGTATCGCCTAGACCCTACTAGGGGGTGGCGCATCGACCTCGACGACATTCGCTCGAAGATGGACAATAGCGTCCGCCTCCTTGTTCTGATCAACCCCAACAATCCCACTGGCAACGTTGCCATCCCGGATGAGGTCGACGCGCTCATAGAAATCGCGAGATCATGGCCAAAGTGCGCAATCATCGCGGACGAGATTTATGATGGACTGGACTTCACTGGACACCATTGCTCGGTGGCCTCACGCTCGGAGGGGGTTCCAGTGATAACGCTCAATGGGGTTTCCAAGGTCTATTTCGCACCGGGTTGGAGAGTGGGTTACCTGGCTTGGCACGACCCACTGAGCAGGATGGAACCGGTTCGTGATGGCGTGGAGCGGCTGCTGCGCAGCCGTCTTTGCGCTTCCACCCCCGCTCAGTATGGATTCCTAGCAGGCCTTACCGACGAGACTGGTTGGATGAAGGGGCACCGCGCAAGGATCCAAGAGAGAATGGACTACTGTATGCGCCGAATTGAGACTATTGATGGAATAGAATGCGAAGCCCCGGGAGGGGCCTTCTATCTTTTCGTGAGAATTTCCAACCCCGAGATGGCCGTCGATGACAAGCGATTCGTGCTTGATCTTCTGCATCAGCACCACGTGCTTCTGGTAAACGGCTCGGGCTTTTCTCCCGAGTTCGGCCAGGGTCACTTCAGGATGGTCTGTCTGCCGCCCACAGAGATTCTTGCCGAGGCCTTCGACCGCATCGAATCCTTCATGGAGGGCTGAGAATGTGCCTTTTCGCTCACACCGTGGCCGGACAAGTTCCATGAATCATTATAGCCGAGCCCAAATTCCATAGCACGCCCTCTACGAGGGCGGGGCACTAAGATGGCGCTGAGTCACAACCAGTATGCTGTTGCCGCGATTGCTGCGACGCTCTGTCTCGCGGGCCTCTATACCGTCGTTGGTGCGGGCCTCTCCAGCACCGATTCCGGAGGCTTCGAATCAGCTATTGATGACATCGATCCCTCTCAGGACGGGGCCCCCAAGGAGTGCCCACCAGACGTCCCGACAGTCGGCTGCGACTGGGATGGCGACGGTATTTCAGATAGGATGGAGCAGACGCTGTATGGAACTGACTGGAGGGAAGTCGATACAGACGGCGACGGTCTCTCTGATGGTTGGGAGATAGAGAATGGCCTCGATCCTCTGGACACGGGCGAGCCCTGCATCTCCCTTGGAGTCGGCCTTACTGAGATCGAGTGCAACCCAGTCCCGAACAGCCAGGTAGACACGGAGTTGGAGACTGGCGAGCAGAACGAGACCTTCCCAAATCCCGACAACGGTCCGTTGGGTGACCCGGATAGGGACGGTCTGACTAATCTCGATGAGGCCGAGCTCGGCACCAACCCCAAACTCAAGGACACTGACGGCGACGGCCTCAATGACCGCTGGGAGTCCAGATTCACTCACGAGGTCACCACGCCATCTGGCATAGTCACTCTACTGGATCCCTTGGATGGAAACTGGAACTGCCCCCTCCTCACACCCGAGAAGTCAGCAGAGATCGAGCAGGATCTGGGAAAGAGGTTGTGGGAGGAACTCGGCACCCAGTTCGGGCATTCCTGTGACGCCATCCTGGATCTCGAACAGCCCGAGCCCGACACCCTAAGGAACTTCATCGAAGAGCGCTACGACACAGATCCGCTCGCCGAGGACAGTGACAACGACCTCGTTGCCGACCGCTACGAGATCGCATACGGCCCGGTCGATTTGGCAATCCATTGCGGGGTCCCGGTTTTCGGGACCCTATCCATTCAGGCCCCATACACGAGCTTGATGTCGGGACCGGGGGATCTCACTTGGTTCGAGCAGGACATGGACGGTGACGGGCGACTCAATGGGCCCGGTGATTGGGACACCGATGGGGACGGGATGCCCGACGGCTTCGAGTACTGCTACAACTCCCTTCTGAACCCCGCGAACTCCACTGATGCCTACGGCGATAACGACGATGACGGGCTCAGCAATGTCCAGGAATTCGAGGTCTCCTATGCTTGGGGGCCCTCCAACTTCACCGACCCCCTAGACTGGGACACTGACAACGACGGCATGCCCGACGGATGGGAGTATCTCAGTGGAATCCATCCCAATGACGGGAGCAACGCTGACGATGACCCGGATTTCGATGGCTACGACGCTGATGGGGATGGGGGCGTCAGGTACAAGGACATGCTCGGAGTCACAACGATTCACACGATTAACGTCAATCTCGGCGATTACGTAATAGTCAACAAGACCATTCTCTGGATTAGGACAGTAGTTGATAGCAACTATGTCAACATACCCGTCAAGACCGATACCTCCGGCTGGGTATATCACATCAACGTGGAAGTCGGGCAGGAGGTCACCAGCCGCCTCCAGGAACTGGTCACAGTGGTCGAGCAGCATGAGCGATTCACCAATCTAGACGAGTACAATGCCAGAGACAGGGACGGCGACGGCATCGTCGACGGCCGTTCCACCGACCCCCTCGTCCCAGACACCGATGCAGACGGATTAATTGATGGAATAGAGGTTATTGGATGGAAGATCCGGATAGTAGATTTCGGCGTGAGGGAGGTAATCGTCAGGAGCGATCCTGGAGTCTTCGATACTGACAAGGATGGCCTTTCAGACTCGAAGGAGTACTACGAGACCTTCACAAACGCCACCGATAAGGACACCGACAACGACGGACTCGAGGATTATAGGGAGGCAGTTGACGGCCATCCTTGGGTCGTCAACGGCACAACCACCTACTACTTCACCAACGCTTCCGCCTTCGACACCGACAACGACGGCCTCGAGGACGGCGAGGAGGTTGTAGATGGTGCGGACGAGTACGTCACCCATGCCAACAACGCCGACACCGACAACGACGGTCTCAACGACGGTGGAGAGGTCCTCTACGTTCCAAGGCCATGGCAAGGGGCCACCAACCCGCTCATTAACGACACAGATGGGGACGGGCAGCCTGACGGCTGGGAGATGCAGGTCATGTCGGTCCAACAGAATACCAATAGTCACAGTCTATGGATCAGTACCTCAAACTGGCTGCCACCGGGATGCGACTCGATGGTGGACTGCGGGTTGGGTCCCGGTGGGTGGATTTGGACTAACTACGTCTCCGGATTCTCCACCTCAGGCGATAGGAACAACGACGGCGTTATGGATCCACAGTACTTCCTCCACGAGATGAACCTCTCGGGCTTCACCATCCCCGAGAGTGGGAGATGGGCCCTCAATCCGTCTTTCGGCTCCCTGCCCGACTCGCTCTACGACATTGACAACGATTCCTTGCAGAATTCCCTAGAGGCCCCTGATCGCTGGGACACCAATCCAGTAGACGATGACTCCGACGGCGACCTACTGCCTGACGGATGGGAGGTCGATTACTCGGAGGAGGCACTCAGGCTCGGGCTCGTCGATAACAATACCCTAGACGCTCTTGGATCCAGAGGTCCGATGGACCCTAGGATGCCCGACTCCGATCTCAATGGCATTAAGGACGGACATGAGGATCTCGACAACGACGGACTCAATCGAACAACTCTCCTGTACAGGTACTGCCCCGGTTGGGACAACCCTCAGGACTTCGAGTGCCACATCGACCCACTCGGCTCCGGTGCTTCGTTCTACAACGATTTGGAAAACTTCACCAACTTCGAGGAGTACCAGAATGGGACCAACCCAATCCTCAATGACACTGATGGGGACAGGTGGAAAGACGGCTCTGAGGTTTACCACCAAGACCAGGACGACGATGACATGTGGTCAGGATGGGAGTACTACTTCGACTTCGATCCGTTCGATGCCTCCGACGCGCTTATCGACTCCGACGGTGACGGTTACGTCAATAAGTGTGAGAATAGGTGGAACACCAATCCTAAGGACCCGACTAGCTTCCCCTCTCAGGGAGAGCTCTGCAACAACTTCGACTGACCGCGCCCTTCTTCCGCTCACCTACCGTCGAGGGGGCGTGTCATGGTGGATTCTACCTACTACCGCTGATATCGGCCTAAGGGCCTTCTCGGCAGATGCAGCCGGTGCCATGGCAGAAGCCACTTTGGGGCTGCAGGAAATCCAGGCTTCCGAAGGGGCTCTTGCTGATTTGTCAAACCTCGATGCCTCCACTGCGGAGTGGGAGGTGGAGGTTCCCAATGGGAATCTGGAGAGGGGGCTCGTTCGCTGGTTGGAGGAGGTTCTCTACAGGGGGGGTGCTGAGGGTCAATGGCTGGTCGATGCATCAATCAGAATCGAGGATGGGGCCATCCGCGCTAAGGTGTCGTGGGTCGATTCCCAATATGTCGATCTGGTTATCGAGGTCAAGGCGATCACCCTCCATGAACTCGTGCTTCGAGAGGTGGCGCTCGGCGAGGTGGTGGTAGGTGTGGAACCTGAAATCCCGTCCTTTGAAGGGCCCGGATGGATGGCCCAGGTAATTTTCGACGTCTAGCCCAATGCTAGTCTTCGACGTCGAACCTCTGGTAGACCTCGTTGGTTGTCATGCTCACCCTGATGAAGGTCGTGCACTTGGGCAGATCCTTGATTCTACGGGCCCCAACGTAAGAGCAGGCTGAGCGAAGTCCACCTTGTAATGACTGGACCGTGGTTTCCAGGGATCCCCTGTAGGGCACTCTGACTTCCTTTCCTTCTGGAGCCCGGTGCTCGGCGACTCCCCCATAGTGGTACTCCATGGCCTTGGACGAGGACATGCCGTAGAACGACTTGTACATCTTCCCATTTCCATCTTCGAAAATTTCACCGCCAGATTCGTCGTGCCCCGCTAGCATCCCACCCAGCATGACGAAATCAGCTCCTGCGGCAAAGGCCTTGGCTACATCGCCAGGAGAGGAGCAACCTCCGTCTGACATGACATGTCCATTCAAGCCATGTGCCGCATCAGCGCACTCAGCGATTGCGGATAGTTGGGGGTAGCCCACACCCGCGACCTTCCTTGTTGTGCATACCGAACCCGGACCAATTCCTACCTTAACTATGTCAGCCCCAGCGAGGATGAGGGCCTCGGTCATCTCCCTAGTCGCTACGTTTCCTGCTATCACAATCTTATCGGAGAAGGCGTCACGTACGCGTTTTACGAACTGTAGGAATGCCTCGCGGTAGCCGTTGGCTACGTCTATGCAAATCATCTTGATCCCATCATTTGTCGCCATCTTCCTATGGAGCAGGTCGAAGCTTTCATCGGTGGACCCGCAGGTCACGGCGGTGAAACCGGGATCCACCCCGCTTTCCCATGCCTCCGAGAACTCTCTTGTGGAGTAGAACTTCTGTGTGCAAGTCAGCATCCCGTGCCCCTGCAGCACCTTGGACACGGAAAAAAGACCGGTGGTGTCCATGTTCGCGGCCACGATGGGCACCCCTGTCCACCTCTGGTCAGTGTGACGGAAGCGAAAATCTCGCTCTAGATTCACATCGGATCTAGAGATCAGCGTGCTCCGCTTGGGCCTTATCAGTACATCATCGAAGGTCAGCTTCACATCGTGCTCTAGACGCATTAGACCTTACTTCTCCAACGAACCTGCGCTTATGACTGTTCTGAACATCGTCAGAATCGATGAAGCACGTGGTGCTCGTGCCGGGAGATGAGCCCGTTTCCTCCGGAAACGAAGGGTTCAGACACGAGGATTCGCCGATTCAATGGGCACGGACTAAACTGCACCCACTCTCTGAACTTCCATGTGTCCAAGATGACTGGTAATATTGAAGGATATGACTCTGCAGTCCACGAACTGTCTTGGGGCGATTGGGTCTACTCAGCGGTGTGGGAATCAGTTCCCCTAGAATAGCCCCATTGAGACCCCTCTGAAGTGCGGGTGACTCAGAGGGTTACCCCCCCCATAGTCACAAATGGGTTTCGGACGGGGGGCGGCCAAGGTGACAATCTACGGCATTTCC
>JASLNR010000047.1 GCA_030745885.1 Candidatus Thalassarchaeaceae archaeon
GTGCCTTGGGCGACATAGCCGACGGCGCGGGTTGGGGTGACTTCCTACTAGTGATGATCACCTTCCTGTTCGTCGATATCTTCGACACGGCTGGAACCCTCTACTCTGTGGGTCGCCAGGCCGGCTACGTCGATGAGAACGACGAGCTGATGAACTCTGACGAGGCATTCGTGTCCGACGCTGCAGCAAGCATAGTCGGCGCACTCTGCGGAACCAGCACTACGACGACTTACATCGAGTCGGCTGCTGGTGTCGAGGAAGGCGGAAAGACAGGACTTGTGGCGGTTACTGTGGGCGTTCTGATGCTCACAGGACTGTTCTTCTCAGACCTGTTCCAGGCCGTCCCGACATTCGCGGCTGCCTGTGCTCTGGTTATCATCGGCGCTCTGATGATGCGCCAGGCAGCAGACATCAACTGGGCCGACGCGGAGATGGCACTACCTGCCTTCTTGACGATCTGCCTGATGCCGTTCACATATTCCATCGCGGATGGAATTGCTTGGGGTATCATCAGCTATGTGGCCATCAAGCTCGGAATGGGCAAGATGGACGAACTGAACCCAGTCATGTGGACGCTGTTCGCATTGATGGCAATGTTCTACCTGGGACCCGGCGACGAGTCGACGTTCCAGTGGCTGCTCGGAAACCTCTGAGCGTGAATTACGTAACGGGAAACCCGGGCCAGACGGCATAGCCTGAAGGCCCGGGCCCCTCCCACGGTTAAGCGGGTAGCATGTCTGACGAGTTGCTCCAAAGCCTGAGAGGCGCCATACGCACGGTGCCGGACTTCCCCTTAGAGGGGATTATGTTCCGGGATATCACCCCCGTGCTGGGCGATCCAGGTCTCATGTCAGGCATCACCGAACGCTTCACTAACGATCTGGAGGGGCTGGGCTGGCGGCCCGAAGCAATCGTCGGCCCGGAGGCCCGGGGCTTCATCTTCGGTCCCCTCCTAGCAGATTCCCTCAGTATTCCCTTTGTCCCTGTCCGCAAGCCCGGTAAGTTACCGGCCGATACTATCAGTGCTGAGTACAATCTCGAGTACGGATCCAACATCCTTGAGATGCACACTGACGCCCTGAGCGCTGGCCAGAGGGTAGTGATAGTCGACGACCTCCTGGCCACGGGCGGCACCGTGGGCGCTTGCGCCGAGTTGTGTGAGGCTCAGGGCGCCGAGGTGGTGGGGACTCTGTTCGTAATCGAGCTGACCGGCCTTGGGGCGAGGGAAGCACTCTCTTCCATACCTGTACACGCTCTAGTAGAGTTCCCAGCGTAATAATCACAGCATCGCCCCGATTTCTTCAAAGGGACCCGGTCTCTGCATGAGGCGTTAGCCATGGCGAAGAAACCACCTCCACCTCCACCTCCACCTAAGGGGAAGAAGGCACCTCCGCCCCCACCACCACCCAAACCGAAGACCAAGAAGGCACCTCCACCACCCAAACCGAAGACCAAGAAGGCACCTCCACCAAAGGCGAAGCCGAAGAAGAGGCGGGGCAAACGCTCCAAGAAGCAAACGGCACCTAAGAAGAAGGGACGAAGGATCAAAATCAAGCTCGGGCTGAGGCAGCGAAACCTCTCGGCGGAAGAAGACACCTACGAGGACCAAGTTGGATGGACGGTGACACAAGACGTCCTGGAACCCCTCGACGGCCCCCAGGAAGAGCAGAAGCCGGAAGTCATTGATCACCAATGTTCCATGTGCGGCTCAATCATGCAGATACCACAACCCAAGCGTGATCGTTACAAGGTAATATGCGCCTATTCTGAATGTGGTCACGAGGACGCGGTCGGCATCTGAAAAAATCAGATTCCAACGACCATCAACAGCCTGCGTATTGCAGCGGCGCAAATCACAATCACAAGCAGTCCTTTGACACCACTCTGCGAAGAAATCTCTGAGCCATATCTAGAACCTATTCCTCCTCCTAGAAGTACAGCAACCCCAAACGGCACTAGGAAACCAAGCTCCATACCGATCTGACCGGACGCGCCAGCCCCCAACAATCCGGCCAAGGAGTTCATCCAGATGAACAACGCCGCGGTCGCCGCAGTCTGCTTGGCAGTGGCCCAACCACTAAGCATGATTACTGGAGAGAGGAATATCCCACCCCCAATTCCGACCACACCACTAACAAGACCGATTCCACCACCGACTAGGGCCGCTTTCGGCGGTTCAGGCGGCCTAACTTCTTCCACATCCCACTTGCCCACCAACAACCTCCAGGCAGCGAACAACAGGGCCAGTCCGAGCAACATGTCGTAGACGGACCCCTCGACGCTCATGTACCCCCCAACGGCTGCCAGAGGCACACTCGCTACCACAAATGGCAGCGTTAGCCCCCAATCGTGATACCCCTGTCTGTGGTAATGCCAGAAGGCCAGCGCGGCGACTATCAGGTTGAGCGACCACGCGTACTGCCTCAGCCAGCCCGACTCGGCTGTGGCGTAACCGGTCAGTGAGAGGATTGCGAGGTAGCCCGATCCACCGCCATGACCGACGGATGAGTACAGGGCCGCCACCACGAAGAGCCCGGCCAGAATCAGCCACATCTCACCTGAAAACACAGACCAGCCACATAGGAAGAACACTTCAACTCCACCTCTACTCAACGGGTATGGAGACCAGCGTCACCCTTCAGCGGGCCATCGAGCTCGCATGCCTCGAGACCATAGGCAGGAGGACCGAGACGGTGCATTTGGCCGACGCCTCCGGACGCGTTCTGGCTACAAACCTCGCATCGAAGGTGGACGACCCAAGATTCGACAACTCTGCTATGGATGGGTGGGCCGTACGGGTCGCCGACTGCAAGGCCGAAGGCACAACACTCTCAATCATCGGAACCAGCAAGGCCGGGGGCGAGGCACCCCCTGAGGTCAACTCAGGCGAGGCTTGTCGGATCATGACAGGAGCCCCAGTTCCGGAGGGCGCCGACGCCATCGTAATGGTCGAGGATTCCGAGGAGGTCGGAGATACGGTTCGGATTCTCGGCCCAGTCCGACCGGGATACATACGGAAGAGGGCCGAGAACCTGAGCACGGGTCAGGTAGCTCTCCAGAAGGGTACCCACCTCGGTCCCGCGGAGATATCCCTAGCTGCGACCATGGGCCACGGTGAGATTGAGGTCGTGAACCGACCCAAGGTGGCTGTAATCAGCACGGGAGATGAACTCGTACCACCCGGTGCCGAACTGTCTGATGGCCAGATACACGAATCTAACTCGTTTGGCGTTGCCGTGTTAATCGAGAGGATGGGGGGTCAAGCGGTCCGCTACGACGTCGTTCACGACACCATAGACGGGCTGCGCACGACTCTCGACAGCGCCGCGAGCGAGTGCGATGCAATCCTCACCAGCGGGGGGGTCAGTATGGGTGATTGGGAC
>JASLNR010000048.1 GCA_030745885.1 Candidatus Thalassarchaeaceae archaeon
ACGGAGAGACGCACCAAACCGTCCCCGAAACCACGAGCAAGCCGGTCTTCTCGTGGGACCTCTGCGTGAGTCATGGTCGCCGGGTGAGTGATCATCGTCTCCACCGAACCTAGGCTCTCTGCTAGCAGGCACAGCTCGACAGAGTTCATCATCGTCTTTCCCGCCTCCAAACCCCCGTTCAACTCGAACGATATCATCCCGCTGTAGCCGCTCATCTGCTCTTCGGCAATCTCGTGCATGGGATGCGAGGCCAATCCCGGGTATGTCACCTTGGCAACCTTGGGATGCCCTTCTAGGTACGAGGCCACCTTCTCAGCATTCTCCCAGTGCCTCTGCATCCTCAGATGCAGCGTCTTCAGACCCATAATCGTCAGCCAGCAGTCGAACGGACCGGGAACTGCTCCGACACTCTTCTGGATGAACTTCAGCTTCTCGAAAAGCCCCTCGTGGTTGGTGATGACCGCCCCGCCGATAAGTTGGTTGTGCCCGCTGAGGTACTTTGTGGTACTATGCAGGACTATGTCAGCACCGTACTCCAGCGGCTTCAGGAATACCGGTGTGGCGAATGTCGAGTCGACGATGTACAGCAATCCGTGCTTCTTCGCAATCTTTCCAACCGCATCGAGATCGGTGATCTTGAGCAATGGGTTGGTGGGCGTCTCTATCCAGATCATCTTAGTCTCTGGCCCGATTGCAGCCTCCACGTTCGCTGCATCTTGTGAGTCCACGTACGAGAACTGAACGCCAAAATTCGACATCAGCTTGTTGAAGAGGCGGGAAGTCCCACCATACACGTCATCGCAGCATACCACGTGGTCGCCCTGCTCAAGCAGTTTCATGCAACTGTCAGTGCCAGCCATCCCGCTGGCGAATGCAACCGCATATCTGCCCCCTTCAATGGCCGCTAGATGACTTTCCAGCTCCTGTCTGGTCGGATTCGAGGATCTGGTGTAATCAAACCCCTTGTCTCGCCCAACCTCTTCTAGCACGTAGGTCGCCGTCTGGTACAGTGGTGGGATGATTGCCCCGGTTGTGGGGTCCGGCTTACTGCGCCCTCTGACGATCGTAGTGTTGAATTCCATGCCACCCCTCGTTCGGTGGGTTCGGTAATATAGCAAAAGTGTTTCACTGCAAATACCATGCCCAGTGACCTCCTCACTCACGAGTATTGACTTTGACTTGGACGTACCAAATACCTATCAAACCGACCAAGATTATCGCACCTGCACCAAATCCCGGATCGGGGCCATTCCATGTAGAAGGGACCCACAGCACGCCATCTCCTCGGGTCGAGACATACCAGACTAAGTACGCGGAAACGCTTGCCATGATTCCAATCATCACTACTATCAAGAATTTCACATGCCGGGGGAGGGTCTTTCCTGTTGCGTAGTACTCGTACATGGCTGGACCGAAGTACCGATTGGTCAGGGTAATGCGGAACATCCTCTCGCTGGAGAGCGAGAACAGGAACGCGGCCGGTACAGCCCAAGAGACGGTAGGCCAACCGGGAACCCAGATTCCAATGACCGCGAATGCGAGGAAGAGCGTTCCGAGGCCGACGTACAGCCTGCTCTTGCCAGGAGTACTTGCCACGCAGTAGCGCTCGACAATCTCATCGATGGTCTGTAGCCTATTCACAGCGGACCCTCCAGAGTGCTGCCGGTGCATCGTGTGTATAAGGTCAGATGCACCTACTTCTCGATTTTCTCCGCGAACTTGTTCGTGCCGAACCCTCAAGCGCACCCCGCCCCTCAACGCCCTATGAGTTTGGGTTACGAACTGCCACGGGTCGCCACTCCCGAGGACCCCACCCGCCTCGCAGTCTTGATTTCTGGAGGGGGCTCCGGCCTTGAGGCCCTGCTGAACTACCAGCATGACCATCCGCGCTGCCACCGAACTATCCTCGTGCTCGCTGACAACCCGAACGCGGGCGGTTTGGAGCATAGTAGCAGACACGGCGTGAGGTCTGTCAGTATTCCTTTGCCGATGGAGATTAACAAGTCCGAGCGACGCGTCGCTCACGAGCATTTGGTACACGATGAATTGGTTTCATCAGGTGTGGAACTAGTGGTTCTGAGTGGCTACATGCGCATTCTCACCCCATGGTTCGTTTCACGCTGGAAGGGCCGTTTGGTCAACATCCACCCTTCCTTGCTACCGGATTTCCCGGGGGCGCACGCGCACCGAGACGTTCTGGCCGCCGGGGTCGGTCGAACAGGATGCACCGTCCATCTGGTAGACGAACAGGTCGACTCGGGCCCCATACTTGCACAGAGTAAGATTGAGGTCAAGCCAGATGACGACGAGAGCACACTACAAGAACGAGTAAAGAAGGCCGAGCATGTCCTCTACCCGAAGACTCTAGACAGGCTTTGCTCAGGGCTGATCTCGCTCTAGATCCTTTGGACTGTTGACGTTTCTGAGAATTCGAGGATCTTCCACTAATACGGAATGCTGCACCCCAGAGAACTGTTCGTGAAGCGGCCTCCTATCGCCGCCCCCGACCATTTCGAGGACTATTTGGGGACGAATCAGAGCCAACAGGGGATGCAATCTCTCACCATCATGTGGCATTATGAGGGCATCCCTCTCCCCCAACCCTTCTTCCAGCGAACAGAATAGTGCAGCGGACACCCAAGGAGCGTCTACCGGGGCTAGTTGGAGGGTCCTCTTCCCCTTACATTGTGGATCTTCTAGGGCTTCTGCCAAGGCTTCGATTGGTCCAGCGTACATGCTGCCATCTAAGACCCACTCAATCTGCAGCCCCTCATCGATTACGCTTCCGAACCTATCGACGTCCTCTGGCCGCGCAACTGCTATTCTGATGGGCTCTAGACCTGCCTCCGAGAGCGCTCTAGTCACCTTCGCAATCATGGCCCCCCCATCGACTTCGACTAGTGCCTTGTCCACACCCATGCGCGAAGAGCGCCCCCCGGCGAATAGCAAAGAGCGCACCGAGTCACCTCAGGTCGTCCAACCTTCTAATTGCGTGCTGAATCTCTTCCATGAGATCAAGTGCCCGGTGTATCAGAACCTGCCTATCCTTGCGTGCCGAAGTCCCCCCAAGCCATCCCATCAGTTGGGAGATGTCTTGGGCATCACGCTTGATTGTCCACTCTAGGACCTCCTCTGAGACGGGGTCATCTGATGGTAGCAGACGTTCGGTCACGACCCCGAGAGAGGCCGGTGACGCATCAGTCCTGCGGTTCCACAACCACAAACCAGTCCCATTTCCTATCCAACGATGAGTTCTCGAACCTCACTCACCCCTACTCCTTTCTTGGAAGAAAAATGACGCTGTCGAAGATTTCCCCCATCCTTCCAACCGAATCCTTCAGCCTCATGCGGAACTCCTCAATGAACGTGCGGTGAACAATGTCCTCGAGTTGGCGGTCCAAGCTCCGCGCAATTGCTCTGTGTTCGGACTCGTCGATGCCGAACATGCTCCTCAGGAAAGCAATCTGGGCTAGAACGTCGTCTGACCTATCGGTGTGAATCAGCATGGCTTCGAGCACTTGTCCGTACACAAGCCTCATCTCCTGCTTGTCTAGGTTACCACCGCCCCGAGATTCCTTTCCTTCGATTACGGCGTCATAGATCTTTTTCGGCTCTTCTTCCTGCAGATTCATGGCGTGGGCCAATTTTACCAGCATCCTCTTCTCTCCATTGGACAACTGCCCATCCCTGAGTGCAAGCCTAGTAGCGTTCCAGAAGACCTTTCTTCGATTCGGCTCGAACCCGCCCATGCGGTCCGATTAAGGGCACATGACTTAACGACTGGGTCGGGGGAAGTCCCGAAAATTCGGCCAATATTTGTGATAGGAGGCTTCATGAAGCCCCCTCACCTCCGCAGGTCTGCTTCTCAGCTCTACTCGCGGGCGCCTGGCGCCCATCCGAACCCCCCCGCCAAACTGGCGAAAAACGGGGGCAAGGCCCCGGTTTGGGGCCGAGCGGCAAGGAGAGATGAAAACATGACAAGTGAATCAAAATACGTTATACGCGCAACAATTCGAGTAGATACCGACATACAAAGAAAGGACGTCATTGGGGCCATCTTCGGCCAGACCGAGGGACTCCTGGGAGAGGGCCTGCAACTCAGGAAGTTGCAAAGTACCGGGCGCATCAGCCACGTCGATGTCAATCTTAACAAAAACAAGGGCCGGACCCAAGGCCAAATCGAACTCTCAACGTCATTGGACCAAGTGAGCGCTGCTGTCATCGGCGCCGCGCTCGAGACCATTGATCGGGTGGGGCCGGGCAAGGCCGCAATTCGAGTCAAGGAGATTGAGAATATCCAATCTGCCAAGAGAGACCACGTCATCGACCGCGCCAAGGAACTGCTCCTGGGAATCGTGAGCTCGGGCGCTGGCGAGTCAAAGAACATCCTCGACGAGGTCAGAGCGGTGCTCACCTTGGACACTGAGATTGAGTTCGCCGAGATGACAGCGGGACCAAATATCAAGGAGTCCGATGGATTAATCATCGTCGAGGGCCGCAATGACGTTCGTAACCTACTGAAGTTCGGATTCAAGAACGCGATTGCCACCATGGGCTCGGGAATCAAGCCTGAGCTAATCGAGCTAGCCGCTTCAAAGAAGGTGGTAACCGCGTTCATGGACGGTGACAGAGGCGGCAGGCTTCTCCTTCTGGAGCTTGACGGCAAACTCGGTAAGTCCCTAACCCATGTCGCGCTTGCACCCCGAAGCCGAGAGGTAGAGCACCTCGAAGGCAAGGTGATCACGAAGTGCATGACCCAGAAGGAGACTGCCTCCAAGGCCGTTTCTAGGATTCGAACCATGGAACAGAAGGCAGACGATGCCTCAGTAGGCAAGGGAAGACCCTCCCTAGAAACACCGGAAGAGGTGAAGAAATGGTCCCCATTCCTTGATGGACTCAAGCGAAACCATGCCGTCATCGTCCTCGGTGATGGTTCTAGCTCGGATCCCATTGGCCCAAAGGATCTCGAAGAAGCACTCAACAAATCCGATGGCGCTCAAGGCATTGTGTTCTCAGGCAAGGTCTCGAATAGGATTTTCGAGTTGGCCGCTGGCGCCGGCATCGTGAATGTCGTTGGCAAGACCATCGGCCCCGAGTCCCTGAAACTTGGAGTTCAAGCATACTCAGCAAGCGACCTCAATTAAGAAAAATAACCACTGTTTGCTGGCAGGGCATAGCCCTGCCAATAATCGACCCCTCTCGGTGGGTGTTAGCAGAAGCCATCAAAAGTCCTTCATGCCCGCTGTGACCGATGCAAGGCACAACTATGGCAATCCTCACACTGTACGGAGTATTGGGATTGGCCTTGTTCGCCCTCTGGCTCAAGCACAAGTCTGTAATTAGGCAGAAGGAGAGAATGAGGGACAAACTGGGTTCCGTGGAAGGGAGCTTGACTGAGACCTCACAGAGGTTAGACCTCCTCTCTAGGGGGGTTGACACGATTCTTTCCGGCACCCCACAAGTCCATGGCCTCCTTGGAGTCCACCGTTCTCTGGAATCCGCTGAGGCCCTTCTCTTCAACCAGGGCATCCCCATCAGTAACAGCGAGTCTTGTGCAATAGCTAGCCATGCTGCCAAGACCGTCCTCAAACATCACCCAGAGAGAGGCTCTGAGATTGATGCGTCGATTACTCCCGGACTCCAGCCCCTCTCAGAGAGACTGGCCGCCATGTTTAGCGAGGCCGAGATGAAGGCGGAGGACATCGAACTCTCCGCTGGAGAGCACAGAAGGCTGGGCGATTTATTTCACTTGATTGAAAGGACCGACTGGGCCGCTGACTGCTTTCAAAGGGCCAACGAACTCGACCCCGAAGACGAGTTCGCCCTCAGGTCCCTCGTGGAGATCCAACGTCAGAATGGAGACTTAGAAGATCTCGACAGAAGCCTTGAGAGGATTCTTGCCATCGCCCCTGACGATGTTGAGGTCCTCAAGGAACAAGTCATTCTTCTTGATGGCACGGACCCAGTAAGGGTGATTAGGAATCGCAAGCGCCTTGAGGGTCTGGGATCTCCTCTATTATTCTCAGAAGGGGAATCTGAGCTCACCGACATCGCGAAGCGCGCCCGAGACGCCCACCAAGGCTTCGAACCTGCCCTTTCTCAGTCACAGAGCGCTTCTGACTTAGTTGAACGCGCAGCCAAGCAGATTCTCCTCGGGGAAATCCGCATCGCCCTTGAATCCGTCCAACTAGCTTTAGATTTGGATTCTAAAAACGGCCCAGCGTGGATACTGCATGCTCGCCTGCTGGCAGCCGGAGAGGGCAATACCAAAGCCGCCTTGAAAAGCATACGTCGGGCGAACGCGCTCGGCGAGTATACTGTGTTGCTGGAGTCCGAAATTCTAGAGAACGACGGTCGTACCGATGCCGCTATCCAAGTTCTGGAAGAGCACCTAGAGAAAGCCCCTACTGATCCTGAGGCCCGAGGCATGCTAAGTCTACTTTGGCTGAGTAACGGCTCCAATGACTCTTCTCGCAGGGTCCTTGATGAGGCTCCAGACGAATCGTGGGGAAGCGCCACTCTCCACGTCATGAGGGGGAGGCTCCATCTGGAGGATTTCAATGAACACAGGGACAATACCGGAAATCATGATCAGATGCTCCTGATTGATGCCTTGGTCGCTTTCGATAAGGCAATAGAGTACGATCGCGAATCGGGACTAGCTTGGCTCGGCCGCGCCCGCGCTCTCAGATACCAAGGTACCTATAACGAGGCCGAGGTCGCGCTCGTTCGCGCCCGCAGGCTCATCCCCGGTCACCCTTCAATCCCTCTCGAAGAAGCCCAGCTCTCCCTCGATGTCAACAATCTAGAACAGGCAAACGCTCTTGCAATTGAGGCGACAACACATCTCAAGAGCAGCCCCACTGTTTCTTTCGTCCGCGGTATAATCTCAGCCCGACTAGGTCGCCTAGAAGAGGCACGAAACTTCTTTTCAAACACCTTGGAAATCGAACCAGACCACGTTCGCGCTAGGCTGAATCGCTGCTCGGCAGCCCTGCTTAGCGAAGATCTCTCTCAGGCGCTTGACGATGCGAATCACTTGGTCAATGCTCGTCCTGAGCACGAATTAGCACGATTGAGACGTTCCGAGATTCTGATGAACCATGGTGATTGGTCAGAAGCCGAAACCGAACTCAGGAACCTCCTCAAGCGGAACGCGGAGCACACCATGGCCCTTGTGCACCTTGGAACCTGCCTGATTGCCGCTGGGAAGTCTGAGCAGGCAGAACGCCCACTGAACAAGGCGATTGAAATCGATCCTAGCCTCTCAGAAGCATGGTACCAGCGAGGGCTCCTATACTTGGACTTCGGTCGCGTTGCCGAGGCAATGTCAGACTTCGAGGGAGCAGCAAGATCTGATTCCCATCATATCGACGCCAGATTGAGGATTGCAGCGGTTCTGCATGAGGGGGATGATCTCGATAAGGCGATCGTTGCGTGGAGGAAGGTCCTAGACATCGAGCCCCAGAACCAATTGGCTCGCCGTCGGCTAATTGAGTGCCGTGACCTGATGGCAGCAAGGCAGGCATCCTTGACTCCAAAGGATTGAACTGCACTCACACCGCCCCGGGGGTATGACCATGTCACTAGGAATCGAACCCGGCGATAACGCAACAGACTTCGAACTTCCAAATGCCAATTCCAAGGTTGGTGGTGGGAGCATGACCCTATCTGACATCATGGGCGAAAACGGCGCCATCATCGTCTTCACCTGCAACCACTGTCCTTACGTCGTCGGCTCCGAACCACGGATCGAGACCATGGCTGAGCGAGCACGGCAGCGCGGGATAGGATTTGCTGGAATCAACGCCAACGACCCGGTGAATTACGAATCCGACTCCTGGGTAAACATGGTCAAACGTGCCAGCAGGGGAATGACATATCCCTACTTGCACGACGCCTCGCAGGATGTAGCGAACGCCTACGGTGCCGAGAGGACCCCCGAGTTCTACCTCATCGATCCGACCGGCCTTGTATCATATCGCGGCAGGATGGACGACTCTCCGAGAGACCCCTCCCATGCGACGACCTCTGAACTCGCCGATGCAGTTGACGAGATGCTGTCGGGAGCAGGGATTACGGTCTCTAGGACAGATAGCATCGGATGTTCGGTCAAGTGGAAGATTTAGGAATCCCACTTCAGTACTGTTCGAGGACCAATTCCGTCTGCGTTGAACTTATGTCGCCCGGAGCCACCAACCACATCTTGTCAAGCATGTCTCGAAGTGCGACTGTGTCATCCACATGTATGACAGCCACAAGATCCGCATCACCACTGATTTCGAAAACGCATTCGACACCAGACCAGCCGGCGAACTCTCCAGCCAGAGTACCAATCTCAGTCCCCGGTCCCACCTTCAGGCGGATGAGCGCGGTAAGCCCAATCCCAGCTTCACGCACCGTATAGCCACGAATAACCCCATCCTCTTCCATTCGGCGCATTCGAGTTCTAACGGTCCTTTCCGTGACACCGACGTTCTTGGCGATGTCAACGTAGGCCGCCCTTGCAGATTCCCTTAGCACAGAGAGAATCGCTCTATCTAACCTGTCCACGCTCATCATGAGTTTCGCCGAAAAACGAATAATTTATCTATCTTTCCTGCTTCTTTGAAGAATATTATTGGCCAATATGTTCCGCTTTTCAACCAAGGCTTTTTTCTGTTGTTGCTGGTTGTATTCAAATGGGATGGCCTTAATTGACCGGGCATGAGTCAGGAGGAGGCAGTCTCCCACCTCCGGATTCAAGAGTACCTAGACGACGTTTCTGGACTCGATATTCCCCACTCATACGCACAGTGGTACAACGTCGATGTCGCCTCCCTTCTCAATGGCTCTAGAATCCTAGGCCATGAGATCGATTCCGACTCAGGAGCTTCCCTGATTTTCCTTCAGCGAAGCGCGATGCTTTGCTGTCCGGAATCAGGCAGGATCCACCACTACCCCAAGCACCTCCTCCACTGCTTTGTCGATGACAACCGTGCCAAGTGCCAAGAAGCGGACGGGATTCTACTGCGCGCGGAGCTTTTTTCCATCTCACCTACCGAGGAGCAACTCTGCTGGGAGTGCTGCTGCAGATCCGAACTAGAGGTACCCGAGGCCCAGAGCAGGGTAGCCCGCTGGCTGAGTTGGCTAAACACGTAGGGTCGCATTGCGCTACCTTGAGAAGCCCCGTGCAGGTCGCCGCGACAATGAGCGGCACTATCAGTGACCTCTCCGCGAGGATGATTCTAGACTCGCGCGGCAACCCAACCATCGAGGTCGATTGCTATGTGGACGAGATATTGCGAGGCCGCGCAGCTGTTCCCTCCGGCGCCAGTACTGGCACCCATGAGGCAATGGAATTGAGGGATGGGGGCACTGATTGGGCCGGAAAGGGAGTCGAGGAGGCATTATCCCACGCCAACGGTGAAATTCGTGACGCCTTGATTGGTTTTGATGTGTCCAATCAGAGCGCCATTGATGCCACCCTGATTGAACTGGACGGCACTCCCAACAAAGCACGCCTCGGCGCCAACGCAATCCTAGGGGCCTCCATTGCATGTCTTAGGGCAGCAGCCGGGGGACCCTTGTGGCAACACATCGCGAATAGTGGCCCTAGGAGTCTACCGGTGCCGCAAATGAACATCCTCAACGGCGGTGCCCACGCGGCCTCGAACGTCGATATTCAGGAGTTCATGGTCGTGCCCCATGGATTCGATAACTACCCAGAGGCTCTGCGCTCTGGTGTGGAAATATACCACTCGCTGAAATCGATACTCGGAGAGGAGGGGCTGCTCGGCGGTGTAGGCGACGAGGGCGGCTTCGCACCCAATCTCCCGCGAAATGAGCATGGTCTTCGATACGTTCTCGGTGCCATAGAACTTGCCGGCTACTCCCCTGGAGAACAGATTTCAATCGCTCTAGACGTTGCGGCACAGGAGTTCTGTAAAGGAGATGGATACCACATCGACGGACAAGTACTCTCCGGCACAGAGCTAGGACGCCTTTACTCGAAGTGGCTAGACTCATACCCCATTGTGTCAATTGAGGATCCATTCGGTGAGGATGATTGGGACTCTTGGACCGAGTTCACTGAGCGTGAGGGCCGACGCGTGCAGATTGTGGGGGATGATCTGTATGTTACTAATCGCATACGCCTACAGAAGGGAATTGATTTGGGAGCGACCAATGCTATCCTCGTCAAATTAAATCAGATTGGTACTGTGACGGAGACTATCGACGTCATTCGCATAGCTAGAGACGCAGGTTTTGCCACCATCGTCAGCCATCGCTCGGGAGAGACCTCTGACGATGTTATTGCGGACATTGCTGTGGGAACCAATGCGGGCCAAATCAAGACCGGAGCACCGGCTAGGAGTGATAGGACGGCCAAGTACAACCAATTGCTTAGAATTGCCGAGCAGATCAATGTATATGCCGACCTATTCTAGCGCAGAGAGCAGCAGTGGAAGCACGATGGTTGCATCCGACTCGATTACGAAGCGCGGCGTATCGACACCCAACTTGCCCCAACTAATCTTTTCATTTGGGGGGGCACCCGAGTATCCCCCGTAGGAAGGACGGGACTCGCTGATTTGTGCAAACCACGACCATAACGGCACCTCTATTTTCGCGTCTTGTCTAAGCATCGGAACAACCGAGATGGCAAAGTCGCCGGCGATGCCACCGCCGATCTGGAGAATTCCCGTAGGAGAGTCATCCTCACGATACCAGTCGGCCAATGATTGCATCGCTTGCAGCCCGCTCTTGACAATTTCAGAGCCTTTGAGAGTGCAGTCTAGGACACGGGCGGCCAGAAGGCTGCCCAATGTGGAATCCTCCCAACCCGGGGTAAAGATGGGAAGGTTGGCGTCCGCGGCCGCCATAAGCCACGAGAATCTTGGATTTGAGCCAAACTCCAACTCACCGTGCAGCAGCAAATCATAGAAGTACTCATGTGGGAATCGGCTGTCTCCAACCGCCTCAGCCTCCTCCCAGAGCTCCATCAAAGACTCCTCGATAGTACCGATCGCAGTTTCTGGAATGGCCACATCGGTAACTCTATTCATCCCCCGATCCCGAAGCGCGGCGTCGTCATTAGAGCTCATTTCCCTCCACTCAGTTATGGTTTCGTATTCAGAGCGAGCAACCAAGCTGAACAGATCCTCCTCCAGATTGGCTCCCGTGCAGCAGATTGCGTGAACCCTTTGTTCTCGGATCGCTGGAGCTAAGCTGCGCCCTATTTCAGCGGTCGACATGGCTCCTGCCAGAGTAATCATCAGGCGACCACCTTGCCCGAGGAACCCTTGCAATGACTCCGTGCAACGAGCGATCTCACCCGCGTTGAAGTGCTTGTAGTGCTCTTCGATGAACTTCCTAACGTCCAATCTCTCACCCCTCTAAGAATCTCTCAACGCGCTTACGTTGAATCAGCCTGAGGCTTGGTATTACTGTGCTCAAAGACGCGTGTATTGAATCGGCGATGGGATCCGGATCGTCCCCACCACAGGTGAAGACGTCAATTGCTAGTAGCCCCCTTTCCGAGTAACAGTGCGCGCTGACATGACTCTCGTCAACCAGGACGACAGCGGCGAAGCCGGGCGGGCTGACTCCTCCGTCAAAGTCCTCGACATGAGAGTGGACCTCCCTAACCCCCGCCTCATGCACGCTCTTTCTCAAGACTTGGAGCGTCCAAGCACCGTCATCTTCCACTGGAGGCGAGTAGTCAACGTAGTCCAAGAGGACATGCGCGCCCGGCGACTCGGTCCCACCCATACAGGGACTGTCCCATTGAACTGATTTCAAAGTCACTCTTCGATTAGCCAAGCCCCGAGGCGTCGCAATCCCTCGCGTATCGCTTCCTCGTCGGTGGCGTAGGAGACTCGAATGAAACCCTCTCCCCCAGCGATTAGCGAGGCGGGGATCAACTGAACCCCGGCCTCTAGGGCCCCATCAGCGAATTCGATATCGCTCATCCCCGTTCCAGTGACCTCTGCGAAGATGTAGAAGGCACCTTCTGGCTCGGGTACTCTCAATCCGGGGAGCGAAGACAGCCCCTCACGCATCAAGTCACGACGCTTCAGGTATTCTCGATTGAAAGCCTCCACAGACTCATCGCACCCCATTGCCACTCTAGCGGCCTCCATCAAGAAGGTCGGGACATGCGAGGCAGAGTTAGCCTGGCTCTTGACAGCGGCCTTGACGACCTCGGGCGGGCCAGTGAGGAAACCAAGCCTCATTCCAGTCATCGCCCATGACTTCGACCACCCATTAACGACAATTGTGCGCTCCTTACCCCCGGGGAGGGTTGCCGGGGAGATATGAGGCCAGTCTGCCCAGACCATACGAGCGTAAATCTCGTCTGAGACTATCCACAAGTCATGTTCTATTGCTATGTCGAGTATCGACTGGATTTCCTCTGGAGTGAAAACGGCCCCGGTGGGGTTGCAGGGCGAATTGATTAGAATCATCCTTGTCTTGTCCGTAACAGCCGCCCTAATGGCTTCGATATCTGGGTGGAAGTTGTCGGAATTCACGCGCACGTGGACAGGGACGGCTCCGATGAACTCGAGCATGGGTTCGTAAGATGCCCATGATGGGGCAAGGAGGATGGCTTCGTCACCCGGCATCGTAGTGATTAGGAATGAGTATAGGACTGCCTGTTTCGCACCCGGCGTAACAACGATATCTTCGGCAGATGCCCCGATGTCGTGGTGCCTTAGGAGATAGTCGGCAACTGCTTGGCAGAGTTCTATCGTTCCCGCCCCACGCGTATACTTAGTCCGACCTTCCTGAAGACTCTTGATTGCAGCTTCGATGACCTCTTCCGGTGTGTCGAAATCGGGTTCACCAACCGTCCATCTTACAACACCAGGACCAGGTGGTTGGAGATAGGGTGCGAACCCCACCCCTAATCCTTCGTAGCGAGAGGAGAGACGGGGCATGAAAAGTACGGGACAGATGTACTCAATGAAGGTATGCAGGGTACTCGGAGAGTTTCAAGAGAGAGAGGAGGGTCGGTAGGACACAGCACGAGTGGCAGAGCAGCTATGCAATGGACTGCAGATCCATGTACCCGGGTGCAAATCCCGGCTCGTGCTCCAATCTCCTCCCTCTGCGCGGGCTAGAAGGGAAGAATCTCTGGGTCAACGTTTCCTCCAGAAAGTATGATTCCAACCCTGTCAATTCCTTCGAGCTCCTTGAACTTGGGCTTTAGCACGGCGGCAAGGCAGGTCGCTCCACTAGGTTCTATCACCATTCCCAAGTAATCATGCAGCAGACTCATGGCTTGCAGAACCTCCTCGTCGCTAACAGTAACGATTTCCTCGAGATGATCCCTTAGGATGGGCCAAGTAGATTCACCAAGGCTGGTCAGGAGGCCATCGCAAATAGTGTCAGGGCTGGTCTGTGGAATTAGTTCTCCTGCTGCCAGCGAGCGCGCGGCATCATCGGCACCGATTGGCTCAGCACCGAAAATCAGTGCATTCGGAGCAAGCCCTCTGGTTGCGATGGAAGTGCCAGAGAGCAGCCCACCCCCCCCAATTGGTGCCATCACAGCATCCAGTTCCCCAACTTCTTGGATCAACTCAAGGGCCGCTGTCCCCTGACCCGCAATTACGTAAGGATTTTCAAACGGATGGATAAAGGTCGCGCCAGTCCTTTCCAATATCGACTCGGCCGTCTCGATCCTTGCTTCGAGCGTGGGCTCGCAGAATGTTATCTCTGCACCGTGGCTGACTACCCCTTGCACCTTAATTCTCGGGGCGTTGTCCGGCATCACGATGTACGCCGAAACACCCAGTCGCTTTGCTGCTAGAGCTACTGCTTGAGCGTGATTTCCACTGCTGTGCGTGCAGACGCCCATCTCAGCGGCGTCTCCTAGGAGATCTACTGCATTGCTCGCTCCTCGAAACTTGAATGCACCCACGTGCTGCAGATTCTCACATTTCATGAGTACCTCGCGGTCTGCGAGCCTATTGAGATCGGGCGAACTTAGTACTGGAGTCCTAATGACAACGCCCTCGAGTCTTGCTGCAGCGTCCTCGACATCGCCGAAAGACACCGCGTACTGCATTGCACTACCAAGCCTCCGAGGAAATGGACCCTCATCATTTCTGCGGCGTGTTGAAGCACCACCGCCCTCTCGACAATCCGTGTCTGAGGGGGTTGAGCCCGAATGGAGAATCCGCGCTGCAATCGCTGCAATACTTATTCTTGACTCTGTGGCTGGAGTAGCCCCCGGGGGTCCGTGGGACGATTCGGGATTCTCTAGGGGCGTGATTGGACTAGGGGGGCTGTCGCTCGCATACATCGCTTGGTACCGAGCGACCTTCAAGCGAAAGGGACTGATCCCATGGCTGGACCAATGGGAGGATCCAGAGAAGACGGCAAAGGTCGAGATGATGGTAGCAGCCCTCGTTCTGGCCATCGCATGGGCGGCAGGAAACCCGCTGCAGCCCCACCTCCCAGAACCAACTGGCTTGCTACTGACTCTCATCGGGCTTCTGATTGCCCTCCAGTCGGCCTATGTCTTGCTCAGCATTGGCCCTCTCAGGGAGGAATAATACTATCTCAAACCAGGTTTCCAGAATTGTAGTGGCAGAGCCACCTCCCTCTGCATTGCACGGAAGGCCAAATGATCCGCCCTCTCGTTCCAGCGATGTCCCCTGTGCGCGGCAATGTGCTCTCCGCACAACTCCATGTGCAGCGACACTTCGTGCCACAGAATCTGCACCCTCTTGGCGAGCTCGCGGTTAGCCTTCGCCCTCCAGATTCCGGACGAGATGTTGAGAGCGTACTCAGAGTCACCGCGTATCGTCGCTGCAACCACTCCTTCTTGAGTGAGCAACCACCTAAGTGCATGAGCAATTGCTGAGAGCTCGGCGGTGTTGTTAGAACCAACCTCAGCACCGAGAAAACCACCCGCTACAGGATTGGTGACTACCTCTCCATACATTTCATCGAAGAGATTTCCCTTTCCATTGCCAGCGCCGCTGTCTCCTTCTATGACGCAGAAACCCCACCCCGCCTCAGTTGCCGCGGTTACATTTCGATTCTCCGAACAGGAGCCATCCACGTAGATGTGAAGCTTTCGTGACTGGTGCATTCTCATTCTCCAATCAATGCAGTATAACCTGCCGCATCGAGGAGTCCGTCTAATTCAGCGCCCTGAGATACAGCTATTCTGCAAATCCAACCCTCTCCATACGGGTCTTCGTTAATCTTCTCAGGGCAATCCTCAAGATTCTCATTCACGGCAACCACCTTTCCGGATACCGGGGCATGGATTGAGCTAACTGACTTGACTGACTCCAGGCTAGCGAAGCCTTCCATGGCCGAGGGCTCGGTACCGACTTCAGGTAATTCCACCCAGACCACTGCAGTTAGCATTTCTTGGGCAAAGTCGGTGATTCCGACTACCACTTCATCTCCATCCCTCCGTATCCATTCATGTTCCTCAGTGTAACTGAGATCTTTCGGTATCACTCCCATAACCCCCGCTCCGCCTTCCGGCGAAGGCTGAACGCGGGTCAAGGTTTCGCCCCCTACTCCTCTTCACCGTGCTTCGATTCCAGATGTTCCATCTCCATCCTAGCCCAGCCCGAGCCCAGATTAGCGATACTCGCCTCCTCCATCTCCTCCTCGAGGCGATGGCGCATGACCCCCTCCTCTTCCCGGCTGAACCACTTGTCAAGCGGTAAAGAGCCGTGTGGCCAGTCCTTGGCGACACTTAGCAACAGTGCAAATGCAGCAGTGACGATAGCTAGAACAGCCACAATCAATGCTAGTCCTCCTACCATAATCGTATCACCTTCAATTCCAGAGGCCATTAGCCGACCGTCCAGCATCGCCAGCGAGGTAATTAGGAATAGACCGAGTGAGATGCCAACCAACAACCTCCCGAGCCGTTCGCCTGAGGATTCCACGTTACCCTGTCGGGTATCTCTCGCATCAAGTTGACCGAGTAGGGAGTCATCCCAATTCTTGAATCAGTTTGTGGATTTTGTATGGAAGGAGGGATCTGTTCACTGGAGTAACTTCGAGGATCCTCGCATCGTCCCTCCTTCTAATGTCCTGCAGAAGGGGGTGGCGACTCTTCTTGTGAAGTGTCAGCAAGGTCGGAAGGTCGCTTTTCAGTGCCATTCTAACCGCGTTCACGAAGCCCTCACTCTCGACAGTGAATTTTCCGACCTCGTCAATAATCATGATTTCGCAATTTCCAATACTGTCGAGCAAGGCCGGGACGCCGACTCGATCGATTTCACTAGGGTCGATTCCGAATCCTAGAATTCGGTTTCTGGAGTCAATATTCCTGTGTGCCATCACCCCCTTCTCACCTGTTAGGATGTTGACGCAAGCATACCCCACCCTCTCTCCGTCCTCTATGACGGCCTCGCACCTCATTCCTCCGATGACGTGCTCAGGGGACATCCCACCACGCAATCGGCGGTACTCTCCTCCATCCTCTGAAATCATATCGATGACCTTTTGCAGAACCGCCGACTTGCCAGATCTGGGTAGGCCCGTGATGCCAATCTTCGGATTTATCCCCATTATGCTCTCCTCTGAATGCTCTCTCCCGCAACAGGAACGTCAAGCGTATGCGAAGCACCGATATTAATTCATTTGGTTTAGAAGGGCAGATATTTCCGGAACGAGGAAACAAAAGTCCGAAGTGGGTAAATCAGATTTCACTATTGTTTCCAAATAGTGAAATCGGTTTCGCACTCTCAAGCGGTGGGAATGGAAGCATCTCGATTTCATAGTTGTTGACATTATTGTTAGCCGCCCATGCTTTGGACCAGAGATTCAACTCCTCGGAGTTGAGATACGATGCGAGGACCGCCAAACCCTTCTCAAGCCCTCCAAACTCAGCAACCAGCCTTCCGACGACTTGGTTTGGTAGATCGAGGAAGCTCACAGAGTTTCCGAGTACGCATCCGGAAGGAATGACTGCCCAGAGTAGACGCCTCTCCATTTGGGGGCCGGCCATCGCTTGGCAGGCGATTCTCGACGGTCCCAGCATGTCCGAGGGACCATTCCACAGGGCTTGGCTCCATCGGACGCCCTCCGGGACATCCGAATCGAAGGCAGGGTGTCGAAGCCTCACTTCTCCATCAATAATCTCAATGTGCGCACCTCGGATGAGGGGGGACCCGCTCGGCTCGGCACCCCAATCAGAAATTTGTTTTGACCAGCTTCCACTATCTACCTCCCCCACTCTCACGCGTATGGCCTTGCCATTGGGATTCAGCCACGTGCCCTCCTCGATAAGGCGTGGTTGATCAGCCAAGGTACCGATAGCTTCCAGCGTATTGCTCCGTTCCAGAGACGATCTGGGCATTTTCGGCACGGCCCATGAGGTATCGGTCCATATTGACCAAGGACCACGCTCCAGTTCAAGGAAGGGCGCACCTTTGTCAAGGCCCTTTCGGGCGGAAATGTCCCCCGAACGAAGCGGACCAAAACTCGTGAGGACCTCAGTTGTACCAGCGACGGTAATTCCCAGCACGGAGACTCCCTGTGCTCCAACGAGTGGGAGTTGTTGATTTTCATGGAATGACCACACGCTATCCCACTCGTTCTGCGAGACTATCACTTTTCTCAGTGGAGCACTACTCTTCTCTCGAAGGACAGATTCAGGAACAATCATTCTGACCCTCCCTCCCCTTTGGCTCAGTTGTAGAGCTCGCTCGATGTACAGCCTGTAGAGGTTGACATTGCCCTTGATTGCGGAGAAGCGAGGTCTACCGTCAGGACCTTTGATCTGACGGAGTTCCTTGGACAAGTTTTTGCGCAGCCGGCTGCCTTCGGGATGACCTCGAAACCTGTCTTTAATCCTCAGCCATGGAGGCCTTGAAACTAGTAGTCTCGGACTTTCGTTCCACGGCCACTCGCCCCGTAAGGAATCAGCGCATCGAACATTGCTCTCGATAATGAGATTGGCCTCATATCTACCTATGAGTGACTCGCTCCCCTCGCCTTCGAGATCAACCAGTCTCCGGCGTGCGAGGACAATGAGGAGCCGCTTGCGAGCGCTCTCCACGGCGATTTCTGATACATCCGCCAATTGTAATCCTTCCAGAAGCCTGAGTGTGTCCTCCTTCCGTTCCCGGGCACCCATCCCCCTACACCTATCTGCATGCATCCTAATGATGCGATCGGCGAACAGGCCTGCACCCACAGAGGGGTCAGCGAAAGGAAGAGGGATTCCGGACAGGGTCCGTGACTCGTCAGCTTCTTGATCGCCATCACCATCGAATGATTGCCCTATGATGTTTTCATTAAACTGTTCAGCAAAGATTCTGAAGCTTGGTGGCAGTGCAGTGAGCGACAGCGTCGCCGGCGGCTCTTTCTTTCTGTTCCTGCCATGATGCAACTCGTCGCATAGTATGGCATCCACAAACCTCACTGGCGTAGCATAGACGCCACGAGGTGAGCGACCGTCACTCTCTGCCTCGTGTCTGGCGAGAAGGTGATCAAGTACGGAACCAGGATCGCTCAACAACCCCGCTGGTAAAGTGGGCCATCCCTTAGGAAGCGTAGCGGCAATGGGTTGGTTCTGCTTGGTCGCTAGAAGCCATGCGTCTAGCCAGCCTCCGATTTGCTCGACCCTTTCAGGGCATTTGTGATCGAGCCTTGCATACCAGCCCGAAGTCTCGCTCGCCATTGTATGCACACCGCCCAAAACCTCATCTATTTTCAAAGGTTGTATGAGAGCAGTGGTTGTGGGTCAGCCATCAATCCCGAAGACATCTTGGTCTAACTCGATTACCTCTTTTCTCTGCAGCAGCCATGCCAAAGCCTCGTCAATCTCGTCAACCCTGATGCCCAAAGGTTCCAGAGCATCACTGATTTTGTCGAAATGCACTCCGGTGTTGATCGCATGGGCCTCTTCGATAGTACTCATGATGTGCTCTGAGATGATAGTTAGTAGGGGGTCGTCCTCAGTACCCAGAGCACCTAGATCGACCAGTGGGGCGGCCTCTTCCGAATCTTGGCTCTTTTCACCCTTATCACAGGTTGACGGTTCATACACATCAAACAGGTTTCTTTGATGCGGATCCTTCCAAGAGTCCTCTTGTACAGCCTCTCGCTTCCTCTTCAATTTCTTCACAAGAGCCTCTATTCTGTGAAGTCGTTGTTCGAGCCTGAGACGTTCCCTTCCTAAGTGAGCCTCGACTAATTCAAGCTCTTCCGTTGCCCTCTCGTTAAGCCACTTGGACAGATCCCATTGGGGATCGAGTCGCAGCATCGCCTCCCAAAGTCGCGCAACGGAATCTGGAAGTGTCCTGACGTCAATTCTGGATCCCTTCTTTCCTCCCCCAGGGGCACGTTCCATGTACAGAGACAGCCTCTCGACCGTCTATGAATTATCGCACGCCGATTCCTGATTTCTCATGGGTCGTATTGATGAATGAAAAGCAGGTGCCCTGACCGATGGCACCCTACCGATTGACCATCTTGCCTGGTGACGGTACGGGCCGAGAGGTAATTGCAGAGGCCAAACGAGTCATTGACAAATTCGAACAGTTCGGCCCACTCTCGTTCGATATCACCGAGATACCCTGCGGCGGCCAATACTATCTGGAAACCGGGGAGGAGTGGCCTGAGGGTTCGTTCAAGCACTGCCGAGACAACTCTGACGCCATTCTAGTTGGTGCCGTGGGCTGGCCGGACGCTCATCTTCCCAATGGCGATGTAGCGGGGGGCCAGGTTCTTCTCGGCTTGAGATCCGCCCTTGATCTCTATGCCAACGTAAGACCAGTCAAGCTGTTCCAAGGGGTTCATCACAAGGTGCACGGAGTGTTCAAAGACGTTTGGGACCCCAATCTAGTTGATATGGTCCTAGTTCGAGAGAACACCGAAGGACTCTATCACGCTCTCCTACGCCGATCCGGCAGGGCTGCCCAAGGGGGCGAGAAGGACGAACCCATCTCCATCGATCATTTTCCCGGACTGAACGGGCACGTCGAGTGGGACGCTAGGCCTATTTCTCGTCAGGGCAGCGAGCGAGTCATCAAGTTCGCCTTCAACCTTGCAGAGCGACGCGAGTCCCGCTTTGGAGTTTCCCAGAAGGTGACATGTGTTGACAAGAGCAACGTAACTAGGGGGTGCCGCCTTTTCAGGAAGATCTTCAGGGAGGTCGCGAGAGAGCACGAAGGAGTCGAATCCAACGAGGCCTATATCGACGCGTTTACTATGTGGCTGGTCCGAAATCCGGAGGAATTGAACGTCGTCGTACTCCCAAATATGTTTGGCGACATTGCTACCGACCTCGCTTCAGTCTTGCAAGGCGGCATGGGAATGGCAGCCAGTGCCAACATCGGAGATCAGCACATGCTTTTCGAACCAGTACACGGCTCTTCACCAAAGCACGCTGGCCAGAACAAGGTCAACCCCATCGCTGCAATCTCCTCGGTCCAACTAATGTTCGAAACCCTCGGCTCGCGTCATGAGGATCCCGACGCAGCATCCTGTTCGGACCTGTTAGAGCAGGCAATCACAGAGCACCTCTCATCAGGCGGCCCTGTGACCTATGATATCGGAGGCAAGGCATCGACCTCCGAAGTCGGTGAGGCCATAGCCAACCGTTGTGAAGACCTGCTAAAGAAACAGTTTTCCTAGACGCGCTCAAGAGCGCCTGCCATGATATGCAACGCATCACGAAGAACTCGTTGGTTGTCCCATTGAGTGGGCTCATTCTGACAAGCGATGGCCTCCTTCACCAGCGCCTCGGAGGCTCTAGCCACCTCATCTACAATCGTTACTGACGCCATCATTGAGGTCCTAGATAGTGGATTCAGATCGATTACCAGGACCTCCTTGCCCAGATTTATCAGTGCCTTGCAACGGTCACCGTCTTCGAGTGGGACAAGTACCGTGTCCGCGCTTCCAATGCCCTCAGCGCTGCAAATAGATCGAGGCCCAATCAATCCCTCTATCCGACCGTCCTCCTCAGCACCCATCAGTAGTACCGAACCGACCGCGTTGGACCAGTCTCCTACATACCCCTCGGGAGCCCCTTTATCACTCACAGCCTCTCTTTGTTCTTTAAGGAGTGATAGCAGTCCTTCGACTCTCTCCGCGCTGCGATAGTACAGATTGACCTCTATAGGGCATCCGATGACCGCGGCCACACGAATCAGACTCTCGCCTGCGAGCACCACGGTGTTTCCATTTACCGAGATTACGGGACGCGCAGCCGCTCGAAGCCTTGCCGCCACTTCCCGAATGGCGAGAAGGGAGGTCCCGGAGGTCTTCTCGCCGAGGAGATAGTCGTAGGCCTCGCCACGGCCGTGTGCTATCATCGCAGATTCGGCAAGCAGACCCTTTTCAGCGGCATCGACAAGCTTCTGCCTAGCCAATAGCGAGTCCCTTCGAGGATGGCTCTCCGAGATTTCTGCCATTCAAGCCCCTCCTTCGAAAAGCATTGAGAGATCGAGTGGAGCAACCCCCCTGTTGAGGGCGCTTGAAGAGACAACATCGACCCCACTCCCGGTCCACTCTGACAGTGAGTCCAGCCCCACTCCGCCTGAACCTTCAAGCAAACACCATTGTCGCAATTCGCTTTCGGATAGTATCTCATCAACCCGTCGGGCCTCCTCTGGCCCCATGTTGTCTAGTAATATCACGACTCTTTCCCTACCACCCCGAATTTTCTGTACATGGCTCCAAGTCGAGGCTACGACCAACGCCTGCTCGGTCTCACGCACTTCGAACACAGTGAACTCGGCATGTTCGTCCATGTCCATCGAGCTCACAACCCTAGTCAACGCATCTGCATCGCTCTCCCCGCCCCTCTTCGTTGCAGCAAGGTCGTTCTCTTTTATCATCAGAGAGTCGCCCCTACTCAATCTATGCGTTAGGCCACCACCAACATGGACGGCCCATTTATCCAGAAGCCCCCAATCCGTTTTTCTCGTGGCTGCAACTCTGATTTCACCAGCGACCTCCGACCAAAGCGCCACATTGGTTGCTATTCCCGAAAGACCACCAAGTATGTTCAGTAGTATCCGTTCGATCTGTAGGACTTGGATGGAATTCCCAAGAATCTCTAGGATTACATAGCCTTCGGATATTTCCCCTCCCTCCGTGACATGCCTCACGATTTCGCACTCATCGAAATGACGTTCCAATAATCGTTCGATTATAGGAATGCCACAGATTCTGCCCGGTTGGCGAGAGACAACTCTCGCCACGACCTCCCCCTCAGGTCCTCTCCCTCCTCCATGCTCATCTGAGACCATCGCATCCACCCAACCATCTATGGAATTGAGGAATAGGTCAGTAGGACTCCCGGTCTCGAAGTTACCCGACCACAGAAGGGAGGATCGGTCATGTGGGATTGATTTCACAGGATTACGTGACGATGCCACGTATTGAAGGGTGCGAACCATCGCGTTGGGTAATCGACCCATCAATCGACTGCATCCAGACCCGCCTCCACAGCAGCAAGGCAGGCAAGGATGTCATCCACCGTCGACCTCGTCTTCCCCAGGGGCCCAGATCGCACGATGATTCGTAATTTGACCTCGCCATCTCCATCTGATAACGATGCCTCGAACACATCCGGATCATCAGGAATGATAGCAGCCATCAGGGCCTCCGCACGCCCTCTATCCCCCATCCAGACAATTTCAGCCTCGGTACCTCCCATGCTGCGACGACCTATGGAAATCCTATGCATCTTCACTTTGTCGTTGTGCCTCAGACTCCCCAGAACCTGTTTCCAGAACCCAGATCATCATCTTCGGAGAATGATTGAACCACGGTCCTGAGCAGATAGTAGATAATCACAGAGAACACAGGTAGCCCCCAGTCCTCGGAGACCTGTGACACCACGAGGACGTAGTCTCCTTCGGTAATGACTTGTAGCATGACCTTGAGAATCGCATCAGCGAAGGTGTAGATTACGCCGCTCAGACCGAGTAGAAGCACGCTCCGTCCGGTGAAGGTCCCCTCCTTCCAGCGCAAGACGCCTAGGGACAGTGCGAACGAAAACAGCGAGATCAGGATCCATGGAAGAACATCGTCGAGTGTTTTCGTAATAAGCCACAAGAGTCCTTCATCGGGGGTGGGACCCGTCATCTTCTGGTACGAGAGGAGCACAGCTAGTAGTATTGAAACAATCGAGAGCCCCCATAGCAAGGAGGAGAATAGACCTCCAGAGGCACTCTCCCTCATGTCCATCATCAGGCGTTCCATCTGCTGCTCCCACCCAAGCCCCTTGCCAAGAAGCCAGATTCCCATGATGAGTGGTAGCGCCCCAATGAGCGCGATCCCATTAGGCAATATTAGCCCAAGACCCAGAATCATCAGGAAGATTGCCAAGGGCACCAGGAGACGTGCCCTGAACCTGGGGTCCTCAACGGCTTTGATGATGTAGTAGTATGTCCCCTCGATGCCTTTGGACTGCCTGACGATAATCTTCTCTACGGTGTCGACCCTTATCCTCGAAGTGACAATCGGCAGAGACGCCTCATCGTCCGCCCCATCTGTGACCAGCAGTGCGCTGTCAGGTTGGAAATCTTGAATCACCTCATCCAATTGGCTGGCAATCGCTCGATCGCTCCTCGGACCAACCCTAACATCACCAGTCAAGATGGCGATTTCGACCTCGTCATTGGCCTCCGCGTTCTCTGCAATCCTATCGTGGTGGTGGAGCGCACCCAGAATCGCGTTGGTATCGGATTCTTCTGGATCGGCTATACCAAGCCTCAAGGCGGCAGTCAAGGTGGACTTGCGCCCTACCACCGGCCCCCTGATCCCGGCCTTGACACCGAGATCGTTGTCCCTATCGATTGTGAGGACGAGTGTGCGAACCATGTTCCCCTCCGTTTGCTTGCACTTGGGGTACCCCCACTTATGAGGAATTGGCCGAATCGCTCCCCTCTTCCTCGACTACTGAAGACCCGGGATTTGACGAGTCTTGATATCGGCGCCTCTGCTTGGCCCTGATGTACTTCAGGGGATGCGTCATCCACTCTTGGTCACATAGCGAATCGTCACCCGGCTGAGCAGGGCACCTAGCATTCGTCTTCAGCGCCGCGCATCCGTGGGGCGTGTAACCACGTTCGTAGATCTGGCTTACTTGATAAGAAGTTGTCTCAGCCTCGTAGTCAGGGGCATTGGCAAAGAAGTTGCAGGTCTGTTCCCTAGCGAGTCCGAGGGCGCGCGAGAATGCCGCTAGAAATACCCTCCCCACATGGTTGACGTTTACCCCCTGGTTCAACTCGGATACTGCCGATTCGAAGCACGGTGGCCAATCCTCACGAATAGCAGCGGTCATAGGCATCTCAGCCTCGACACGTTCCGACAGAAGGCCCGTGATACGCTCAACGGGCTCAGAGAACCTCGCAGCGAACTCGTCGTCCATTCTCTCCATTCTTTCTAGGCAACTCCTATGGAGGTGCTCCCGAATCCTTTCCTTGATTAGCCTCGCAGTCCTCTCTCTGCTCGATTCTCCAGCCCCAGCATCCAAGCATACCCACCCGTCACGAACGGGCCTATTTACCAGCCTCCAATAGTTGCCCGATATTCGTGGGCACAACTCGATGAAATCAGCTAGTGGAACCCAGTACTCGACGCCTCTGGAACCATTGTCATCCGCTCTGATGCCGGAGAGGTAGGAATCTGAGATTTTTGGAAAACTCTCACTATCGATCCCTAGAAGGCGATCAGCCCTGCCCGCCTCCCCTTCAATCCATCTAGCAAGCAACCTCTCGTCGAACGATGCACAAACAACCAGCATCGCGTGGAGGAATGATAGGGCCTCCGTCATCCTCCCAACCTCAGTAGATATGTCAATGGTCGCCACCTCTTCTATTCCGCCCTCCTGAAGTACCGAATCCACTAACCTGACCCGCCCCCTTATCCTCACATCCTCGAGCCACGGAGCATCGATTAACTCCTCGATAGAGATTCCACCCTCCTCCAGAATCCTCTTGATGAATTCGCTGCCCTGAGGAAGAAAGGGATAACGAGCGAGCATCTCGTCGTCATCGATTAGCGGTAGGCCTAGTGGCATGGGCATGGGTATGCAACTCTGCGCGAGGGTTATTCAACACTCACCGAGTCCTTCCACTGGAGCATGTCTGGCGGCGAAGCACCAACAGACCTTTCTCCCGTTGATCCGGTATTGATTGATCTTCAGGATGAAGTGCGTGAGTTCTTCAACTGGGACCTAAGGGATGACGTTGATAGCGCACAACGCCTAATCGCGAGAGTCGAGGCGTCGGAAATTGGGTTGTGGGATAGGCACAACCGCCTCGCCTCAATCTCACACCTCTTCCGAAGACTAGTTATAAGAGGTTCCGAGGTAGCAGTTCTTGGATCTGCAATCGACCCCCAGGATCTGATTCCAATCCTTGAGCGTCCGATGCTTTTCGTAGCAGCCGATGGCGCTTCAGCGGTGCTTTCAGAGCTACCCGGTTCACTGTCAGAGAAGGCGTGGTCCCGACTGGTATGTGTTGTTAGTGACGCTGACGGGGGAGATGGGACCGAGCAGGCAGTCAGGCGATCCATCCCTATAGTTCTCCATGCCCATGGTGATAACAAGCAAGAGTGGGGTGCATTATTGGATATCGCCGAGATCTCACCCAATCCACCCAGTCTTATACTAACCCATCAGGCTCCCATGGACATCGAGGGGATGCATAACCCAGGGGGATTTACCGATGGGGACAGGGCGGTTTGCTTCCTCAGGGCACTCGGCGTCAGAACGAATCGAATTTCAGTTCTAGGGACGAGTACGGATTATGTCGGCCGTTGGTCGGGAATCACTCAAGAGGAAACCAAACTCCAGAAACTGAGATGGATGGCTAGATTCTTGGATATTCTAGGGGTAGGGTTGTAATCAACTCACTTCGAAGGTTCCAACTTCGACTTGAGAGCCATCGCTGCTAATGGTGCCAGAAATCTCCTCAATGTCTCCACGATTGTCAATCGAGACCGTGAATTCCGAATCCCCTCCCTCGTCTTCTGACTCAAAGTGCTGGACCATGATTGAATAGCTTCCCACGGGGGGATTATCGGACCAAGACACCACCTGTCTGCCTTCGTTAGGATCGTATCCGCCGATGTCGAACGACCCACCCCCCTCCTCCTCTGGATTGAAGAATGAGACCGTGCCCCCGTCTGGGGTTACCACAGACAGCCCCAAATCACTGGGTGAGTCCCAATTCAGAGTGACAGAAACCCCATCACGCACGGTGCCTACCCTGCGCCGCAGGACATCTACTTCCCTAGCCTCAGTGAAATCCTCCTTCTCAGCGGCAGCCTCTCTGGAATCCTCACCAAAGTCTCCTTCTCCGGGTTCAGCGATGGCGAACTTCGCCACGAATTGCAATTCGTTACTTTTCTCTACTGTTCCCTCGTAGAATCGCTTGCTCTCTCCAATCGAGACGCTTACGGTGTAGTCAGTTGCATTCTTCATATGCAATCTGGAAAGCAGGGGGGCCCATGCGAATAGTCCGCGCTTGTGAATTTTGTAGTGGCGGATGCCTATCCGGTAAACCCCTGCGGGTGGGGTCCTAGACCAGACTATGTTCTCTACCGGCGTCTTGGACGTCGGCTTGAAGTTCATGTCTATGTCCAGCTCCCCTCCGCAAGGCGACTTCCTGTTGTCGTGGTAGATATGCTCTCCAGAGGGGGTGATGACGTGGAGATCCAGATCGTTCCAGTTGTTCCACATCAGGCTAATTTGAACGGCACCCCTCTTCGCTCCCTCCCTCTCAAGCCGCTTCTCAAGTACTGAGATCTCTCGACTACTGACTTCTGTCTCCTGCACCCCAACCCCAATCACTGATCCCCCTCCGAGGGTCTCCGAAGTGGTTGGAATCAGAGAACGGTCTCTCCTCGATCCGCTCCTCCTAGAACGTCTGGCCCTAGCTCCTTCGGAGATGTGCTCAGGCAGGTTGGTTCGAGTGGATGGTAGAATGGTTCTCCGCTTACCGGAACGGGCTATCCTGTAGATTCCATGCAGGGTAGCAGCAAGCACGATGACGATGATGACAATGGACACAGGGTCGAAGGCCACGCGACTGAACGTGAGCGGTTTCTTTTGATAACATCGGTCGGACAGACCCTCTGCTCAGGCTAAAACAGACACAACCGCCGGTTGTTTCATAATCATGGCAAGGCTCCTCTGCGAGGAGGGGAGCGGAAGCGATGGCAACACTCAGAATCCCGGTCAGCGGGTACAATTCATCAATTTGGAGGTAGAATCGTGAGGAGAGCAGCCGTCCTAGTCGCCATGCTATTCGTTTTGCCGTTGCTCGCACACACCCCGATTCAATCAGTGGACCCTCGCGCTCAGTCAACGTCGGGCAGGTCTGTCGAAGCCGACGTCGCAGTGACCGACCTCAACATCACGACACCGTCAGTCATGGTATCTGGGGTCCCTACTCTCGCACCACAGACCCACATTATTCGTGTGAGCATACTGAACCTCGGCGGCTCTTCTGCGGACGGTAATCTTACTCTAGAGGCCAATACCGGCTCCGGCTATGTGGAGGTAGATGAAAGGACGGTGAGCATTAATTCAGGACAGCAAGAGGTCCACTTGCTTTATTGGGATGCTATCACGGTGGGCACGGGGTACGGATTGAGATCAGTCTGGGACGTCAACCTGTCGACCTCGACCGATTCCGATTCGAGTAATGACGAGATGGCCATAACTGGCATCACCGTCATGGCTGTGGAGGATGCAACACCGATCGCGGATTCCCTACCAGATAATGGGGACACACTGGCCAGAGCTCAGTGGGTGGGTGGAATTACCGTGGTTAACACCGGAAACCAACCGGTCAATGTGACTGCACAACTGGCCCTGACCTCGACGTCATCGGGAGCCCAGACGCAGATTCAGTCGACCACAGCCGTTGCGCCATCCGGCAGCCTCGCCAATTCGCCCGAACCTCAGAACATTTCCGTCAGTTTCGATGGAACGAACCTTGAGGGAACCTACACATTGGCCGGAAGCCTACTGGTTACAGGCCCCTCTGGAAACCCGACCACGGTTACTATCGAGTCGCGTACTGTGTCTTTCATCGCATTGAGGGCCACGCTAATCGCCCCAAATAACAGGAATATCGATCCCGGCGGCTTGACGACTCTGAATTTCATTCTGCAGAACTCCGGTGATCTGGGTGACAACTTCACCGTCACCCAAAGCAATACTTCTTCCCCAGGGGAGTATTGGGCCAACATCTCTTCGGACATCTATTCAAGCAGCGACCCCTTGTTCGTGGACTCTGGCGCCGCAGTGGCTATCCAGATCCCTGTTGAGGTCCCATTAGACGCCGAACTCTCCGAATCGGTCATAATCACTCTAAATGTGCAGAGCATAGCCGCAGGCTATGTGCTCTCTGCCAGTTCCGTAGTGATGGCAGGCGGCCTGTTCCAATCGGAGATTATTCAGAATCACAGCCACGAAAGCGGCCCCGGGTTCGCTAACCTCACCCCCGGCGAGTCTAGGACTCTCGACTACACCCTAAAGAACACCGGGACCGCCCCCGCCCAATTCCAGATCTACGTTGCCACAACTGAGGCAGTTCCCTATTGGACGATCGACTCGCCAGTGACGATGACCGACATTATCTCGCCCAATGGAACCAGAACCATCCCTGTTACCATTACCACGCCCAGATTGCAAATGCCCCTGGATGCGGCTTGGAAGATTTCAGCCGATCTGCAGGTTGAACTTGGCATTCAGGCAATTCCTGTCGAGGGAGGGTTGCCTTCGACCAATTCGACCACCCTAATCATCTCGCCCATGGTCGAGATTGCGGTCGAAATAACAGATGCACCAGCGGACGTCACTGCTGACGAGATATTGGGTGGCGCCTCCACGGACAGGTACATCGATTTCCAGGTTCAGTTGGTGCACAATCTCGGCTCCAGCAGCACTCAGGCCACGGTGACCTTGGCCCCAGAAGTCGTAGGAACCGATACTACCGGCAAGTCATTCGTTCCCTCGCCGGTCACGAGCAGGGAGGTAGAGAGGTACACGCCCTACATCACCCCCACTACCATGGACCTAACCCCCGGGGAGATTGGATACGGTGTCGTATCGATCTCGCATCAAAGCAAGGACAATCCTACTTTCCCCTATCCCGCCGCTGGAAGATTCTCGTTCAGTTTTACGGCTACGTCTGATTGGGGGAGTTTCAGTGGCACGGTCTCGAAGAACGGTTCCGCGTCCGCGTCGTATAATGTTGACAAGGTCAGAGGGGCCGTGCTTACTTCGAGCGGTATTGCAACCGGAGACCCGGGCAAGCCCATCCCATCCTCTATGACCTTGAAGAACACCGGCAACGCTCTCGACAACTTCACCGTCGGCTACTTGCCACTCGATGGCTGGTCCATACAAGTCAGCAAGCCCGCCGTGAACTCATTGGATTCGAGGACTACTCTCTATCCGAAGGAGGAGCTGGCGTCCGACTTGGACAATTCCTACTTCACCGTCACAGCCACACCCGCTCCAACCGCCAGTGCCGACGTCACCCACGAGGTTTGGGTTTACGTCAACTCATCTGATACGGGGGAACTCCTCTACTACGCTCCCGCATACTTCCAACTCACCGAACTCGTCTCAGCGGAACTCACCCCTGCTAACGCCACAGCCGTTCTCGACAGGCTGGGCCAATCGACCATAATGACTCTACTCAACAACAGCGGGAACTCGAACAAGACCTTCGATTTATTACTCGAGAATCTCGATCCTGATAGCATCCAAGTGTCTTTCGCCGACGACGGAACAGTCCAACTATCCAAAACGCAATTAGTCGCTCCAGGCAGTCAGGCCATAGTCCGCGTTTATGCTCTCGCCGGAACCACGGCGAGGGCCGATGATGTGAGCAAATTCGAAGTCGTGGTGTCGAGCAACGGGACCGAGTTGGACCGTAGTGGCATCACCGTCCAAGTAAACCCCTTCCATTCCATCATCTTCCAGATGAACAAGGAGTTCAATGCGATTCCCGGGGGGACCATCCAAGTCCCAATCGATCTGATAAATAGTGGGAACCTTCTGGAGATTGTCAACGTCTCGGCACTCACTCCAGCGAACTGGAACCAGTCCGTGAACGACTCTGCCATAGCAATCGAGCCCGGCCTTGCGGGCTCCGCTGTGAAACTGAGCATTACCCTACCTCCATTAAGAGTAGGTGAGACCCTCGCTGCAGACAAGGTCTTCGAGATTCCCATACAAGTGCTGAACATCTCTGATGATATTGTGATAGGCACTTCGAACATCACTGTTACAATCCTGCCTGTCTTCGCATTGAACATCCTCGATCAACCAGATAGGATTGCAATCCTGCCGAATAGTGAGAGGTCGGTGCAGTTTGAAATCCAGAACGCCGGCAACGCCCCAATGACAATCTCCTTTGACTGGACCCTCGATGAGGACGAGCCAGGAAGATTCGGCGTCTCCCTGAACGCACCGAGCTCCACGGTCAATATGAACATCGGAGATTCTGTAACGCTTGGAGTCATTGTCTCCCCACTGAAAGACGATCACTACCAAAACGAGGATGCCATGTTGTCCATCATATTCACTCCGATTGGGATAGATTTGGACCCAATTGAGATAACGACGCTAATCCAGGTTGTCCGGGTCCACACCGATGATGTGTACGAGCTGGACGCCGACGGTCCTTTCACCTGCGGCATCTCCTGCGTCGAGATTTCGATTCCATGGCAATACGTTCCGACAGGCATCCCGAACCCATCTTCCGTGCCCTTCAACCTCTCCTTGGCCGAATTGCCCGAGAGACGAGGAGAGGAGGGGCTCATCAACTACGGCCAGTTCCCCGAAACGGTTTGGGCGTTCGACATCGACGGACAATGCCTCATGGTTTCCTCCGACCAATCTCCCGGCATCGCGCAGCAAGAGGGCTCATACTGTAACTCTGGATTCGACTTGGACACCGTTGCTCCTTACGGTACAGGGACCATCGTACTCCAAGTAATCCTCCCAGATAAGAAGAAGCTCGCGCCCAAAGACGGGTGGGACATCAGCCTCCTGCTGAAGAACCCCTTGGAGAACGACGAATTCTGGACAGAATTCACCGTGAAGCTGAGGATGACCGAGTCGTCCGACCCGTTGATAGAGAGCATCTCGTTCAACGGGACCAACGTCGAGGGCTCGCAGACCTCGGTCAGCGCCGTGATAATCAATGCCGGCAACGCCATCATGCCAACCGACACGCACGTGACCCTGCTATGCCAAGGGGACTACGCGAGGGTGACCTCCGCCTCGACGATAGCCATTCCCGCATTGCCCGCCGGAGGAAATTACAGCGCAACGTGGTCTGTTACGACCGACCCCATACCATGGTGGAGCGTCTCCCAGCCCTTCGACTGCCAAGCCGTCCTGTCAGGCTCGATTTCAACGATTGGTGGAAACAACGCGACCAATGACAACTCATCGGCCGCGTTGGAAATTTCCTCCTGGGGACCACCCGGACTAGATGTGAATCTCAGCGGAGTCACAATCACCCTGCCAATAACCCTCATACTCGGTATATTACTGATCCTTTCCGCCTTCTCATTCCTACGCAGGGGCCTAGAAGAGCAGCCGAATCGTCTGCACATGTCAGCATACATCGCCGCCGCAGCTTTCGGAACCATGTCTCTTGGCAACCTAACTTCCTGGTCAATCGCGGCAGGAGCCGGTGCGTCAATCGTCTTCTCCGGCGTCGTGGCGTGGGTAAGCTCGGCTGAGTTGCAGGCCATTCACGATGACAGGAAAAAGGCTCGAATCGGATCCCGCTCCGTCTTGGAAGACCACGACAAGGAGCAGGTCAACACCCGAAATGAACTCCGAGCAATCATCTCCTGCGCACCCTACGCATTCCTCCCCTTCGCCCTCATTTCGCCAGCGCTGGCCATCGACACCGGAACCTCCTCCATTCTAACGCTGCTGCTGTACCTCCTCATCTCCCCACTCCTAGTTCACCTGATACTGAGATTCCTCGACAAATCATATGACAGGCTATACGGGGAACTGGCCGAGATAGAGCTCAGGGCCATCAAGATCAAGAGAATCCTCGGGAGCGTCGGCGCGAGGTCGGGAGCCGGGGCCTCGCAGCGAGAGTCCCGAACGGGAGGCAACTGAGATGGCGAGAGATATCATTTCCCAAGCCAGCGGGGTGGGGGGGGCCGAAGCCACCCTCAAGGTCCTTGATTACATAGAGGACGAGGCTCTCGTCATTCAGCACTCGATCTGGCGCAACCGGCCCGTGCGGGCCGTCAGGCAACTCAAGAAACTGAGCAAGGAGACTGACTTCCTAGAGGAGCAGGTCCTCGGCCTCTACAGGGCCCTGACGGCTCTCGAGAGGTCGCTGGAGGAGCTGGAAGAGATGAGCGAGGGAGACCACACGGCATGGGACCTCACCAATCTGGGACTACAGTTCCTCAGGGAGGGGAATTGGGGGGCTGCGTCCGACACGGTGGAGAGGGCCGTGGCCGCGCTCGGGCCAGAGGGTCTTGGCCGATCGCTCTCCACCCTGAACCGACACCTCAACGAACTGGGGGAGCTCAGTGACACGGAGGACATCGCGCTCACTCTGGTCAGGCAGGGCAGGAAGAGCTTGGGCAAGGACGACCTGCAATCAGCCGCCGAGTCATTCGAGAAGGCGATAACCGCTCTCGGACCGGTCGCCGTGACGGAGGCCGCCAGTCCCTTCCTCGTGAACAACTTCTTCCTCTCTATCGGCACCAAGTGGCCCGAGGGCCACGGGTACGGGCTGATGGTGGTGACCCTCGAGAACCTCGGTGACAACAACATCGCTCCGATGAGGATGGACCCCCCCGTCCCGTTCGGATGGTCCGCAACCCCAAGAATGACCGAGATCCCCGAGATCCCCCCCGAGGGATTCATTGAGATCGGGATCGAAATCAGGCCCTCCGGCGCGTTCCCGCAGACCGCCCTCCTCGGAACCAGCATCTCTGTAACCACGGGCTACTTGGTAAACTACGGCGATGTCGAGGTCCAGATTCGGGTAGAGAACAGAACCCCGAAAGCGATGGAGGGACTCCTCCTCGACCCGTGGATGCCGGAGGGCTTCGAGACGATGAGGCTGCCTCTTGTGGAGAACCTCGGCCCGGGCGATGTGGTTCACGTCCCTGTCGAGGTACTGAACGTCAACAAGAGCGTGGGAATCTCGGCCTGAATTCCTCCCCGAACGAGGAATTTCCAATAGTACTCCACTAATATGATAAGTGATTAGCGTCCACAGGGCCCTACAGGTGACCGCATTATGAGCGACGAATACCAAATGATAAACAGAGACAGAGAAGCAGGCTCGATAGGTATCGGTGCGATGATCGTATTCATCGCCCTGATTCTAGTGGCAGCCGTGGCCTCGACGATAATCATCAAGACCGCAGAGGAGCTGCAGCAGAACGCCGAGTCGACGAGCGACGACACGAGGAAGGAGATTTCTGGGAAGATTAGCGTAATCCAGGTCCTCGTCAATGGGTCCGACACCGCCAACTCGGTAATTGACAGCCTTATCGTCACCGCGAAGGTGGCCTCGGGGTCCACCGACGTGCAGGTGCAGGACATCACCTGGGTAATCACCTGCAAGGAAGCAGACGGCACCTTCGGGTTGATTACCGGGAACATCGGCACGAACGGTTCTGCGGGGCAAGTAGACCCTGACTACGTCAACGCGGATCAACTTGACGGCACCGACTACACGGCGACTCAAGAGCTCGACGCCGGCACGGTATTCAAGTTCGACATCGACCTCGACACGAGCGCCGCAGGCGTCGCAGGCGCTGGCGCGTGCGCGACCTCCACTGCTGTGGGCGAGACCGTCGAGATGAAGGTGGTCGTCAACGGCGGAGGGACCACCATCCTCGAGCTTCAGGTCGAAACAATCACGTCCGGAAAGGAGGTGACCTGATGACGCAGGGCGAGCCCATACTGGCCTCTCGCGAGGAGAGCGGCTCTATCGGTATCGGCGCGATGATAGTCTTCATCGCACTGATTCTGGTGGCAGCCGTGGCCTCGACGATAATCATCAAGACCGCAGAGGAGCTGCAGCAGAACGCGGAGAACACAAGCAAGGACACCAGGGACCAGATATCGGGCAAGGTCTCCATACAGGACGTATTCGTCAAGACCACCGCCGACCCGTTGTCCGTCGGCTCCGGCGACACTGACGTCGCCACGTTCGAGGTCATAGCGCGGATTTCCTCGGGCTCCATTAGCGTGAACGAGGGAGACATCACGTGGTACATAACCTGCAAGGTGACGCTGGATTCTGGTGCCACCTACACGACAGTCGACACCGCCGAAGTGGACTCTCTGGCCCTGTCCGACACCGGCGCGGTCGACAGCTACGACGACGGCGACGAGATTACCGCGGGCACGACCTTCAAGTTCGAGATAGACCTCGGGGTAACCGATACCGATGCCGACGACGCCCTCACGACCGATGACTTCGGCTCTACCACTCCAGGGTGTGACGCAGAGGCTGGCGCGGGCTCACAGCTCAACCTGAGAATCGTCGTGGATGGCGGTGGTGAGACGCTCGCCAATTTGAACATCGACTCGATTACAATCGGCAAGACCGTGATGTGATCGCACACGAGCGAGGTTGACGGCAAAAGGGAGTTGGCTGGGATGAGGTGCTTGAATGGGTCTCTTGGACAGATTCACGTCTCCCTCTGAGACCGACGCCGACCCGGGCATGGCTTCTCGGCTTGAAAAGGTTGCAAAACTCTCAGTAGAGCATGTGGACATCCCTTCCGAGTTCAGGCCGACCGACCTCGAGGCTTGGCTGTTCGCTCCCTCGGGCACGCGGGTCGGCGTCCTCGGCGACCCAAACGCCAACCAGCAGCAGGACCTGATGCCCGAACTCGTCGACATGGTCAAGGATCGCTTCGAGCGGCTCGAGACAGCTCTCGATTTGATGGAGTCCAATATCAAGCTCACCCAGCAGCAGACGGCCAAGCTCGCCGCGGAATCCGTCTCCGTTGTAGGCGGAGACGCTGCGGCAGGCGGGACCACCGACGTGATCCACACTGTAGGCGAGGATGGGGAGGTCACCAGCAAGCCGGTTGCCGGTGCGCCCCCACCCCCCGGCGTCATGGCCGCGCAGGGCGGCCTTCCCGGCGGCCCCGGGCTGCTCGACCTATACGAGGCGCAAACCCTCGCCGTCAACCCGTTCCTGAGGCTCGGCGAGGCCGATGCCATCCTGCAAGGGGGCCCCAGCATCGACCCGACCAAGATCGTCGCCCTCCTGCTCGACCACCTCAACGGCTCCGACACTCTGCGGTTCCTCAAGGCCGCCGCTTCCTCCGGCGTCGTCACTACTGCGGAGGCCAAGACTCTGAGCTCCATCGCCTCGCTGGCCGAACCAGGCGAGGCATCCGAGGGAGCCCCGGCACTGGACAACAGGACCCTGCTGACATTCGCCGCGCTCATTGAGGCCTGGAGGGCGCAGGAGACTTCCTAGGGGGAGGGATGAGATGTGTCAGGGTCAAGCGTCGCAGCGATGGTGGTCGGCACCATATTCATCATGATTTTCGGCATGGCCACCGTCTCCATGATTGAGAGCATTGACGACTCAGTCGAGGTTGCGGAGTACAAGCTCCCGGACCCAGAGGTCGACATCACTTCAGTCACCGACAAGGTGGAGTCTACGGGCCCGGCCAAAACCCTGACGCTATCCGTTGGGGGGACCGGATACACGAACCAGACCTGCGCCACCTCTTCTGACGGGGACGGCGTTAATCTGGAGGTGACCGTGGAGACCGAGGAGGGAGATGGCATTGTCACCGGATACAGCGCGATCACCAATCAGGGTAGCGGCTATTCATCCTCGGGCGGAGAGACCGTTACAGTACTATGCGGTGGGCCCAGCGGCGATGACGCTGAGTTCCTCGTGGCCTCCGTGGAGGACAAGATCACGATAATCATCAACAACACCGGATCGGAGGCTGTCGAATTGAGTCATATCTACATCACACTATCCGACACCTCCACGTTCACACAAGGCACGCCATTCCAATTCTCGTCAAATTATTCCGGACCCAACACGTTCATATTCCCGGGTGAGGAAATCACAAGCGATTCATTCCTGCTCGAAACCAACTCGCATGGCTTTGCAGTTGATCAAAACCCGAATCGAGCATTCCTTGCTGTTTACGACTACCGCTCTGCAGTATTGGTGACAACTACATGAGGTGCTGGAGTGGGTGACGGACCATCGGAGATTATCCTGCTAATCGCGGGCCTGATTGTCGCTGCTCTCGTCTCCGGTGTCCTGCTGCAGAGTTGGGACGATATGTCTAGGGTATTGGACGAACGAGGAAAGCAGGGTGCGGAGGACGTGAAAACACGAGTCTCCCTTGCCAACGATCCAATCAATATTGGTTGGTCGGCGAATCACGAGAGCGTCGACCCCGTCGGCAACGATTCGGCGACAATCTACCTGCAGAACTCGGGGGACACGTTCTTGGACGTTGACAATGTAGCCGTATCGCTGAACGGGAGTGCCATGACAGTGACAAAATGCGACTGCGTCAATGAATGGCTGCCCGGAGAGATTGTGGAGTTCTCCATCCAAGGCTCGGCAAACGGGGATCTTGGGGATGCCCCACCGGATTATTTTCCTGGAGGTACATATGAAGTGTACATGACAGTGACAGTCACATCGACATCAGGCAGCTACGCTGGCGTGGACATACTGAGGGAGGTTGTTAGAATTGCCACCTGATAACGTGGACAACTTCGACTTCGGCGTCATACAGGACAGTCTCGGTCAGAGCCTCGGGACGGCGATTCCCAATCGCTCGCTCGTGCTGGTCTGCGGCGGCATCGGGTCCGGCAAGAGCATCATCGGACAGAGGATGTCCTTCGGAATGACTGCCAACGACATCAAGGTGTCACTGGTGACCACCGAGCTGACCACCAGGGGCTGGCTCGAGCAGGTCGCGAGCATTGGCTACTTCATGGAGAAGAGGATCGACCAAGGGGAGTTCCACCTGATGTCGAGCTTCGGCGTCATCGCCGACCGGGCCGAGGAACCAGTCGACCTGCTGGGGCTTCTGGAATCTCCAGCGCTGAAGGATGCCGAGGTCGTAATCATCGACAGGGCATCCCAGATGATTCCCGCAGAGATGGGAGGACCAGCCCTGCTCTCCTCGCTGAGGCAGTTCACGGCCGAAGGCCGGGCGCTCTTCCTGATGATTGATCCCGAGGAGATAGATGAGGGCCTCCTAAGGGAGCTGAAGGCGTCGGCCGAGGTTGTCCTTGACATGATTACCTCGGTCGTCGGCGGGCAACTCGTCAGGACACTGTGCGTAACCCGGTTCCTGAGGGCGGCCGGCCCGGTAACCGAACGGATAGGTTGGAAGGTGATGCCCGAGATGGGATTCATCGTCGACATCACGGCGGTGGCATGATTGGAGGTGATGAGGTAGCATGGTCACCGAGCAGGAATCGGAAGGCGAATCCAAGAAAGAAGAGATCAAGATCCAGCCGGGAGACCTCGGCGGCCTCATGGCCGAGTACCCGCACATCCGCCAATGGGTCGAGGACTTCGAGGCCAAGCACGGCTCCAAGCCTATCTACTACGGCCCCCTAGACAGGGACGCCAGAGCCGTCTCCCCACGCAACCTGATTTACGCGACCAGACCCCCTTGCTTCGCTCACGTATACTCGCCCCCAGAGGGTGAGGTGGGCGCTGGTAACACCTTCTGGTACGGCTTGGAGCCGACCATTACCGAGGAAGAGGAGGAGATCAGGGACGTCATCGTCGAGCGCCTCCTTAGGGATGCACCACAGAAGGAGAGGTTCGACAACGACGCGGAGTTCATCGCAATGATCCACGAGATGATGGACGAGATGACCACCACCTTTACCTCCCTGCTCTCCAATCCGGTCATCAATCAGACTCGTGAGCTGCTCGGCTTTGGCGAGGCACCCATCAAGGTCTCCGAGGAGCAGCTCGATCGGCTGAAGTACGTGGTCGTCAGGGACCTCGTGAACAACGGCCCATTGGAAACGCTGCTCGCAGACGAGATGCTGGAGGACATTCATTCGATTGGGCTCTCGAGAATCAACATGGACCACAAGGTATTCCCGATGCTCACCTCAAACATCGCCTTCAAGGACCAGGAGATCCTGACGAAGTACCTCAGATCGATGTCCGAGCGCATCGGCAGACCTGTCTCCGACAGCAAGCCTATCGTGGACGGGGCCCTGCTCGATGGCTCCAGGATCAATATCATCTACAGCGACGACGTCTCAATCCAAGGCTCGTCCTTCACGATCAGGAAGTTCGCCGAGGAGACGATATCGATCATCCAGCTCATCCAGTGGAAGACACTCTCCTCGCAGATGGCCGCCTACATCTGGCTCGGCCTAGAGAGCGGAATGTCCATGCTGGTATCCGGGGAGACGGCCTCGGGAAAGACAACCACCCTGAATGCGGTCCTCCCCTTCGTCGATCACAACGTGAAGATCTACACCGCAGAGGACACCCCCGAGGTCAAGGTCTCCCACACCATCTGGCAGAGGCTCATCACTCGCGACTCCAAGAACGAGGATTCTAGGGTCGAGATGTTCGATTTGCTCAAGGCTGCACTGAGGTCACGTCCACGCTACATCATCATCGGCGAGATCAGGGGTGTCGAGGGAGCAATCGCCTTCCAAGCCATGCAGACCGGCCACCCCGTGGTCGGGACCTTCCACGCTTCCAACATCGTCAAACTGATCCAGAGGTTCACTGGCGACCCGATCAACGTCCCCGCCCGCTTCTTCGACAACCTGAACTTCGCCATTTTCCAAGAGGTCGTCGAGGCACCCGGTGGCGGAATCGCCAGGCGCATCACCGGGGTCAGCGAGGTGATAGGCTTCGACAAGACCGCTGACGGGATCCTTACGAGGAACATGTTCGAGTGGGACCCAGTAAACGACGAAGTGTACTTCCGCGGTATGTTCCAGTCTGACATGCTCGAGAACAAGATCGCACCTAGGATGGGCTTCCGCAGCAAGAGGGACATCTACGACGAGCTGGCACGCCGGACCGAAGCCCTCCAGAGGATGGTGGACAGGAACCTAACACACTTCGACGATGTCTTCGACCTTCTCGACGTCTACTACAAGGAGGGGTGGGACAGGTACTCATCGGCCGTGGACACCTGGACGGGGATCAACCACTAGGTGAGGGGGTGCCGTTATGGAGGACAAGGCAAGCACATGGGAGATTGCCCTACTTCGCCTCGGGATGCCTTTCAGCAGGTACCTCCTGTTCTTCTCCCTGCCCGCAACCTTGGCGGGCCTAGCTGCCGGGATGGCCGTATGGTACTCCGTCAGCGATATCATGACGGGTCTCGCGGCGGTTTTACTCGTACTCGCATTCCCCATTATGGGGTTAACTGCCACCCTAGTATACCCGGTCACGCAGGTCTCGGCCGAGGCAATACAGATAGAGCAGGACATGCACATGTTCATGACTAGGATGGGCATTCTCTCCACGGGCGAGTCCGCTGAGAAGGGAATGTTCGACGTCCTGAAGGAAATGGGAGATTACGGGGCCCTCGCCCACGAGATTCAAGCCATAGAGACGCTCGTGACCAAGTGGCACACCAACCTGCCCGAGGCGGCAAGGATCGTGGGGCGCCAGAGCCCATCGGCGATCTGGAGCGACTTCCTCGACAGGATGGCCTTCTCCGTCGAGGTCGGCCAGCCGATAGGCGAGTTCTTCAAGAGCGAGAACGACACCTTCTCGCAGAACTTCAACACGATTTACGATGCCAGGATTGAGCAGCTGGACACGCTCAGGGAGACCTTCGTCTCACTGACCACCACCGGACTGCTCCTTCTAGTGGTAGCCGGGCTGCACCTAATCCTCTTTCAGGTCGGCGGTGAGACGGACAATATCTTCGTGGTCATACTGCGAGCCCGTTGGGTACTGATGGCAGGAGCGCTGTTCGCCTTACTACAGATAGGGGCATGGTACCTGTTCACTCTGGTCATTCCCGACGAGGACCTGTTCGCCAAGCACGGCTTCAACACCGATCAGGCCATAGACATGCGCAGGGCGTGGATATTCGCCGGAATCCTAGGCGGCATCGAGCTTCTATTGCTGTTGGGGACGTTCATCTTCGTCGGAACCGCGTGGCTTTTCGGCAACTGGAACTACATCGGGCTGCTCGTCATCGCGGCATTGATGTCCCCCCTGATGGCCCCGGCCCTCCTCACTCTCCAGGAGGAGACCCGCGTAAGACGACGGGACGATGCCTTCCCCGAGTTCATCCGCGCTTTCGGTGGAACCGCACAGGCCAGGGCTCAGGAGCCAAGCGCCATGGTCAAGGCCCTAGCCGGCATCGACTTCGGGGCGTTGGACGACTCAATCGCCAATCTAGAGAAGCGCCTCTCGATGCGAATCGACAGCGACTACTCCTGGGACTGGTTCGCCGCCGACAACAACTCCATGCTCGTCTCGAGGTTCACCAGGGTGTTTATCGAGGGCTCCTCCTCCACCGGCGAGGCCGGCCTCGTGGGCGACCTCGTTTCCCAGAGCACGACAAACCTCCTCGGCTTGAGGCAGAGACGTCAGATTTCCGCCCAAGTCATGCGCAGCGTCTCATACGGGCTGCTCATCGCCATGATCATCGCGATAAACATCACGACCTCGATCATATCCGGGCTGGGCGAGACGATCGCACAGGTCGCCCAAGGGCTCGTCGACAGCGGGGGTGAGGTGGGAACCGCAGCCGGAGGCGTCGACGTCGCTCTTCCGGTTCTGGCAGATACCGGAGGCGTCGAGCAGAACATCATGATCTTCCAGTTCATGGGATCGGGACTCGTGATTATCACCATCATCGTCCTAGGTCTGATAACAGCTAGGATTCGAGGTGGTGGCACGACCCTAGTCCTAGGCCAGATGATCCAGATGATGTGGGTCGCGGGAATAGCCAACGGCTTCAGCGCGTGGTTGCTAGAGCAGTCCGTCGGCCTCTTCAGAACCGGATAACGATGACGGAAGCCTTGATGTCATAGCATCAGAGCCTCAGAGCGTGGATGGGACCTCGATGCTGGATTGGCTCAGGATCTCTGTTCTGGTCTGCTGCCTCGGAATCGCTGCCCGCTCAGACTACGACTCTCTTGCTGTGAGAGACCGGCATTGGCTGGCCTGGTCCGGCCCGGTAACCATACTGCTAGTCTGTGAGATGGCCATTCTCGAGACAGCGGCCTCTAACTTCTACATGGCCGCAGCTCTGCTTTCCATATCCTCGTTGGCGGTGTTCGATGCCCCCGATCCCAGGGAAATTCCCAAATGGGACCAGAGACAAATCGCTCTAGCGGTGTTGTACCTCATCGGCATCGCGGGTCTATTCGGCGGCGCCCTGCAGCATGCGAACCCGGACTTCGTCTCGCTTGTCCTCGGCGATGAATCTCCCGAGACGATGCTCTGGTGGTCCATGCTAGGTGCCATTCTCACCGTTTTGACCTACCTCTCCGCGTGGCGCTTCGGGCTGATACAGGGTGGGGCCGATGCGAAGGCACTGATTCTGCTTACGATTCTCATGCCCTCCTGGTCCTTCCTGCCCGAGCCGATGCTCGCCCCCGAGGACACGCTGTTCAAGCTCCCACCCTCGATGGTCATGTTCCTTTGGGCGTCTGCTGTTTTCCTTCTAGCCCCGCCAATCCTCATCTTCCAAAACGCGATGAGAGGCAACATTGAGTCGTGGGCCGATCTCAAGATGGCTTGGCACGCCACCAAGAGGCACGTCGAGGATATTGGAGAAAGGCCGGTATGGTTGCTGACCGAGGCGATTCCGGATGATGATGAGTCTGGCTTGCGAATCGTCAACCGCTTCCTCCCTAGCTCCACCACCCCGACAGTGGAGGGGTTGGCAGATAGGCTGGAGGAACTCAAGTCCCACGGCGTTGAGAGCGCATGGATTGCCACGAAGCATCCGTTCATCGTCTACCTCTTCTTCGCAATCGCCCCCTTGCTGCTATTCGGGGATCCCATGGGAATAATTGCAGGCATGGTCTAGTCAGATGAAATCCTCTAGCGTCATGACGGTGACGCGGTCGTTGGTGAACAGGGAGTCGACGCTCGATGTCATCCAGTTCACGCGATGCTTCGTGTAATCATCGACCCCATATTCATCCATGACTTCCTGAGTGACTTCGATGTACTTCCTAACCGCCCCCTCCGAGACTGTAAGAACCACATTTCCCCCGCACATCGAACTCTCATCGCCCCCCACTATTGAGAATCCACTATGCCCCTGCGAAGACTCCTTGATGCATTTGCCAGCGAGCGGCATCCTCCGATACGACTCGCCGCACTTGACGCACCGCACCTTCTGCCTCGTGAAGGCCATCATGTTCCCTCTCAGGTCTGGTAGGAAGTGAGACTCAATGACCTGCTTGGCTACCCCATCTACATTGACCGATCGCAGCAAACTTCCGAGCTCCAGCTGACTGGTGAGCTTGTCCTTCATCGAGACCAGCGTCTTGTAGGCCGAGTTCTTCGGACCCGCATCCAAGGGCCCGGAATCGTGCGTCCAGCCGTACCCGCGCAGGTCACCGATGGTCCCGAGCCTGTCCTCAACCAGATCAACCATCTCTCTTACATCGCGCGAGTGAGGTTGCGATAGGGTCGCCTCGTAGAATTCCCTGGTGTAGATCCAAGAACAGTCGACGTTCAGGGCCTCCTTGTCGATCTCGCTTGGGTTCAGTCTAGTGGTGAGGACCAGTGGTGCGTCCATTCTCCCCCCTCTGCCATCAGGAAGAATCTCCCTAGTGAAGTTCAACAAGCCATCTAGGAGCATCATGATGCTATCCTCGTCACCATCGCAGTTCCTCCTCTTCGCTGCGTGGAAGAGCGGATGCGCGTAGCCTGCCGATGCCCCAGTCCACCCAATTATGCGGCAGGCGACTCCACCGGAGGTGTGCGGAGCGAGACCAATGGCAATGTGACCTACGATGTCCTGAGCGCTCTTCACACGGTAGAAGGCATCCATACCATAGAACCTGACGAGCAGGTCGTCCACGAATGCGCAAGTTGAGATTAGATGCCCCGCGGCAGAAATAGAGGGAATGAAGTCCTGGGGCTGCAACTCTAACATCTGCTCGTTGGACTTTACCGCATTCCCGTGAATGTCATGCGTATACCCTAACTTAACCAATTCTTTCCACGGAGTGCCAATCTCGCAAGGACGGAAGTGAGTTACAGGGACATCGCTCATATCGTAACGAGAGGTTCCGTCTCGGAACACGGAGACGCCGTGCTTGGCGCGAAGAATCCCCTTCTCTATGGGTTCAGGCGTTTGATCCGTTGAAATCAGCCCCTTTACCGCCTTAATCTTCCCAGGAATCTGTTCGAGCCCCAAAGACCTTCTTTTGACTTCGAGAATCGCACTCAGGCTCACCGTGGTCCGCTCCCCTCTTCTTCGCGCATTCGGCCTCCTCGCCCTCCTAGGGCTCGTCCGCCCCCCGCATTCGATTGCCTGATCGGCGTCTGGTCGGATGTGGCAGATGAGATGCGGCGACTCGCGTCCGCATCTAGAGCAGATTCGCGGCCCCATCTCAACTCTAATCGGACCTCTGGACGAGGCTTGGGAGAGTAGGCGCTGAGGCCCCCCACTCTCTCCAATCGGGTAGATGCAGTGGACGAGTGGCTTCATCTCCCTGACTCCAGACTTCTCGGGCCGCCCCATGCGTGCGCCAATCCTGCAGGGAACAGCATCCTCCCAGCGGAGGCCGGACACCTTCCTGACCAGCATGAGGGAACGCTCTACCTCGTAGTCATCCAGCGTGCCTCTAGAGTGCCAGTCCTCAATGGTCCCCTCGCCCTTCATCTCTTCTCCGTGAACCCTTGTCAAAGCGGTACGGGTACTCCTGAGAATCTCGTCGATGTGAGGGGACGCATCGACCCTCTGACGTATTCTATCCTCCACAAGCTCCAGTCCCAGACCCTCCACAAGCCCTTCCCAATTGGTTGGGATTACGATGTCAGAGCCATCGTGGCGATGCTCGACGCCGAGCGTCATGAGCGCGGATTTCACTACCCCGTGTTCCCGAACAGCCGTCCACCTAGGCCACTGCCCCAAGAGGGGGGAATCAAGTCCCAGCCCGTCTTCACTCAGGTCGAACGGCCACCCCCCCACGACTCCCTTCAGCGTGAGCGAGCCGTCGGTGTTGGCGTCGATGCCCATTAGCGAGTCGATTAGCGCAGGCAGAAACTGGATTGGAAGGTCTGACCACCAGAGGTTCCAAGGAGGCGGAATTGCTGCTCCGAGCGATTCCGAGATCTCGCACGTCTGAACCCATGTCAACTCAGTATCTCTCAGGAAAGAGAACCAGTCCCTGTGACGCCAAACCCTCTCAACAGGATCCTCCCCTCCCCTCTTGATGGCGCCGTTGAATGGCAGTCCGGGAGGCAGTTTGCGCCTATCGACCCCAAGCAGGGCTGCGAAACCCTCGACCTTGTCGTGGTTGTCTAGTGCCTCGGCCACATCCGAGGCCCACCAGTCTTTCGAGTATGATGCTGGGACTAGGCCCTTGTTGTTTTCGAGGAACTCGCCGAAGCCGACCAGAATCTCTCCAGAATCCCATATCGAGGTCACCCTTCCCTCGCATTCTCTCAATTCCTCCATGGTATTGGTTCGAACGAAGGAACCGTCTTCGAGAAGCACGGTCGGCCCCTCGATGTCGATGCATGGGGTGACTGCGCAGGCCTTGCCCGGCCCCTCAATCTTCATCTGAGTGCCGACTGATAGGAAGCCACCCATTGCTTCCATCGTGATGGGATTGAGTCCAGCTGCAGCTAGTCCGGTGGCCCGGCTCCTGCCATACCTCAGTCTGAATCCCCCTGGCTCGCTGGGTTCACCGAAAATCGGCCTGCCCGCAATCACGTCACCCATGTACCGATCCTGCTTCGCGATCACACGGCTCTTGGCCACCGCATCATCGGCTCCTGATAGCTTTCCCTTGTCGGCGAACTGCGAGATGAACTCCCACCCAGGAACTTGGAGACGCTCGGTATGGGTCTGGATTTTCGGTGCCTTCAGGCACAGTCCCTCCCCGATAACCAGCATGACGCCGCCACGGACGCGAGTTCGATAGGAGCCATTCTCGTTGACAACGTTCCTGACTTCCTTGTATCCGGCGCACTCCATCCTCTCTGTCTCCTCCCCGTTGATCATCACCGGGCAGGCGTTGACGATGACCTCGGTCTCCTCCGGGGGCGGCTTGTACTGCAGGTTCATGCGATAGAGCCCGAACTCCTCCTTCACACGCTCGACTTCCGGCACTGTCGGGTAGTAGCGTCCGATGCCTAACTCGCGCCTCAGGATATCGCCGATCAAAACGCCGAGAGCCTGAGCCGTCCCCCCCGCTGCTCTGATTGGACCGCAGAAGTCTATTGAGAGAAACTCCGACCCATCTGCGTTGTTGAGGATTCTAACATCTCCGATTCCATCCAGCGGCGCGACTAGGACGGCCTCGGTCAGAACAGCGAGCCCCACTCTCAAGCCCGAGTCGATAGACCTCCGCTTGTCCCCAGTTCTAGAGAACATCTGACGGGTCACAGATAGCGAAATCGTGATTGCAGCCGTCTCCCGTTCGTGCGCATCTAGAAGCTCTCGGAGCAGGCTCTGGATACGCAGGGGCTCTTGATCGGGATCATTTGGATTTGGATACAGGTACGGGTCCTCAAGCAGCTTCTCTGTCCTGCTTGCCAGATCAGCAGCTCTGGGAATCTCCACTGTCTCCTTGAAGTCAAGCCCCTTTGCCTTGGCCTGAGACGCGACGACGTACGCTTCCTCTATCCTTCTCTCTAGCCAATTCTGGTAAGCTTCATGCTCGGTATTCAGGCGTTGGGTATCGATGACCGCTTCTACCGCCCCCTTTCCCATTGCCACACCCTCCGCTACGAGTATCCCACCGTCGAACTAGACCGTCCAAGAACATTGACCGCCATCCCGCTTCATTCTCCCTCGCACGAAGGCAACCTTCATCCGACTCCCGTCAGGCCAAGGCGAGGGAGAGATGGCGTCAACCAACGTGGAGGAAGCAAGGAGGCGACTGGCCGGCAGGGTCCGCGACCTAGCCTACCTCCACTCCGAGGACGAGCCTTTCACCCTAGCAAGCGGACGGCAGAGCAGCCACTTCTTCGACATGAAGCCAGTTATGATGGACCCCGAGTGCGCTCACTTGCTGGGCGTACTCATGCACTCCAAGATTGAGGAAATCGGACAAATCGATGCAGTGGGGGGCCTCGAACTAGGAGCGGTTCCCCTGACTGGCATCGCCATTGCCAAGGCAGGTAAGGGGTCGGAGCTGCGGGGATTCATAGTGCGCAAGCAGCCCAAGGGAAGGGGTGGCAGGAAGACCGGGAACCCACCGGGTATCGAGGGATCGAGCCTCAAAGATGGAGATAGGGTGGTGCTGTTGGAAGACGTGACTACCACAGGCGGGTCCGCGCTCATTGCCGCGCAGCGACTAATCGAGATGGGATGCGAGGTCGCTGCCTGCATCACCATCCTCGACCGTCAGGAAGGCGGAGCTGAAGCCTTCGAGGAGGCCGGCATAGCACTGACCCCACTGCTCGTGAAGTCGGACGTTGCTGGTGGATGAGATGGGGCAGCACGAGATCGACTCCGAGACCGAGCCCTACCACCCATCGAAGATGGAGCGAAAGGAGTACATCGGGATTGGCGAGTTCTTCTCGGTCGACATGCGCACTGGAATCATCGACGAGGTTCAGGAGTTCCCCGAGATGCGCAAGCCGTCCTACAAGATCAGAGTGGACTTCGGCCCCGTGATCGGCAAGCTCTGGAGCTCGGCCCAGATTACCAACTACACCCGCGGGCAGCTCATCGGCAGAATGGTCGTAGGCGCCATCAACCTGGGAGACAAGACGCTGCCGACGGGGTTCGTCTCGCAGTTCCTAGTGCTTGGGGCACTGGACCCCGACGGCACCGTGCGACTGCTCGAGCTGCCGGAGGCAACTCTTCCTGGTTCGGCAGTCGCCTGAGCCTGCGGTGCCGAACCATACCCTATTGGACTGTTAGCCACGGTGAACTCACATGCCAACTGTAGTCAAGATGACAACCAGCGCCGGAGAGATACAGATTGCACTGTACACCGAGGACTGCCCTGAGACCACGGGGAACTTCCTCAAGCTCGTGGATGACGGGTTCTACGACGGCCTACACTTCCACCGCGTGATCAAGGACTTCATGATCCAAGGAGGATGCCCCCACTCAAGGGATCCCAACAATGGTAGAGCCGGTACCGGAGGCCCGGGATGGAAGATTCCGTGCGAGCCATCCGCCCTGAGCAAGCGCCACGACCGCCCCGGGCTGTTCTCGATGGCGAACTCGGGCCCGAACACCGGCGGCTCGCAGTTCTTCCTCACCACCGTGCCCACACCCTGGCTCGACGGCAACCACGCGGTGTTCGGAGAGGTCATCGAGGGGATGGAGAACGTATACAGGATCGAGAATTGCGGGATCAAGCCCGGTGATCGCCCCTATGATCCCCAGCAAATCATCAGCATCGAGAGAGTATGAGGCTGAAACTGATAATATTTATTAATAACTAATTAATAACTAATAACATGGCGAAGCACCGCGCGGGCAATCGCAGGATAATCACCATCAGCATACCAGAAGAATTGGCACGCAGGCTAGATGCGAGAGTCGGCAAGGGCCGCGAGAGCGGACGTTCGGCAACGGTATCTAGGATGATAGAGGGCTCGCTAGCTGGACGCGAGGTGTCCAGCAGAGCCAGCCCGGAGCCCGAGCCCAGACAAGCACAGTCCAAACCGGGCAAAGTCCGGATTGAGAAGGACACGATGGGCGAGGTCGAAGTCCCTGCTGACAGATACTACGGTGCCCAGACCGCTCGATCACTGACGAATTTCGACATCGGGGATGACATCATGCCTCGTTCTGTGATCAGGGCCTTCGGAATCCTCAAGCAGGCTGCTGCGGAAACCAACGTAGACCTCGGAGGGTTAGAACCCGAAATTGGTGACATGATTATTGCTGCATGCGACGAAGTCATTTCCGGTTCCCTTGATGGGCACTTTCCTCTGAGAGTATGGCAGACTGGTTCGGGAACACAAACCAATATGAACGCCAACGAGGTAATCGCTAACAGAGCCATCGAGGTGGCAGAAGGTAAGCTTGGCAGCAAGTCGCCCGTTCATCCCAACGACCACGTTAATCGAGCCCAGTCCAGCAACGACACCTTTCCCACGGCGATGCACATCGCTGCAGCCGAGGAGTTCCACCACACGCTGATACCCGCAGTGAGGTACCTGCGAACTGCGCTGGCAGGGAAGTCTGACGAGTTCGCTGACATCGTCAAGATTGGTAGGACGCATCTCATGGATGCGGTTCCGCTGACTTTGGGGCAGGAGTTCAGCGCCTACGTCGCCATGCTGGACGCAGATGTCATCAGGGCGGAGAACGCACTCTCCGACCTCTTCGAGTTGGCCCTCGGTGGTACAGCGGTGGGAACCGGTCTGAATACGAGCCCTGACTTCGCCGATCAAGTCGCGCATAGAATAGCGGAGAAGACCGAACTTCCTTTCATCAGCGCTGAGAACAAGTTCGCACAGCTCGCTGCACACGACGCAATCGTTGCTGCATCCGGAGCAATCAATACCTTAGCCGTATCTCTGATGAAGATCGCAAACGACATTCGATGGCTTGGCTCCGGACCACGCTGCGGCTTCGGAGAGTTGGCACTCCCTGCCAATGAGCCAGGGTCGAGCATCATGCCCGGAAAGGTGAACCCGACGCAGTCCGAGGCGATGACGATGGTGTGCTGCCAAGTCATGGGCAATCATACCGCCATTTCCATCGGTGGTAGCCAGGGCAACTTTGAGCTCAATGTATTCAAACCAATGATGATCCACAACCTGCTGCATAGTGTCCGACTAATCTCGGACACGTGCCTCTCATTCGCGGACAGGTGCGTAACTGGGCTGATAGCCAACAAGGGAAGAATCGCCGAGCACCTCGAGAACTCATTGATGCTTGTCACCGCACTCAATCCCCATATAGGATACGACAATGCTGCTAAGATAGCTAAGAACGCCCATGAGAATCACCTTACCCTAAGACAGAGCGCACTCGATCTCGAGATGTTGACCGAAGAGGAATTTGATGAGTGGGTCAAGGCTGATCTTATGACGGGCCCGAGCACCTGACGGGGAGCTCCCCATTACACTCCAAAACGTCAGCGAGCGGAGCAAGAAGCTCCGCAACCGCAGCACTACTGACTAGTCGGGCCGATTTTATACCTAAGGTGTACAGGTGGGAGCAACAGGGGGTTCTGCACATGGGGGAGCATCCCCCCCTGTTACTCCGCAGGGTCCGGGTGTCCCCCGGGCCCTAAGGCCCGGGATCCCCCGGGTAGACGTCTCCGGGACCACTAGGGTCCCTTTGACGCGATGTTTCCTCCCCTTTCGCTTTCCTTCCTTCCCCTTCCTTGCGTCCAGTTCTCTCCAGTTCTCTCCAGTTCTCTCCACATCTCATACTCTCTCTCCAAGGGAGTCGCCCCCCTCTTCGCGTTCTCCGCTTCCCGTCCTGACTCTCGCCATTTCTTTCCACGGTTCGATACAGGCTCCTCCACGGGTCTCCCCGCCCTCGTTGCCTTCGTGTTTCCCTCCGCTTCCTTCCCCTTCTTTCCCTTTCCTTGCGTCCAGTTCTCTCCAGTTCTCCCCACTTCGTTCCCCACTCCCGCGACCCAGGTATTTTCTCATTCCCCCTACGCGCGCGTATCTCCGCAGCTTCTCTCTCGCTCTCCCCTTCTTTCCCTTTCCTTGCGTCCAGTTCTCTCCGGTTCCTCCGATCTCGTCGCTGCTCCACCTTCACGTCCACAGACGCTCCGGCTCTATCCCCGATCTCCTTTCAGATTTCGGTTCTACCGCCCCGGCTTCGGGGCTCGGTTATTGTGGCCCGCGAATCGCGCCGAAGCGCCCTCGCACCACTCCCCCGGAGCGGCAAGGTCCACAGGGCCGTGACCGGCACATAAACATTTCTAGAGCATTACCGCAATACAACGGAAATTAAGGTTCTGAGAGTTAATTTCCACTGCAAATTATTCTTTTCGAAGACCGCGAATCCTACTCCTTATCAGTGACCTTTTCTTCTCTTCTTCATTGCCTTCTTCCACCTGTTCGAAACGACGTCGGAGAACCTCTTCCTCGATAAGGAAAATTTTGCCCTCGGAGTCGCCGAGGCTAATCTTCCTACCCGCCGAACAAATCTCTCCGATACGTGAATCGTGGCCGATCTCAAACTGGACTTCACCACCAATCTCTTCGAGCAGGGAAAGTTTGGCCTTCCCAGACCAAGATGACGACCATACGCACTTCTCGCCACGGAGCGATGGTCCCAGGCAAATCACATCCACCGAACCACCGACTTCGGTGGACCAGCCACCAAGTGAGGGACCGGATAACACCCTCCCCGATTCGAATCCTGCTAACCAGTCCTCTCCGATGGTTATTGATGTCACAGAGGCCGATCCAGCTATTTGCGAGGAGCTTCCTTCATCAGTTATCTCGCTAATTCCTCCATTGCTGTGACCGAGATACAGGGAGCCTTCGTCCGACATCACTCCCGTGGTAATTGGGTTGTTATTCTCCGTGGAGAAGTATTCGGGATTCTTGCCAATCGTCACTTTGGCATATCCGCAATTCGGTCGACTAAGCCCAATGATGGCAAGATTTGATTTTGCACCGAGGAACCAAGATCTGCCCACGACTCCCCACTTGCTCTCAAGGCGGCCTTCTTTGTCAAGGAGCCATACGGAAGACTCGGTATAATCTTGAATCTCGATAGTGTAGACTGACGATGTAGCCCAGACCCCCCCTGAGATACTAACTAAGTCGCTCGAGCCCTCAAGCTCGTAACTCCAAAGAAAGTCCCCGGTTCTGATGTCTACTGCATGGAGTTTGTCAGATTCCGAAACGCACAGCATATCTCCTTCGAGGTCGCAGTCAGAGCAAGGCCCCTCGACAAGACACCTCCACATCTCCGTTCCACTGCCTATGCTCCAGCAGGCTAGGTCACCTAGACGGGAACCGGCCACGAGCCAATCCCCGAAAATCCTCAGCAGTGTGCACTCCCCGTCCAACTCGCGGGCGAAGGAGGCGAAGTGGTGCAACCCCCGAGATTCCATGGACTGCCACCGAGGGCCTCGCTATCGGGGTTTCCGCACCCGGCCTCAAGACCCCACACCGTAAAGCCGTCCGACTTTGTCCCCCAGATATTCCACGAAAGCGTCTGGCGAGGGCGGTGAGCCAGTGACCTCCTCGATGAGTTCAGCCGGTTTGAGTATGCTGCCACGTTGATGGACGCGTTCCTTCATCCATCCGAGCAGGCTTCCGAACTCACCTCGCCGCATATTATCATCATGGTCGGGCATATCCTCGCGAGCGACGGCTAGAAGTTGAGCGGCGTAGAGATTGCCTAGGGTGTAGGTCGGGAAGTATCCGAAAGCACCCATTGACCAGTGGATATCCTGAAGAACGCCCAGGGCTCGGTTTGGTGCACGAACCCCAAGGAACTCCTCATACATGTCGTCCCAGGCATCGGGGAGATCGTCCACCTCGAGATCTCCGGAAATCAATCGCTTCTCTATCTCATAGCGAATCATGATGTGCAGGTTGTAAGTCGCCTCGTCAGCCTCGACTCGAATTAAACTGGGCTCGACCAGATTGACAGCCCGCCATAGGTCGTCGGCAGAAACCCCCTCCATGTTTTCCGGGAAGTGCTGCTGCCAAAGGGGCAGCGCCCACTCGCAGAACTCCCTCGAGCGCCCGACCTGGTTTTCCCACAGCCTACTCTGGCTTTCATGGACTCCCAAGCCGTTTGCCTCGCCGGCGGGTTGGAAGTCGAGGTCGCGTCGACGGCCCTGCTCGTACGTCCCATGCCCAGTCTCGTGCATAGAACCGTACAGTGACCCGAAGGGATCAGACTCGTTGTAGCGTGTAGTCCATCGCACGTCATCTGGATTCGATCCACCACAGAAAGGGTGAGTGGATGCATCGCGACGTCCCGCCTCAAAGTTGAATCCAATGGCTTCGGAAACACTCTGGCTCAGCGCCTCCTGGCCCGGCTGGTCCCATGTGTTGTCCTCGACCCACGACATGTCGGGACGGCTCCCGCTCTCAACGACCGCCTTCACTAGGGGGGCGACGCTATCACGGAGTCCAGCGAACAGCGGGTCGACCCTAGAAACCGTTAGGCCAGATTCGTAGAGATCGAGGAGAGCGTCGTAGCGCAACTCCTTATAACCAATGTAGTCAGCCTTCTGGCGTGCGAGATCGATGGACTTAGAGAGACGGTCTCGGAATATCGAGAAGTCGTCCTTGGCACGGGCCTCCGTCCAGGACACGAGCGCCTTGGAATTGTGCTTAGCCATCTCTGATACGAACTCGGTTGGCAGTTTTGTGGCCTTGTCATATGATTCCCTCGTCAGCCTGACATTGGCAGCTTGAACCTCATCCAGACCTTCGCTGGCCTCGAGTCCCACAATCAACTCCCCTATGCGGGGATGTGTCAGTAACTCATGACCCGTCTTGGAGATCCAAGCCAACTGCTCGGCTCGCAGGGTGGCGGCTTTGGGAGGCATCAGGACCTCCTGGTCCCAGCTCACAAGTCCTCCAATTTGGCCGATTAGATCAATGTTCTTCAGTTTCCCAAGCAACTCCTCGTAAGCGCCCATGGACTCGCGAGAGCGATATCAGGCACATAGGTTGCGGATGTGAAAATCTCAGACTTCAACACCCAGCGCGCCTCCTAGTGCAACCCCAACCCATAGGAAATCAGGCTGACCACAACGAGTATTCCAGCCGTCTCGAGGATTCGCCTCTTGAATTCATCTCAGGAGACCGAATCCATCATGTGCGACTCCTCGACGTGGAATGCGTGCGTCCATCAAAGCCCAGCATGCTGATGACCCTGATTCTGCTTCTTCCAGCCATCTCAGGGTGCCTCGGTCCATCGGATCAGGACGATGAGAATCCCGAAGAGAACCACTGGTTGCCTCCTGTGGAGGACAGATCAGACATGGTTTACCGTGACGATGACGTCTTCAGCCGAGTCTCTTGGAACGGCTCTTACGAAATCGATGAGGTCCGCTCAATCTACGTACCCGTCCCAGCAATTGGCGCTGCTGATGGAGGAGCTGGGGCGACTGGTGGTGCAGAGGTGCATATGGGACTATGGCTCCCCATTATCGAAGGCTGCGAAATGGATGCGACCGAGGTACCCGAGGAGTGCAGGGTCCCGGTGATTGCAGAGATAGGTCCCTACTACGATGACGGCGACGTAGATGCCTTGACCCCTGCGAATCGGCTCGGACGATTCTTGATCGAGAACTTCGTTCCCCATGGCTTTGGTATCGCGCAGGTCAGCGTATTCGGGACCGGCGAGTCAAACCACTGCATGGATCTGATGGGGCTAGATGAGCAGGAGGGCATTCACGCCGCCGTCGAATACCTAGGCACGGCTCCCTTCTCCAACGGCAATGTAGGAGCCATTGGGAAGTCATACGACGGCTCAACGCCATGGGAGGCCGCTGCGATGGGTTCTGAGCACCTTCGGACTATAGTGCCGATGTCCGGGCTGATTGGTGTCCACGACCTGATGTGGAGAAACGGTAGCATGGAGGCCAGAGGCGCCATCATGCACAATGGAGTCTACGGCAGCTTCGGGCTCGATGGTGATCTCGAGGACGCGCAGAACGCATGCGAGGGATACTTCGAGGGATACTACGCAGGAGTCGGAGCTTATCTGACTGGCGACAACCTCGCTTGGACCGGAAGCGACTACTGGGAGGAGAGGCACTTCCTCACTAGGGCAATTCAGAACTACGCAGGCTCAATCTACATCATCCATGGGATGCAGGATTGGAACGTCGACCCACACATGGCCTTCCCCGTCCACAACACGATGATCGAGGCCGGATTCGAGGTCAAGGGGCTCTATGGCCAGTGGGGACACCATTACCCAGATCGCAGCAGTGATCACGAAGGCCTAAGCAGCGGAAGAGGTTCTGAGGCCTTCCCCTACACATTGAGGTGGGATTGGGCCGATGACCTCCTGGAGTGGTTCAACTACTACCTCATGGACAAAGGCCCCCAACCTAGGTTAATTGCCGAGATTCAGGATAATAACGGGGGGTGGAGAGTCGAGCAGAGCTATCCACCGGCAGACATCGATTGGATAGAATTGGACATGGACGTCTGCTCAATCATCAGCGGTAGCGACACAATATCCCCCGGTTCCAGCCTAACCATCGAGTGCCCGACCTTCGAGCGGGAGACTAGAATAATCGGAACACCGACTTTCCATGTCGAGGCGACGATATCACTGCTTGCCACTAGTGGGCACCTCTTCGTCGAGATGGTGCAGACAAGCAATGGGATGCACCTAGGTCACGCTGTAATGGACCTCAGGTTCCATGAGGGTGGGAAGGAGGGTGGCCCATTGACCCCCGGCTCCTCTGTCATCGCCAAGATGGAGTTTTTCGGAATGGATGTCATTATTCCTGAAGATGATGGATTCCAGTTGATAATCACGCAGACGGGGGAGGACTATTTGCCCAGCCCCGTTTCAGCTCTGCCGGTTTCCCTCAACCTAGGTTCCAATAGCATCCTCAGCCTGTCGACAGTCACTAGGGATTGCACCACTCTATTCCTGCCTCCCATGCATGGCCCGTACCCGCAATGCGCATCCGATGAATAGCCTCGGCCATTTCCCCGAACGCTTGATGCACACGATTGAGGTCGCATCGTCCCATGGCACGCAGTGATGCGAGAGTCAACGTTCCTGTTGCCGATCGAATCCTGCTTCACCTGTGGGAGCAGGACCATCAGGCAGATCACTATCTGGTTTCCACAGAGGTGACCCGCCCGGGTATTGCCGAGTCATGCGCGCTGCACCCCCCAAACGTCTCACGATCAATGAGTGAGCTAATGGAGAGCGGCTGGGTCTCTCAACACAGTCGAACAATAAGGAGGGAGAATCGCCGACAGAAGACTTGGCAGCTTACCGAGGAAGGCAGGGAGGCTGCCCGAGATCGAATCGCTGTACTGAGGAAATTCATGATCCTAATCAGATCGAGGGATGGGGAGTTGTTGGAAGTCAGGGCGGATGAAGTCGCCCCCAAGCTCCAGACCGGTCTGAGCCTTCTTCAGGTATTGATGCATGCCCAGCATGAGGGCGTTTTGAATTTCGGTGACATCCGATTCGGGACGATAGTCAGCCAAGATGGCGACCCTCCACCGCCGGGCTCGCTATCAATGCTAGCGGGAGCACATTCGACGTACCACATCCAACCACCTAGGACTCGTACGGTCCATGGAAGAATCAACGAGAAGGTTGTGCTGGATCGATGGCACGGCTCGGAAAAGCCGATGTTGGTGCTCTCGGGAATCGCTGGATGCGGAAAGACGACTCTGGTCTCGCATTGGTTGTCTGCATTGCTAGAGGAACAACCCGATTTGCAGGTGATGTACTACCCCTGTCAGCCCTGGGACTCCCCGCTTGGCATTGCGACCAGCCTGCTTCATAGAATTGGCATCATCGATGAATCAGAGGATCCCTACAATATCCTAGATACGCTTCCACTAAGGCCCGCAGCCCGATTGGATCTAGACACCTACCGACGAAGACTCACAGCCCACCTATTGGAAGAGTTGAGCAAGACGCCCAAGGAGCTCTTGGTCATCCTGGACGACGTCCACAATATCGGACCCCCCGGCGATCATCTCTTCGGAGCTCTACTGCAGATCGCAAAGGCGACTGACATCCGACTCCTCCTCGTCTCTCGAACCAATCTCGCGTTCTACGACAGACGTGACGTGCATATTCGGGAAAAGGTCGAGGAACTCGTATTGTCCGGTTTGACAATCGAAGAGGTGTCTGCTTGGCTCGACAAGTTCGATCTCCCCGACGCTGCTCCGGCTGAACAAGTCCACAGGGCGACGGGCGGTCACCCGTTGGCCGTCGAGCTCCTCGAGCTCTACGGCCAGACTCTACACGATGACTGGCTACGCTTCCTCGACGAGGAGATCCTCGACGTGCTTCCAGATGATCACAGGGAACTGCTCTCCCTGCTCGCGGTTGCTGATAGACCAGTCCCGTGGAAGACGCTGGCCAAGGCGGCCGGAGCGGATGGCGCACCGCCCTCCCCCCTCCTCGAACGAGGTTTGATGTTGGAAATAGAGGGTGGAATGTGGCTGCACGAGGCCCTTCGGGCCCGTCTGCTACGCGAGGTCGGAGCGCCGCACGCGGATAGATCTAGGAAGCTGCACGAGGCCTCTGACTAGGACATGTGCCGATTGAGCCAAGCGTCCATTCCGGGTTTGGGCATCGCTCCTGTCATCCGATCTACAACCTCACCATTGTTGAACAGTATCAATGCCGGGATTCCGCGTATTCCGAACCTGCCGGAGCTTATTGGGTTGACATCGGTGTTTACCTTCGCTACGGTGATCTCCCTCTCGCTGGCAATCTGCGATAGGACGGGTGCTACCATTTTGCACGGGCCGCACCAAGGGGCCCAGAAATCGACTATTACCCACTCGTCGCTCTTCGTCACGACATCGAAGTCAGAGTCACTTGCATCAACCACTCGTCCCATTTGCTCACCAATGGTCCAACGCTGTGTTCGCGTCCTATCAATATGTGTGTGTGTGACTGACCGAGTCGCCCGAGGGATTGAGAACCGAAACCCTCACCCGATGCCCAGGGGGAATCGATGGAGATCACGCCGAGCATACTTACTGCCGACTTCTGCAGGCTTGGGGAGACCCTTGAGGAAGCCTCTGCTGCTGGGATTAATTGGTTTCACATGGACGTCATGGACGGCAATTGGGTGGTTAACCGAACCATCACCTTCGGACCGGCCCTGATTCGTTCTGCGAGGGAGCATCTTGGCTCTAACGCCTTCATCGACTGCCACTTGATGATTACCAATGCCGAGGAAACCTGGGACCAATACGTCCAAGCGGGCGTGGACATGGTAATCGCTCACATCGAGGCCGTGGGTGACTTCTCAGCCCTGATCGCCAATCTCCACGGTGCAGGTGTGCAAGCCGGTTGTGTACTCAATCCCTCCACACCGACTGAGGAGGTGCTGCCGCTGCTGCCTGACTTGGACCTCGTACTAGTCATGTCGATTATCCCTGGGAAGGGCGGGCAGATGTTCATGCCCGAGATTGAGGGCAAGGTGAGGGACTTCCGCGCCGCCATAGACTCTCAGGTTTCTGTAGGCGGCCGTGCGACCAAGCTGATGATAGACGGGGGCATCAAGGACCACAACGCCTCGATGGTGGCCGAGTGGGGCATCGACATCGCAGTAGTGGGCTCTGGCCTCATTAACGACCGCGGCACGATTGCCGAGAACCTCGATGCGATTAGGACTGCACTCAAAACGTAGTTTCAAATTGTCCAATACCTGACGCGCCTCATGGTCACGAAGGGCTGGATGGTCGACGAGGTCCTCAAGGTGGTTCCAGATGCGAAGGTCGAGGTTATCGATCTGCATGGAAGTGGGGACCATTTTCACGTCCGAGTGATATCTCCCAGTTATGAGGGAGTCAGGCCTCTGCAGCGCCAAAGGCCGATACTCGGCCACTTCAAGCCTCACATCGCGAGCAATGCCGTCCATGCTCTAGACTTGAGATGCATGACCCCGGAACAGGCGAGTTCAAGCGAAGAGACGGCATTTGACCCTCATAGTGAAGAGGTGGAGTTCTTTGGAGTGCACATCCATAGGACGGAGAGGGAGTGAAGAAGATGACAGAAGCATGGTCTGATGAATGGCTAGATGAGGTGGTGGCTGGTAACAGGCTGGTGTTATTCATGAAGGGGACTCCGGAGCAGCCAATGTGTGGCTTCAGCAACCGCGCTGCTACGGTTCTGAGCCAACTCAACGAGGCATATACTAGCGTAAATGTGTTATCCGACCCGAACGCTATCCCCTCGGTTTGTGCTTGGTCGGACTTTCCCACAATGCCACAGGTTTTCGTCCATGGAGAATTGATTGGCGGCTCGGACATTGCTTTGGAGATGTATCAGAGCGGCGAATTGCAGAAAATGCTTGAAGACGAAAAATCAAGTTAGGGGATTCACATGCCGGTCAGTTCTGACCGACAGGTAATGCTGGTTGCTTTGGGGGGCGCCGTTGCGATTTCATTCTCTCCAGTAATCTACGTCTACTCTGACACCAACCCTGCCACAGGGGCCTTCTTCCGAATGTTATACGCACTTCCCGCGCTCGTTCTGCTAGCCTACATTGCTCGAAGAGACGACACTCGCTCAACTCGAACGAGATGGATGGCCTTCGGAGCAGGCACAATCCTCGCTCCCGATATGTTATCGTACCACAGTTCGATGATTTTCATCGGCATCGGCATCGCCACTCTGCTGGGAAACTCGCAGGTAATTATCGTGACTCTTGTCTCTTGGCGACTCTTCGGAGAGCGCCCAAATCCTGCAATCCTTTTCTCCTTGCCGGTGGTGCTAGCTGGTTTGGCTCTCATATCAGGGGTTTCCGATTCCGAACCCTTCGGCGTCGACCCGATAAAGGGGGTGATCTTTGGAATAGGAGCGGCATTCTTCTATTCCTCATTCCTAATCGTATTCCGTTATTCTAACAGGGAACTGGCTCCAGCAGCCAATGTCCAATTAGATGCCACAGCGGGTGCGGCGCTTGGTTTGCTCATCCTCGGACTACTTCCCCTCCAGAGCGCATCGATTGACCCAATCAATCTCCAACCGTCCTGGCCTGGCCACGCTTGGTTGATGCTGCTGGCATTGGTGTGCCAAGTTGGCGGGTGGACTGCTATTGCCTACGCCCTGCCACGGCTCCCTGCCGCTCACACGTCATTCGCTATTCTTCTACAACCCGTCCTAACGATAATTTGGGGAGTTTTCCTGCTCGATGAGTCTCCTTCCACGAATCAGACAGCCGGCATCATTCTCGTGCTCGTAGCAATAATCGCAGTAACGATTTTCGGCACGGCTCACTCATCTCAGAAAAACTTGCAGAAAGCATGACTGCTAGCCTATTTGGGTGTACAGGGCGAGAGATAATAGCGAGGGGATGGGATGCACTCAGCGAGAACCTTTCGTCCTGTACGGGTATATCAGGAAGCCTGCGATAGATAATCGTTGTGAAAATTTGGGAAAATAATGGAAAACGAAGTGCTGGTGCCAAATCACTCCACAGTCAGAATCTCTGGACCCCCATCGGTGACATATACGGTGTGCTCGAACTGTCCCACCAACCCACCATCGATATCGCGAAGGGCATCATAGTCCTCAAGGAACCTGATGGATGTCAACTTTTTCACAAGGGCTTTCCATTTCTTTCGCAAAGAGACCTCGTCCTCGTCTGGGAAAGGCTTCGCCAGGAGGGGGTACGCCCAGCGTTCAGCGAATGGTAGGGTGCGGTAACGTTCCTCGATGTACCTTGCCATGGTTGCACCAAGGGGCTTTAACTTCCCCTTTGCCAGAGCCTTGCGAAGCTTCACATCCCCCGTCACTCTCAGTATGTTGGATGACCCCTTTGGGGGGACGTTCTCAATCATCCCCGTCTTTCCCGTTGTGTTGAAAGGTTCGATTGCGTAGATGCTGCCAAGTTCGACAACTCCCTTGAACCCAGGGTTGCTAGGGCCACAATCGTACATTGGGACCGATAGGCCAGTGTGCAAGTTCCAGCGTTCCATTCTGTGGCCACAGAGATTCCTGATTGGCTCGAATCCAGCATCGCTTGCAACTTGTTGGGCGGCAGCACCGATTTCATGCCATGGTGTTCCCGGATGCATCTTCTCGATGGCAGCATCGCGGGCTTCCTCTGCCGCCCTGATTTGATCAGAGTGAAGACCCCCGTTTCCTACTTCGACAGTTAGTGCATTATCGGCGAGAGCTCCCTTGATGTGAACTCCAATGTCTAGCTTGACGAGGTCGCCATTCTCGAATACCATTTCGCCCTCCATTCCCTCTGGGGGAATTAGCTCGGTATTCGTCGTGTAATGAGCAGCCATTTCGTTAACCGAGATTGTAACTGGGAAGGCCGCTTGCCCGCCATGCCTTCTGATGAAGCGTTCCGCAGACTCAATGACATCAATCCAAGCCTTGCCGGCAATAATTTCGCCTTTTATGCCCTCTAGAGATCGACGAGCGACGTGACCGGCATCCCGCCATTGCTTCAGATCCTCCTCTTCCACCATTCGAGAACATCCCCAGAACTTACTTTACCCTCTCTTACCACCTCGATGCTTAACGACTCAGGTGCACCACAGACAGTGTGCCATGCTATCAAAGTACTGGGCGCGCCACCACCACACATTCCCGCGATGATCCCAACGGGCCTTTTCGAAGTCGAGAGAAGCCTTGCAGCGGAATCGCAGTCGTACAGGGGGGCCTCTCCGCTAGGGTTCGCGCTAGTTGCCGTGAGGGGACCAGTCTTTCTCAGGAACTCTTTTGCAATAGGGTGAGAGACAACTCTGATTGCGACATTGGCCCCCCCAAGCCTCGAATCCATGGTCTCGTGGGCTCGAAGAACGATGGTCAAAGAACCTTCAGGAAAGGCCGCTAGAATCGCAGGTACGTCTTCAGGCACCTCGACGAGCTCCCCGGCCTGATCCAAATCCACCACCCCAAGACTGACTGGGACGTGGGATGGTCGATTCTTGATGGTGAACAACTCGTCCAATGCAAGCGGATTGGGAATACAACCTAGGGCAGGTTGGGTCGAGGTGGGGTAAACGATGCAATGCCCCGAAAGAGCCAGCTCCACTGCCTCTTGCAACTTCTCACCTACCTGATGTGACGACGGCTCGCTGGTGGGAGGGAGTCAGCATGAGCGACAATCGTCCCTATCTCCAGATCAAGATTGGACTGATGAGTGTGTCTTTGAGAGATTCTAGCTATCTCATATACACCGAAGTACAAGTTAACAATCGGCAGGAGATAGACCAGCTTCCTAAGTGAACGCCTATCCCACATCTCGCCGGTTAGGCACGATCCGTCGTCGCAGACTACTGCTAGACCGAACATCCGCTGGCCCAGTGATCTAGAGAATGTCACCCCCGTCACTCTCCAATAGAGCCAGTGACTAGCCAGGAGAATGAGTGCGAATGCAAGTGCGAAGTGGAATTCCGGAGAGATCCAGAGAGTCAAACTCCAGGCATTTCGAATCATCGACCGAGTTGCTATCATCAATATCGTTGTTACGATAATCACATCGATTACGAAAGAAACAATCCTCCCCATGGTAGAGGCTAGGATGGTTCCTTCCGGGACTGACCAATACCCATCGCTCTGCGAAACGATAGCCTTGGCGACCGTTGTCCCTCCGTGGAGGGATAGGGGTGAGTCATGATCAGCCATACCCGTTCCTCAGGCTGTTCCCAACAAGTGCCATGCCTCAAGATTTCGACTGCGGATGTGATTCAACCATGCCTCCCAATTGACATCGCACCGCAGTGTGTCAGGATCGCCGACCACCACTAATCCGCGCTTTGCTCTTGTTAGCGCCACGTTGAGCCTTCTAGCATCGGAGAGGAAACCAATGTTCCCGTCCTTATTGGAGCGAACGCAAGAGAAGACTATGACTTCCTTCTCCCTACCTTGGTAGCCATCGACAGTGCGCACCTCAACGCCATGCAGGTTCTCGGGCATTTGGTCGCGAATCGTCCTGACTTGCCCGGCATACGGGGTGATAACCCCGATGTCCCTCTCACTGAGATCTCCTGCACTCAACATACCTAGAAGGAGGCTAACTACCCATGATGCCTCCGCTGGATTCTCCTTCGATGCCCCGTCCGGCGACAGAACCTCTCCCCCCCCTACCGGTAGGAAGGCGATAGGGACATCCCAATCTGGCCAAATGAGGCCTTTGGGAGCCGGTCTGTCTGACTCGCTGATACCATCCTCAAGACGGTTATCGTAGAACCGAGAGTTTGGAAAATTGGAGATCGCAGGATGCATCCTGTACTGCGTGGTTAGCATCATGGGCTCGATTCCCATTTCTATTGTGCGCTCGAATAGAGATTTTCTCAACCCCCCTTCTACAGATCTCCTAGAGATGACTGTCGGTGGAAGTTGCCTGTGATCCCCGATTAACACTACCTGCCGCGCGCCTCTCACTAGTGGAACCAGAGTGGACGGCTCGGTAGCTTGGGTCGCCTCATCAACAAGCACCCTTGGGAATTTTCTTCCGTCGAGGAGTTCGTGCCCTGAACCGATACACGTGCAACACAGTACCTGTGCCTTGTCGAGAATGTCGTCACGCATCTGAGCCTCGATTCTGCGCACCTCTTTCCAACCTCTGCTCAAGTCCCTATGAGCCAGACCCTTTTCCTTTCCACCACGCATTCCCCTGATTCTGCGAGCCAGTTTCTCGTTAAGCTCAAGGTGCTCCAACAGATCCTTCCTAAGTGGATGCCTCTCCATCTCTGCGTCCATGGTAGCTTCCCTGAGATCCTCTCGAACCTTGACGGGTTGCCCCAGTCTTACTGCTCTGACATCAAGGGCCAACAGCCCTTCGAGCAGATTATCGACTGCTACGTTCGAGTCGGCGACTGCTAGCGTTGTACCAATGTCCTGCTTGGCCCAAGCCTCCAGGATTCTCACTGCCGTATGTGTCTTACCTGTTCCAGGTGGCCCCTGAATAAGGGTCAGGCGACTTGACATCGCAGCTTCAGCAGCTTTGCGCTGGGCGCTGTTCAAATCGCTTGGAATGGGAACTCTGACTTGCTTGGCGCCACCTAACTCGGGAATTAGCGAGGCGGTACTTGCTGGGTCATGAACCGAGCCAAGGATCAGTTCCCTCAGTGGCGCACTTCCGTCTTCTTCGAAAACTGAGTTTAGAGCATCTCTCATCCTGTCAAAAGCGATTCTGTTTGCACCCCTATCCATCCTCCATCTACCCCTTCTGAGACCTTGTGGAGCCTCGGGAAGAACGATTCTGATAGCATTCTTGCTACGTTCGCTGACTATCGCCTCAATCGGCTTCTCGGTCAGTGGGCTGTTGCGACTCAGCATCACGATATCGCCCTGTCTGAAACGATGTGTACCGAACCTCACTCCAGTGCTGTTGCGTAAACGAACCACCCTCTGGCCGAACAACCATCCGTCAGGTTTGGCAATTAGATCGAAAAGTGCGATGCCATTAGCCTGTAGCTTGCCATTGGACCAGTTGCGAAGCCTCTCCTCAGTCATCGCCAACTCGTCGTCCAGCTCCCATCGAATCAGTCGGAGGTATGCTTCGTGGTGATCCTGACTGCGTCTGAAACGTGCGGGAAGGACCTCCTCGGAACCACTCACGATACCCCGTCCTGTGCAGCCTCTATCACGCTTGCCTGCCCTAAGCCCGTGCTGCCGCCCACAACTTTCCCGGGTGAGAGTTAAACGCGTGGGTTCACCGAAGTCAACGTCCGGGGGGTGGTGGGACATGGTCTTTGACAGATTCAAGTCATGGCGTCAGGGGGAATCTCAAGGCGTAACCTGCCCTTCTTGCCAGCATAACAACCCAGAGGGGACGACAATTTGCATCCGCTGTTACTACCAACTCGACAGACCTTCTTTCGAGCAGTCATCGGGACTCGATGATGGCACTTCTTCGGATTTGCTCGACGAGTTGATGAGCGAGATTGAGAAACAAGCAATCGCGAATGAGGATATGAAACCCCCATCCTTTTCCATGGACAATATGATTGTCGACGTGGCTCAGTATGGGGATAATGACGAGATCATTCTCAATAAGCAGCCCGATTCCTCTTCTATTCCGAATCCCCCCCCTACAATCGAGGAAGAAGAGGAGTACGAACTCTCGTCCGAGGACGCTCCCCGATTCGTCAATAAGTTCGAGGTCCCAGAGGGTCCTGAGGATTTAGGGGAGATTGAGGAGATCGAACGTAAACCAATCGAACTGGTCCAACCAACAGCGCAGACTCCTGATTACGTTGAAGTAGTTTCGGCCAGCGAGGTACCGGATACCAACGGATGGCCAACCTCGGAGGCAACTCTCGTCACCGACCCTGCCGATTTCGATGGTGACGGAGTCGTCGATGAATATGAAGCAGCCTTTGCTAGCCCCAATTCAATAATTGATGAGGACCAAGAGCCCCTTCCGGAGTCGAGACATCGTTCTTTCGAGTTCCAAGCCGAAGACAACGAAATCGTGGAGGAACCAGATCTAAGCCCAGATTCGGTTTTCGAGCTTCCATCCGCACCGAAGAACCTCCCGATACCTAGGCTGAATGCAAAGCCTATTCCCCAACAGGCCGAACCCCCAGAGAATGATTACGCCGCCCCTGTCCTTCCTCCAGCACCACGACTACCACAGGAATCAGCCAATGAGCCTCTGGCGACTGCAACTCCAGAGGCTGTCGGGTACTGGCCCTGGGATCAGCAGGAGGAATGGCCCCAAGCGGAGGTCAAGAAGCAACTAAAAGCCGCACTGGAGGCAGCATTAGAACGGAAAATTGCCGAGGCTACAGTCCTCTTGGATGAAGTCGGGTCGCACCTTGGAAACAGGACCTCATTCGTATATCCGATAGGAAAGCTGTTGATGTGGATTGGTAGGCCCAATGCCGCCAAAAAGATGATTGAAGCGGCCAGTTCGACTTATCCGAACGATCCGGAAATCACTCGCGCAAGGGAGAAACTGATTTCTTAACCAAAGCTCTTCCTCCGTAGGTCTGATGCGGCATAGCCCCCCCCAAAGTCCCATGATTCGCCGCGTCACGTCATCCATACAGATTGATGACAGACTAGTACTCAGACCGGCTTCTAGCATCCACGTTTCCCAGATTATCGAGGCTTTCGAAGAGACTTGGCCCGATGTAATTCGTGCCATGCCATGGATAAATCCCGACAAGGAGATCAATTCTCAGATCGAGGACTTCATACAGGAGACAGAGAAAAAGGGTAGGGTGGGATTGCTTCATCACTGGGTGATGGTGCGACCGTGGGATGAATTCATCCTCGGACTGATTGGATTCGACAGGGTCACTCGCTCCCGCAGGGCGGTATGGAACCTAGGTTATTGGGTTAGGAGCTCGGAGCAACAATTTGGGATTGCAAGGAAGAGTATCGATGCTGTCTTGAGATGGCTCGGGCAGATTGACGATCTTACCGTTGAACTGAAGGTCGATCCGAAGAACGAGCCCGGTCGAAAAACAGTCATGAGGGCCGTTAGGAACTGGGACGGAGAGCGCTGCATTGAGGGCGACTCGCCAATCACGGTAGCGGGGGTTAGGACCCTGCACGAGTGCCACATCATTGAGGTCGGGCCGGGCAAGAGACCCTAATCACCCCGAAAACTCTCCGCATCACATCATGCGAGAAATGATGAGCCCGGTCTGCTCGCTGTCGAGGCCGAGCTCGCGGAGGGCGAGCGGCCCCCCATCATCAAGCACTGGTTCCTGATCCCCAAGGGTCATTCGGGCATTGGTCTCAAAGAATACCCCGGTGTGAATCACATCCCCCCAGAGCATCGCTTTTTCGATGCCAGCCTTCCAATCGCTTGTATCATGATCGATGTCCTCTAGAGGCTGTACCCGCGGCCGGAAGAACTGGTAGGTGTTGACCTTGTTGAACGTAACACACGGGCTGAAAACGTCGAGAAGCGCGAATCCCTTGTGTTGAATGCCTTCGATCATCAGCCTAGTCAGTTGTTTGATGTTGCCCGTGTAACCACGAGCCACCCATGTCGCGCCCGCGGTAATCGCACTCGCGATTGGGTTGATTGGCAGTTCGATGCTGCCGAAGGGGGTGCTCTTGGTCTTCATGCCAACCTCGCTGGTAGGGGATATCTGACCAGTCGTGAGCCCGTAGATCTGGTTGTCCATTACAATGTAGAGGACGTCGAGGTTACGCCTACTGGTATGGGTGAAGTGATTCCCCCCAATTCCATAGCCATCCCCGTCTCCACCGGTCACGATGACATTCATCTCGTGATTAGCTAGCTTCGCTCCTGTCGCGTGCGGGAGCGCCCTCCCATGCAGCGTGTGCATCCCATAAGAGTTGAAGAAGCCAGGGAAGTTTGACGAGCATCCGATGCCGCTGATGGTTAGAATCTCATGTGGCTGCATACCGAGCTCACTGACCGCTCGCTGCAGGCCGCTTAACACACCGAAATCGCCGCATCCAGGACACCAGTCCGGGTTCACCTTGCCTTTGAAGTCCTTAGGTTTCAGGCTGATAACATTCTTTTCTGTCATAAGTTCACCTCAGACTATAATCTCCTCATACGGCACCGACAAAGCCTCTCCCCCTGTGAGCTGATCTTGTACGGCCGCCACTATATGCTGGGGCTTGAAAGGCTCGCCATCGTACTTACGGATGTGACCATCCACGGTGAAACCAGTCTCGCTGCGCAGATAGCGGTGGAAGAGCCCGGTGTAGTTGTTCTCGACGATTATGGTGCGCCTGCAGGATAACAGCAACTCGCTCGCTTCATCAGCATGGAAAGGAACCATCCACTTGAAGTGCAGATGATTAGCAACGACCCCCGCTTCTGCCAACAGTTCGATGGACTCTCGGATGACATCTGCGGTGGATCCCCAGCCAATCAGCGTCACTTCAGCATCGGCATCGCCGACGATAGCAGGGGGTGGCAGGTCAGCCAGCAGCCCTTCCATCTTGCGTTGTCGCTTCTCGACCATCGCACGGCGCTTGTGAGGGTGAGTAAACTCGTCACTGATGAGCACTCCGTCGGGCATTTGCTCGTCGGTTGCTACCACGTGCTCGTAACCAGGAATTCCGGGCAGAGCACGGGGAGAGATGCCGCTGTCAGTAAACTTGTAGCGTTCGTATCTTCCTGCCTCATCTCCTGCCGCTGTGATGAGTTTGCCTCGGTCGATTACGGGATGCATGTCGAGCAGATTCGGGTCGATTGTCGAGGTCTCGTCGGAGATCAAAAGGTCTGAGAGGATTATTGCCGGGAGTTGGTACTTGTCAGAGAGGTTGAACACATCTGGGATGGTCTGGAAGCCATCCAGCGGACTGCTAGGAGCTAGTATTAGCTTCGGGAAGTCACCTTGGCTGGCGCCTAGAGCCTGCCACAGGTCGCCCTGTTCGGTCTTGGTAGGAACCCCAGTAGAGGGACCAGCCCGTTGCACATTGACGATGACTAGGGGAATTTCCATCATTCCAGCTGCGCCTACGCCCT
>JASLNR010000049.1 GCA_030745885.1 Candidatus Thalassarchaeaceae archaeon
CCCTCTCCGATGAACATTATCGGAGCGCCTGTGGTTGCCACGGCACTGAGGGCACCACCGCCACGAGCAGTACCGTCCAGCTTGGTGACTATCGTGCCGGTGACTCCGACCAAATCGTGGAATGTCTTGGCCACGGGGCCCGCTGCCTGCCCGACCTGTGCGTCGATTACTAGGAATCTCTCAGTGGCGTTGGCGATTTCAGCTATGCCTACCAACTCGTCACGCAGATCCTCGTCTAGACTGTCTCGACCAGCCGTGTCGATGATGATGACGTCCGCATTGCCGACCTGCTTTATCCCGTTACGAACGATTCTGGTTGCATCCTTCTCCTCAGGCTGCCCGTAGACATCCACGTTAGTGCCTTCCAACAGTTGTTGGAGCTGCTCAAACGCACCAGGTCGGTGCACGTCAGCCTCGATGACGGCCACTTTGACGCCGTGTCTGCGCCTCCACCAATCTGCTAGCTTAGCAGTGGTTGTGGTCTTACCTTGACCGTACAGACCGACCATTAGAATCGTCTGGTTGTGAGGCATAATCTCTCTAGGTTGCCCCAACAGGCGAACCAGCTCGGTGTAGATGAGATTCATAGCATGAGTATCCAACTTAACTCCGGGCCGCGGCTCCTCCTCCAGCATACGCCTCTCAATGCGTTCGGTGAGCTCCTTCGACTGTCGGACGTTGAAGTCGGCTTCCAACAGCGCCTTGCGAAGAGAACGACTCAACTCTCTCGCAGTCTCCTCGTCCACCTTGCGCTTGCCCTTCAGAAGACCAACTGAGCCCATGATGCGCCGCTTGAGCCCGTCTAGCGCCATGGAACCTGGTCTCTATTGTGTGGTTTGAACGTTATCGGGGGCCGAGGGACTCAAAGCCGATGCGGCATGGCCGTCCGTGGCCGTGGAACTGTGGCAGACCCAACTCGCCTTCGCGATAGGTATCCTAGGGGTGTATGCGGGCTGGAGGGGTACGATATCGAGGATGACGGGCTTCTACGATCTAGCCGGTGCGGTGAGATACCTAGTCTACGGCCTAATTTCGGGTATGCTGCTCGCAATTTGCGTTGACAGAATCATCCTGTCCTCGGTGATTCTAGCCTATCTAAACATCTTCACAGCCAGCCTGTTTGCAATCCTTATCGGGGCCGCCGAGGCAGCTCTGGTGATGTTCTTGCTGGCGAGGCCACGAGTCGTCGCCCTGAAGGCATCACCACCCTTCGGATGGACCCTAGGGTTGGGAATAGGCTCGATGCAGGCCAGTTACCTCATCTACAGACTGTTCGATGAGCAATTGCAGTATTCCGGCTACTCCGGGACCAACGCCGTTAGCGTGACTCTGGCCCTGATCATAGCCGCGACCTCTTGCATCGGTCATGCGCTTCCCGCATGCTGGCAGGGTGCGAACGTACTGGAGTCCAGCAGAACGCGTCCATTCGTGATTTCGGCTGTGGCCAGAGGCTTCCTGACAATGTGCCTCGTCCTAGCCCTGTTCGCTCCTCTGATGGTGCTTGTAGCAGCCCCCGCCATCGCCCTTGCATGGGGGCCCGCACAGTCTTCATGGCTGCCTGCCGGCATGACTCCTGCCGCTAAGCAGGCCTTTCGACGAACTACGAGGCAATCGGAGAAGCACAAAAGGGCCTCCGAGCAGAGGATACGGGGAGAAGCAATAGACAGCGAGGAATGACGCGACTCCGCCCCCTTTGCCCTATTAGCATCCTTTCGGCATGGCATTGGCGCAGTCTTATATCCGGCCCGCTGAGGCAGTCGCTTAGATGCGCGTCATAATCGCAGGTGCCGGCGAGGTCGGCCGTGGAGTCGCTGCAGCTCTCAGGCAGGAGAGGAGGAGCGTCGCAATCATCGACCCCGATCCCACTGCAATCAACGAGTCACAGACCCTCGACTGCCTGTTGGTGACCGGCAGTGCACTGTCGCGCGAATCGCTTTTGAGGGCTGGAATTAGCGATGCGGAGATACTAGTGCTCGCTACCAATGACGATGAAACAAATCTGTTGGGATGCGCCTTTGCTAAGAAGGTCTACAGTGAGCAGGTCGGAGACCGCAGCGCTTCGGGCTTGACCACAATCGCTCAGATTCGCGACCCTAGCCTGTTGGAACCGTCTCGGGGGGCTGGGCCTTTGGAAAGCTGGTCCAAAGCCGATCACGTTGTATGCTCGGCCGACGAGATAGTCGAGCAACTTGCAGCGGGACTTCTGGCTCCTTCAATCGATGAGATACTACCATTGGGAGACACCTCCTGGATTGCTGTCTCCGAGGTGATGTCAGGCTCGCCTCTTATTGGCACGAAAACTGGGTATGTCGGAGAGATATTCGTCGGGATACCATCTATCTATGCACTCAGGAACGAGGGCGAGACGGGCATACTGTCCACTGGTTCAGAGATTATCCAGGAAGGACAACTACTAGTCTTCGTCTCAAGGTCGACAGACCAGTTCCACCAGATTACCAGAGCTGTTGGTAGAAAGGACGAGGACTTCCCGGAGAACGCGCAGGTCGCGGTGTTCGGAGCAAGCCAGTTCGGTTCCAAGCTGGCCAACCACTACCTGTCTAAGGGCTCCAACGTGGTCGTCATAGAGCCTGACCTAGATGCGGCCAACGAACTCGTCGGCTCGCCGGTGGGCAGCAGCAAGAGACTGGATGTCATACACGGCGACCCCCAAGACGAGGAGCTGTTGCGAGAATTGGGTATAGACAGCCATGACATCGCCGTCGCAGCGCTTGAAGATGACAACCTAAACATCGCTATTTCGATGCGGGCCAAGGACAAGGGTGTGCCGAGGACCGGACTCATCCTCAAGGACAGGGCCTTGGTCGAGGCAGTTCACAGGATAGGTCTCACAAGGCCAGTCAGTCGTAGGTTGGTATCTGTGACTTCGATACTGAAATCGATTCACATGAACGTACCAGGAACCTACCAGGTAATCCCACCCATACCAGCCATCATATCGATATCTGCGGAAGTGAATGGCGACCACCCATTCGCTGGCAAGTCGGTGAAGGACTGCGAATCAGCCATAGGTGCTAGGATAGTCATGGTCGAGAGGCACGACGACACCGGTGCGGGAGTGGTATTGAAACCACACACGCTAGAGAGCATCGAGGTCGGTGATAGGATCTACCTCTTCCTTGCCAGAGACGACCTCAAGAGGGTGGAGAAGGCTCTGGAGAACTGAAGATGCGCTGGGACGTGGTCGGACTCGTTCTTGGTTGGACCATCCGACTAATCGCTCTGCCACTGCTGGTGGTATTTGCATACAGCGCCTCGATAGAGTCCGAGGGATTGGAGTACGCGGCCAAGACGTACATCACTCCCGCCCTACTCTCACTGGTGCTGGGTCAGTCACTCGTCTCCTTGGCGCGTAACTCCGATGCTTCGTCAAGAGTGAGGGACAGGGAGGCGTTTGCATCCGTGGCTCTCGGGTGGATCCCTGTCGTGGCCGTAGGGGCACTCCCATATTGGCTCGGAGGGATGTTCAACGGTCCGTTCGAGATGTTCTCGGGCACGGCCTCGGTTTGGGACGGGCTCAGTGGCCTCCTGTATTCCTGGTTCGAGTCGATGTCAGGGTTCACCACCACCGGGGCGACTGTTATCGACATCTCAACCAGCCCGGTGTGCTCGGCCTTCACAGTGGTAGATGACTGCATAGGGAGCCAGAGCAACAGCCTAATTCTATGGCGCTCGATAACCCAGTGGGTCGGTGGGATGGGCGTAATCATGCTGGGCCTGCTAATACTGTCAAGGGTTCTAGGTGGTGGCATGTCCCTAGCTAGGGCAGAGCTCACCGGGCCATCTCTGTCTCGCCTCGGCCCCACTCTGCAGTGGACCGCCAGCAGGTTGTGGCTAATCTACGTCGTGCTGACTGTACTCGAGTTCGGTATGCTTCACTTCCTCGGTGGTTTGGGCATGTTTGATGCCGTGAACTACTCCCTGACCACATTGCCCTCAGGCGGCTTCGGAACCTCCGATGAGGGCATCATGGGATTCGAATCGGCTCGCGTTGAAGTCATTCTAATCGTATTCATGCTGCTGACCTGCATTAACTTCAGCCTACTTCACCTGATGCTCGCCGGGCGCGGGAAGGAGGCTTGGAAGGACGAGGAACTGAGGACGTACCTGCTGATACTGCTCGTGGCGTGGCTCGCAATGTCGTTCAACCTCTACAGGTTCGGAACCAGCGAGGGTGGGCTGGCTCCGATGGAGGCCCTCAGGCACGCGCTATTCCAGTCCATCTCGATCTCAAGCACCGGGTACTCAAGCGCCGATTTCGCCACTTGGCCGGTGTTCAGTCAGTTCATTCTACTCATGCTGATGGTTGTAGGTGCCAGCGCGGGTTCCACGGGGGGCGGTCTGAAGGTCATGAGGATAAGAATAGCCTTCGAGCTCGCCAAGAGGGAGGTCGTCAAGATCATCCAGCCTCGCCGAGTCGTAGCCATACGATTCAACCAGCAGATAATCGAGGAGAGGAAGATCTGGATAGTCCTCGGCATGCTGAGTTCGTGGATGGTTCTAGCGACAGCGTCCATACTGACTATTTCCTTCCTCGAACCTTCGTTAGAGCTGACTGACGTGCTCTCAATATCCGTATCTCTGCTCGGTAACACCGGTCCCGCACTGGGTGCATTCGGGCCGACTGCGACATGGGCCGCTCTCAGCGAACCTTCCATGGTGATAGCTACCCTCCTGATGTGGCTGGGCCGTCTCGAGCTGCTAACCGTCTTGGTGCTTCTGCACCCAAGGACGTGGTCGGGCACTGATTAGAACGAATCCAGAGTGAACTGGGTTCCACCCGAGTCGTCCTCTTCTGAACTGTCATTGTTGATCGGTTCATCGTTGATTGACTCATCGTTGATCGGTTCATCTCCATGTCCATCCTCGTCCGATTCGAAGTCTTCTAGGATTCTGCGAGCCTCTCTCTTACTTCTGGGTATTCCATGCAGTGCCAGATGAGCCTCCCCCGGGAGCCCCAGATGCTTGGCGACGATGAACTCTCCTGGTTCCCCCCCCAGTGTCGTCTCATGCACGGCTAGGAGATTCGGCCATAGATCCTCCCTAATCGAGGCCTTGCTGGTGCCAAGTTCCTCAGACAGAAGCTCCACAACATTGCTCGACCGCCACGCCTCCCCTCCCCTCCGCAAGAAGTTGGGATATGCGATGAACGGGTCGGAAGCATCGTCTATCGCCGGATACGAGACGGCCGCCTGTGAAGACAATGCAGATCCCCAGTACCACGATCTGAAGGCCCGATTCGTGTATTTCGCTGCAAGTGACCGATCTGCCATGCACATGGCCGGACTGATTTGAGCCAACACCTCACTGTCAAACACCGTCTGGTTATTCCATACGAACCAAGCGAGCATCTCGTCCGGATCCTTGTCGGAGGCTAGGAGTACCTCACTCGCTTCCTTGCCCGAACCACTCTGGTAAACCTCCCTAAGCGCCCTGAAGACATCAATCTGCGAATCCCTCTCAGCAACCTCGGACAGCTCCACGACATCAGCAAGGTCGATGTGACCCTGCTTCAGGGTGCAGACCGCCTGCAAATCGCTGACGAGGGCTCTCAAATCGCCCGGGTTGCCATCTATCAGCGCCTCCAGCGCCTCGGGGTCCATGCTCCTGCCCTCTGTGTCGAGAACTCTGTGAGCAACCCTCCTGAGGTGCAGCTTCCCCACCCTGTTGAAGTTCACCAGTTCGGCCTTCCTGAGTAACCTGTCACGGTTCCTCCTCCAGCTCCTGTTCCTGCCCCAGAGCCTCATTGGGTCGTTACAGGTCATGATGACAGGCTGCTTAGTCACCTCGAGTAGATTGAGCAATTCGGCCTTGCCACCCGTGTCTCCTCTGAGGACTCCTCCCTCGTCCGAATCGTCAGACCCCTTGATTCTGTCATCGGACACCTTGCGAAATCCGCCACTCAGATGGTCCACCTCGTCGAGGAGAACTAGGGTCTTGCCACTAGTGACCCCGCCTCCCGAGAACTGTTCAAGCGATACGTGGAGGGCCCCCTGGGTCGCTGCCTTGCGAATCGCTGCTGCATTCCTTTCCTCAGAGGCATTCAACTCGATCATGGTCCACCCCCTCTCTAGGGAAGCAGCGCGCGCAAGCGTAGTCTTGCCCACTCCTGGAGGGCCCGCCAGTAACAACCCGCGCCTTTCGGGCACCTTTCCACCCTCCCACTGCCCGAGCCATTGTCTGATTCTTCGCAACTGGGCCTCATTGCCTTCCATCAGACCTACAGAATCTGGGCGATGCCTCTCGGTCCAGTCGTCTCCGGAGGGGGGCTCCATGACCCAGTGTCACGGAGGGACCCCATAAGAATCACGTCAGAACAGTGATTCCACGGTCCCGCTGGCGAGGTTAGAGAGGACATCATCAACCGTCGCCCTGATCTGCTTCTGATCATCCCTCCTTCGAACCGTCACGCTGCCATCCTCTACGGTACGATGATCGACAGTTATGGCCCACGGGACCCCGATTTCGTCCATTCTGGCATAGCGCCTACCTATCGACTTGGAGGAGTCCATCTCTCCTCTCAATCCCCGCATCGAGTTCACCTGAGCGAGCACCTTTGAGGCGATTTGGCCCATTCCGTCCTTGTCAAACAGGGGGAGGACAGCTACATCGAATGGGGAAACCGCGGAATCGAGCCTCATGATGCTGTACTTCTCCCCTTCCTTCTCTGTCTCGGTGTACCCATGGTCGAGGATGTGCCAGATTATGCGGTCTATGCCGAATGCAGGCTCTATGACGTGGGGAGTGAACCACTCTCCGTGCACGGTGACCTGCTCGGTTCTTCTGGTGACCATCTCGTCCGTGATTCTCACGTTAGCCCCATCAGCCAATTGGAGGTCGAACGGTGTATCGTCAGGAAGCTCGGTCAGGCCCTGAAGGGCCTCAACGACCTCTGCAGCGCGTTCCTTGAACGCCGGTCCGATGGACGCCCCGTCTGGGGCCAGAACATCCCTCGTCTCGCTCCTAGGTTCGTCGAACTGCCTCCACGCTCTGAGTTGTTTGGAGCCAGAGTGGATTTCGTGCGAAAGCAGGTCGTGACAGGTCCTGTTGGCTATTCCAACGCATTCCACCCAGCCGTGTTCACCCAGCAGCTCGCAGTCCCAGCAGTCGTCGGCGTAATGGGCCATTTCGTTGCTTGCATGCTGCCTGAACCTAATTTTGCTCGAATCGATACCCACCCCAATCAGGAAGTCCATCGTCCTCGCTAGGAACCACGCCACTGTGGGGTGGCGCACCACCCCTATCGACAGCGCCTCGGATATGACCATCGAGCACTCTCCTGCGTGCTCGCCGTCCGGATCGGGGACTAGAGTCATCGAATAGTCCCATTGGCCCAGATCGGGGCACGGTGGGTACTCCGGGTCGATGAAGTACTCGAGCTCTGCCATGTTGAACTCACGTAGCCTAATCATGCCCTGGCGTGGGCTAATCTCGTTGCGGTAGCCCTTGCCAGTCTGGATGGCTCCGAAGGGCAGCCTCTGCTTGAAGTGCCTGAATAGGGAAGGGTAGAGCATGAACATCCCCTGAGCGGTCTCGGGCCTCATGTACGCCTTGCGACCTCCTGTCATCGCACCTATGCGTGTGCTAAACATCAGATCCATAGTCATCACATCGGACCACTGTGATTCTTTGCAGGTGGGACACTGGACTCCGGACGCCAACAGAGATACCAGTTCCTCAGCGGACAGCGAATCAGGACTTTCGTGTGTCCTGTCTAACAGGTGGTCGGCCCTGAACGCACCCGCACAGCCGCCGCACTCGACCATCAGGTCGTTGAACTCGCCGACGTGTCCGCTGGCAACTAGCACCGGTTCGGGAGTGATGGCGGGCGAATCCACCTCCACTATGTCTCCGTGACTGGTCCAGTGATCTATCCAGTTGTCCATCACCTTGCGCTTTATCCTCGCTCCGACCGGCCCGTAATCGACCAGCCCGGACACCCCTCCGTAGATCTCGAATGACGGGAGCACTATCCCACGTCGCCTCAGCAACGAGGTGAGCCTGTCTGCACGCCTATCGCTCATAACGGCACTTCGACCTCGCATAACGCCTTTCAAGCCATCCTAGCTATGCAGGCTTGGAACCTGTTTGTTAACCCCCAATCCTGCTGCGAACCTCGATTCCACGAAAATACCAGGCCCATAGGGCCTGAATCGCCGTTACTAGGAGAAGGATTCATTTACGGCATGGAGTCCCTTTCGCCCATAGGGTGTAGGAAAATAATGCCTGAAATCGAATACATAGATGATAGAATGGAGACCAAGGAGCTCCTAGAGAGCCTCTCACCTCCTGTCAGGAACTGGTTCGAAGACACTTTTCCTGACTTCACTGATCCACAGAAGATCGCGATTCCTCGAATCATGGGTGGCGATCATCTCCTCCTATGTTCGCCGACTGGGTCGGGAAAGACCCTAACCGCATTCCTGTCAATTATTGACGATCTGGTGAGGAAGTCATTGGACGGGACACTGTCCGATACCGTTCAGTGTATCTACATCTCCCCAATCAAAGCCCTAGCGAATGACATCCAGAAGAACCTCATCGGCCCTCTGACCGAGATCAAGGAGAGGTTCCTGCCTAGCAGGGCCAAGGACATCAAGGTAGGTCTGAGAACAGGCGACACCCCCCAGAAGGAGAGGCAGAGGATGCTCAGGCACCCACCTCACATCCTCATCACGACGCCCGAGTCGTTGGGCTTAGCGCTTGCATCGAAGAGGTTCAGACCGATTCTAGAGGAACTGCGTTGGATGATTATCGACGAGATGCACTCCCTCGTCCCTACTAAGCGCGGCACCCACCTTTCCCTCTCGCTTGCCCTCATGGACGAAGTAGTGCCTTCGGAAGTCCAGAGAATCGGCATCAGCGCGACGATGGAGCCACTTGACGCCGTGGCGGAATTCCTCGTGGCAAGCGACCCACGTGAGAGCGACATGAATCCTCAGAAGGTTTCGATAGCCAAGATCTCGGGGGCCCGTGAGATAGATATGGATATCCTGCTCCCCACTGCGAGATTCTCCTCGACCCCCGTCAAGGAGATACTCGACCATAACATAGACCGCATCAAGGAGTTGGTGGAGGCGCATACTACGACTCTGGTTTTTGTCAACACGAGAAACATGACCGAGACGGTGGTACAGCGACTCAAGGTCGCAGGACTAGAGGGAGTGGAAGGTCACCACGGCTCCATGGATAAGTCCATCCGACTCGACGTGGAGAACCGTCTGAAGAACGGCCTGTTGCGTGCCGTAGTATCCTCATCCAGCCTCGAGATGGGCATCGATATCGGTTCGGTGGATCTCGTTGTGCAAGTCGGTTCACCCGGCTCGATATCCACTGCCCTACAGAGAATCGGGCGAGCGGGCCACCAAGTGGGCGGGGTACCTCGTGCCCGATTCTTGCCCACCTCACCTCACGACCTGCTCGAGTTGGTAGCGGTACAGAACGGCATCTTGCAGGGCTCCATGGACAAACTGAGATTCCCTGAGAACTGCCTCGACGTTCTAGCCCAGTTCATCATAGGGCTCTCGATCATCAGAGAGTGGGACATCGACGAGGCCTACGATCTGGTGACCTCCTCGTGGCCGTATCGCTCCCTGCCCAAAGACGACTACATCGAGGTCGTTGACTTGATGGACGAGGAGCGACGAATTTGGGTTGACTGGGAGGATAACAGGTTCGGGAAACGCGGATTTGCCCAGATGATCTACTACACTAACATAGGCACGATAGCGCCCGACAACAACTACCTCGTGTTCACCTCGGACGGCACTCTAGTCGGCCAACTGTCCTCTTCATTCGTGTCCAGCCTACGCAACGGCGACGTCTTCTTGCTGGGCGGCTCCACCTATCGTGTCTCCAGCGTCATCGGCACTAGGGTCAACGTTACTTCGGCCACCGGATACCGTCCCACAATACCGTCGTGGACCGGCGAAGCTAACAGCAGGACCCTTGAACTGAGCGAGGAGGTTCTGTCGATTCTGAACCACGTCTCTGTCAGGCACCGCCTAGGCGATGGCACGAGGAAGATGATGACGGACGCCCTTGGCCTCAACAGACCTGTTGCTAATGCGCTGTCAGACTTCTTCGACGAGCACTACGCAACCACCTTCCAGGTCCCCTCAAGAGACAGGATACTAGTCGAGCAGGTCGAGGGCCCACTACCGACCTACATAGTCACCACATGCAGGGGGAGGGCGTTCAACATGGCTCTGGGATACCTGTTCGCAGGAATTGCAGAAGCGGATAACGTCATGGTCCACGAGATATCGTTCGACGAGAACGGATTCATGGTCAGGCTGAGCCATGAAGTGGAGATCTCTAGGATACCGGATGTGTTCAGGAGCGGTAGGAGTTCGGAGACGCTACAGAGGTACCTGATGGATTCACAACTGTTCGCCAAGAGGTTCCGCGAGGTCACCTCTAGGAGCATGCTGAACCCGCGTCGTATAGGTGGAGATGAAGTGAGTCCCAAGCAGTTCCAGCAGAAAGCGGAGAAGCTGATGCACCAGCATCGCAAGATGGACGACTCCGTAGTCGTCCGTGAGGTGATGAACGAGATACTGCACACGGATCTGGATCTAGAGCAGCTCGATGACTTCATTTCGAGGATGGACAGCGAGGATGTTCGCATAGTGCATCGCAGGGTCAGAATGCCCTCTCCCCTAGGGATGACGCTGTTCATGTCCTCGTTCGAGGATCTGCTCTCCCTGCGAACCCGGGCCTACCTCATCAAGGACGTCGATCCGGAGATCCTGCGCAGACTGCTAGGTGCACGCTCTTTAGCCACGGACTTAGACGAAGAAAGACTCTCTGAATATTACCAGTCGAAGGTTTCGACTCCGACCAATGCCAATGGCCTGCTGAGACTGATGGACATGGGCGGTGGCCTCGAACCCTCACTGACGAACCCACTGTACAGCGACAAGCTCAGCCACATCGAGTACGATGTGCTGCAAGGCTGGGTCCACGAACTCGCAGACAGGGGCCTTATCACCAAAATCAGGGAGACTGGGCATCACCTAATCGATGACAAGTGGTTCTCTATGAGGATGGCCGACGTGCACGGCACGCTGGGCTGTCTCGCTGTGGCTGGAGCCGCTGAGATGGACGACCTCACAGAGTTGTATACAGGGAACCTCAACTACGAGATGGCTTATGATTTCGAGTCAGGGAAGCCAGGTAGATGGAAGGAGAGCAAACTGTCGGATCCGCTTGATTGCCTGCGTTTGAAGCTGCTTGACATGCTAGGCTCCGAGGGGCCACAGACTTCCGAGACACTGTGCGAGAGGCTGCCATTCCCCCCTGCCCAGGTCGACGCAGTCCTTCAGGAGCTGGAGATGAGGAACCTAGTCTCGATTGGCTTCTTCAGGCAGACCGATGAGGGCGAGTACATCCTCAGGATGGATGAGTACAGAATCACCGGAGGCGAAATCGACGTCGTGGATTATAGGACGTTGCAGACGCTACTACTGCAGAAGTCGTTCACCAAGCACGACGAGCCAGCCGATGCGATTCGCGCAATGGTGCTGATTCAGCGCCGTGACGAGTTGCTGCAGAGGGTCCGCAACTACAGATTCAGGGACTGGAAAGATATCAAGCACGATCCGGACGTGTTCAACGGCAGACTCCTCCACAACAGGGTCGGTTACACTCTGAAGAGTCAAATCCCCATACTCACCGGTCTTCGAAGCGAGCCTTGGCTGGGGTCCCTAGAGATGGAACTGTTGGAGAAAATTCCTCAGGAAGGCCTGACTCGAGCGGAACTCTTCGACGGATATCCCAAAGGCAAGGAGAACGCACACGTCCAGAGGAGCCTGAAAGGCGCTCTGAACAACCTCGAGAGGCAACTGACCATAGCCAAGCAGTACATCGAAGTGCCGAACAGGAAACGATCGCTAGCCGTGTACCACAAGATACACGGGGTCATCGAGCCGATGCCGTTCGAGGACGCTTTGGTGGAACTAATCAACAGGATAGGTCCAATTCGCCTGCACACTCTGAGGTTCTTCGTAAGCCGCCCCGTCGAAGAACTCGCCGACGCGTTGCGCAGTCTCGAAGACGCTGAAAGAATCAGCCGAGTAGTCGCCTTGCAGCCTGATCCCACCGACTACTATTCCTCCAAGGAGGATTCGGAAGCACTCCTCTCCCCTATGCCCGAGGACAGGAAGATGAGAATACTCTCTCAGTCCGACCCGTTCTGCAGCCGTTTCATCAACGAGATACGGTTGATACTCAAGCAGGGTTGGTACCATCCCGTTTTCAAGGGTGTGGACCCGATTGGCAGGATTCTGATGTTCGTAGTCAATGACTACCTAGAGATCAAGGACATCAACATCCCGCATTCCTATCTGGACGAGTTCAAGGAGGCTTTCTCGAACCTCCTCGACAACTACAGGGACAGGCTCGTGGACGTATCGGTACTGCATGCATTCAACGGCGTCCCAGTCCACGACTGTGACGAGAACCTACAGCAGATCCTGACCGAACTGGGTTTCTCGACGATGGGAGATGGCGAGCGATACATCCGCGGCGGAGTCGTTGAGCCTCGGTCACGCAATCAGGTGAACCGACTTCTGTTCCACCATCACATGATGCACCAGGACAGCCGGCTGGAGAATGAGACCATGGCTCTAGAGCACTTGAGGGAGCTTCGGGACGACTTCGCTCTGCGTGGCAGATGCGAGATGTTCAGGGTGGATCTGCATTCGATGGCCGCAGCTCACCAGCTCCATCAGGGCACCAGCCTACGTAACCACCAAGTCTGGGCTAAACTACCACACTTCCAGCGATTGCTCACCATCCGTAATGCCCAGTCCGCTGAAGAGGACGAGGATATACTGCAGTTCTTCAGGGAGCACCACGATCCCTCGATCTACATGGAGAGGCACGCCATGAAGCGCGGCGAATTCAGGAAGCTGATTTCTCCATTGGTCCGCAGTGGCCATCTAGTTCAGGATTATCGAGGTGGATTCAAGACTGTAGAGCCGCTGAGTGGCGTCGATTTGTGGGAGGTCAAGAGGGACTACCTGAGGGAGTTGGTGAGGGACTATCCTGTGATATCCCTGCGACAGGTCGAGAGGCTGGCTGGGTCCCCGTTCTCAGCCGAGGAGATAAGCGACGTAATGCACGAGTTCGAGGAGGACGGGACTCTGATTAAGGGGTTCCTCGTCGATGACCTGCAGGACATCTGCTGGGGTAGGCAAGACCTCTTGGAAGGTCTTGAGGGACTGCGCAAATGCCGAGATCTGGTGGTCCCTCCATCGGACAATCTGATTCACTACTTCGGCGGCATACTCAGAGAGAGATTCTCGTACGGTTCTGCCTACATGGTGTTCCACAACGAGGAAGCCATAGCCGCGTTCAAGGCTAACACTAGGGACGGCACCATAGAGGTCACCGATTTCGTAGGTGATTCCGACTTAGAGAAGGAAGCCCTCAGGGTGATGAAGGAATTCGCATGGGAGCACGACACCAAGCTGACTGGTAAGCTGTATGAGAAACTCAGGTCACGTTGAACTCCGTTCTGTGGACTCCAATCCCAGTGATTTCATCACCGGACGGAGCATCCGCATGATGTTGGCATGTAATTCGGGTAAAAGGTCGAACAGAGCCAACGCCATCAGGAACATGGCGAACAGACTTGCGAACTTCGCTGCGTAACTGTGGGCGAACTCGAACATCCCCATACCGAGAAATGTCCAGTCGGTGTAGTTGTCAGTCAGCCACACTATGCCGGCGTTCCTGAACACGTTGAGGACGTGGATGGTCGGAATCGCAATCATGAGGGCCCTCAGCCTACGACCCCAATCCACGCGTCCGAGTGCCACTATCGCTCCTACGAACACTATCATCGACTGAAGCCCCGAGCAGGCGAGGATGAAGCTAACACTGACGACCGTACCATCAGAGTGCTCCAGTGGGACAAAGAAGCCGTTCTCCCCTAGGGGCTCGGCCATAATCCACCGGTTCCCTTGCCACTCCGACACCGGAACAGCTCCTCCATGCAACAAGTCCACCATCATAGGCCCCATTTGGTAGCCCCCTAGACCTGCGAACTCCAGCATGATCTCGGTGTTCCACGCCGTCGCGTGAACCACTGCCATGTTGAGTAATGGAATGCTGTACACAACGTAGTAGGGAACGACTGCCCACACGACACACCCTCTGAACCATACCAGTGCCTCGGGAATATCCTCCCAGTTCCTCACCTCCCAAACACCTAGCGCTATACCCACAGGGAGCGCGGATGCAGTCATCAGGACGAGGATAGGGTCCGATATCTCGACGTAGTGCGGCGACTGTAGGTACAGGAACAGTCCCAGTAATACCCAGCCGAACGCTGACGAGTAGGGTGCGAACCACCTCTCTCTGAGATGAAACCCTATTCCTAGACCTATCGCCCCGAGGGCGCAGATGAGTAGTTTCAGGCTGACATCAGCGATGCCAATAGAGTCCGCCAGAAGCCCCACTAACATCCCCAGAGGCTCTTGCATCGACCTGTTTCGACCCATCAACCCGTAAATAGGATGCCCTCACCGGCGGGTACGGGGATGTCCTTGGGCTTTGAGTTCGACGAGTTCGTAGATTCCTACATTGCGGACCTCAAGCAAGCGCTTGACGGACTCTCTAGGGAGTCCCTGAGAGAGTTCTGGTCAATGGTTGAGAGCACTCGCGTGAATGATGGTAGCGTGCACTTCATCGGAAATGGAGGCAGTGCCGCCACGCCCTCGCACAGCGCTGGGGACTGGTCGAAGGAGCTCGGACTGCGTACCCTAGCACACACTGACAACGCCGCCTCCCTGACAGCATGGGCTAATGACACCGATTACTCGAATGTCTTTGTTGGCCAGTTGTCGACCTTCTTGAGAGAGGGGGACTTGGTCGTCGCATACAGCGGCTCTGGGAACTCTGTCAACGTGGTCAACGGGCTCGTCTGCGCCAAGGATAGCGGCTGCCGCACGGTCGCCGTCACTGGTAACATGGGTGGGTCCGAAGGTGGAGAGATCGCCCAGATTGCCGACCTTGCCCTAGTCGCACCGACCTCCTCAATGGAGCGGATAGAGGATATGCAACTGGTAATCAATCACATCATCAAGGAGGCCGTGAAGGCTCACAACGGGTTGTGATGCCGTGCTTACCCCCTGCCGCGACGATGTTGAATTGTCTGCACCACTGCATCTGCCCAGTCTCCCAGGAGGTGCCCGTTGGGATGGTCGCATAGCCTATCTCGACCGCGACGGTGTCATCATAGAAGGCTCGGAGAACTACGTAAATAGCGTGGACGAGGTTGTGTTACTGCATAACTCGGCCAAGTGCGTTGGTGACCTGAGGAGGGCCGGATACAGGATCTGCGTGGTCACGAACCAATCTCCCATCAACAGAGGGCTTTGGACCAGCAGCAATCTTTCGATGATTCATGACAGGATGCGCCAGTTACTCCTGCAGAGCGACTCGGATGCACATCTGGACCTAGTTCTGCACAGCCCCTATGCTCCTTGGGAGGGGGCATGGGCGCGCAAGCCGTTCCCCGGCATGCTTGAAGCAGGTAGACAGCTGATGGACGCGGCCTCTTTAGATCCCTCGATGGACGGGCAGATTATTCAGTTCGGCGATGAATGGACCGACAGACCGGACGAGAGCGCATCGATAATGGTGGGAGACAGGGGCGTAGACATGTCCGCTGCGGTACGATTCGGCGTCAGGGGGGTATTGTGCGACTCGAACAGGGGAATCTCGGAAGTGATGGGTGAAATACTGGGGGGCTCGGATTGAGCCTAGAGGGCTCTTTGGTTCTGCGAATCGGACTAGATGACACCGATCACCCCCTCTCAGGATGCACCACCTCGACCTTCGATAATCTCATCAATCTACTTCTCGAACGAATCCCTGATTCCGAGGTCAATGAGAGAACACTCGTCAGGCTGTGGCCTTTCGCGGAACGCAGAACGCGCGGAAACGGCGCTCTGAGCGCCCAGATAACCATTGATGGAGGCCAAATCGGAGAATTCAGACAGTCATGCCAGGAATGGTTTGATGGAGTGCTCGCCGAAGTCTCCGACCATCCTCCCTCAATGGTGCCTGCAGCACCCGTCCTCGTGGTTTCTGAGGGGCCTGTGCCCGAGGAGTGGTACTGGGAAACCGTTTCGGGTCATGTGGATCTGGAACCCCGTCTGGAGCAGGTACACGCCGAGGGGTGCTGGGTGCTGTCAGGTGAGCGGCTGTGGGGAGTGATAGGTGCTAGCGCAGCTATGGCTTGGGTCCCTAACCAGAACTCGACGTGGGAGTTGATTGCTTGGAGAGAGCCGGGTATGATCGGGCTTACGAGGCAAATCACGTCCGAGTCAGTCAGGCTGATGGAGCGGAGCAACCCAATGACCTTCGTGAACAGGGATCCAACAGCGGGTCGTGGACTGATCGCCCCTAGGACCCCGTGCCCAGTGCTGTACGGCATCAGGGGGGCGACTTCGGAGAGCGTGTCCGAGGCTCATCGCTGGATGCAGGCGCGAACCGATGTGGAAAGGGCCAATAGCTGGGCGGTTCACAGGACAAACCAACTCTCGGACGACCATCTTGGCACTGTGTCGTATGGTACCGTAATCAACCGCCCGGAGGAGACCAAGGGCGCGCATTCTAACGTGGCGGTGGCATCAAATGGGAATAGGACCAGACTCGTGGCATTCTCCGAGGGAGGGCCTGTCAACAGATTGCTCAGGAGGCTGCAAGTCGGTGACCGAGTCGCTTGGTTGGGGTTGACCGCTCCGGATGGGGCCATTCACCTTGAGCGCCTCTCACTGCTTGATCCGACGCCTAGGGTCGCAGGCAGGCCTCAGTGCTGCGGAAAGTCGATGCGCAGTGGAGGGGCCGGACAGCAACTCAGGTGCCGTGAGTGTAGCAGCAAGGCCGCCAGGGAGTGGGTGAGTACGGACGCAGACGTCAGTGATATCGAGACTGTGGCGAACTGGTCGGAACCCACTCCGTCGAATCGCAGGCACCTGTCGCGGCCGCTTGAACTGGGACTCCCGGGGGCATGATGGCATGCAATCCTCTGAAACCATCGCAATAGTGCTCTCTGTGTCCGCTGTGCTGCTGCTTTGGGAGTTGCTGCGCCGAATGCGCCTGAAGGGAA
>JASLNR010000050.1 GCA_030745885.1 Candidatus Thalassarchaeaceae archaeon
GAGATCGCTTGTCCATCACCCAAGTCCACCATTTTCTCAATCAGTCTGTTTGCATCTGCGGTCAAGAACGATTCGGCAGGAGGGGTCGCATGCAGTCTAATCGTAGCTCAGAAGGGAGTTTCCAGAGTGCGGATCCCCCTCAGTAGGCGTCGTGCTATCACGAGTACCGTAGCTATCATCACAATTGTCCATGAGATGACGATCAGACCAGTCCACCCGTCTCCCAATCCAAGCCATTCCTCAGGCGCATAGCCCGACAGGTAAGAGGTTCCGTTCCACAATGAGTGGCCAGCCATGGCTAGGGCGAGTGCGGGTCCGAGCTCCTTCGGAGAGAATGAAACTGGCAGGTCAGTGGAATCTGGGAGCTTGCTGTAGCTCACTCCGAAATCCCCCCTTTCGACGGGAAGGGGTTTGGGATCCGGCGAATTCAGAGTACTCTGCTTGGGATCCAATACCAGCCAAGAGCCTCCTTGGGAGGTCTGCTCGGCCATCGCATCGCTGATTGCCTCTTCGAGAGTCGGCCTCTCACCGTCAAATCCAGTTAGATCACCGTCGCCGTCGGTATCGAATCCTAGGCCTTCGGCAATGTCGATGGCGTTGATGGCAAGTGACTTGGCGCGCCAAGTCATCCTAGTCTTGAGCTCCTTGTCGGTGGCCATCCAGCCAATCGCAGTTCCGGTCATTGCAGTCCACACGGCATGACCCGGGATCGAACCTATGCCACGAATCAATATGGTCATGGAGGCGGCTAAAGGGCCACCGAGCAATGAGGAGCCGATGTATTGGAAATTCTCTATCAGGGCGAAACCAAGACCGACGGTGAATCCAATCTGAAACCCATGCTTGGGGCCCTTGATGGATGGTAGGAAGAGTGCGACTGCCAACCCCTTGAACAATTCCTCGCACAGAGGTGCCCCTATGGCAAGGAGAGAGAGTTCCATGGCCCAGGGAGGGAAGGACGAGGGGATCAGTTCCGGCGCCACTAGACTGTTGAAGACGAAGGCAGGGAAGGCGGATGCCATTCCCGCAATCAACCATGACTCGGCCTCCCTTCTCCTAGTAGGCAGTCCAATGAAGGATGTCGATGTCCCCCACCACGCCAGAACCGGTAGGGAGAACCCGGCTAGCCAGAGGGGGATTGCCAGAAGGACGAATAGCGCGTTGCCTGCCAGTTCAGTGGAATTCTGGAATATCAGAACGGTCAGGATAACTCCAATTGAGACCGTGACTGCAAAGATTACCCAGAGTTGTTTGCTCGGAGGCATATCGAGAACGGAGTCGTCTCTTACAAGGAATCTTGTGAAGGACGTCTTGACCGGAGTTCTCAGAGAACCCCCCTCAGGCAATGCGTGAACGGTCGAGCCTTGCTCGTTTGCGGTAGCTAGCCTGACATGGACGAGGCGAGGGCGGTGCAGTCTGGAGATGATGATTATCAAAGGAAGGCTACAAATCCCTCCGGACAGTACCAATAGCGGTTCGGAGCCGACAGTCCCGATGATGATGAATAGCGAGGTATACATCAGGAAGAATGCCGGCAGCACCGTCCCCAGCATGCTGAGGTAAATTCTCCACGGCCTGCTGGTCCTTGCTATCCGAAGATTGTCGGGGGGTTCGCTCAATCCCACTGGAACCATTACCCTGAAACGGCGGCCCAAAGCATCGATCAGTATTCTCTCCCCTTCCATCATCCTCACCAAGGGTGCCACTCAGATCGCCCATCACTCTGGGTGCCCAAGGCATCCGGTGCGGTTCCTCATCACTGTGGCAAAACACGGGAAGAGGGGTGCGATTTTGGGCTTTGGCGTCACATGATGGCACCGCAGGAGCCACAGTATAACTCTCGGCGGGTGTTGTCCTTCTGCATGCTCCACTGGCCGCATGCCGGACATGGTGGAAGCCCCTTCACGTTCGGCTTGACCCTTGGTCCCTGTCTAGGTCGCCTCTTGCGAGGCACGAACCAGCCCTTCTTCGGACGCTTCACCTTCGGCACGATGACACCATTCATTCGAGGGAAGCATTTACTCAAGAGGTTCGCCCTTAGTGGAGAACATGTCGGCCGACGCAATCATGTGGTGTGTGCCCATCGCGTGGCATGCGTTGCACGGTTGTCGGTGCCGGAGTATCGGGACTGACCTGCGCAGCGAGGATGCTCGAGTGCGGTCACGAGGTCGAGGTCGTTGCAGACAAGTTCAGTCCGGACACTGTGTCGGACGTGGCCGCGGCAATTTGGTACCCCTTCCTGACAGCTCCCGCTGAGAGGGCTGCCGCCTGGGGGATGGTGACGTACTCCGAACTGGAGAGGCTGGCTAAGGAGGTGCCAGAGTCAGGCGTCATGATGAGGGATGGCAGGGAATACCACAGGGAGGTCGTCGAATTGCCCACTTGGAAGGACGAGATTGCCGCGTTTAGAGTCCTCAAAGTCGACGAGATTGCCGAGGGATATGCGTTCGGATGGGAGTTCAGGGCCCCGGTAATCGAGATGCAACTTTACATGCCCTGGCTGCGCTCCATGGTCGAGTCAAGGGGAGGTTCATTCAGACAATCGTTCGTAACCGAACTCTCCGAAGTAGAGGGTGATGTGGTGATCAACTGTGTCGGCCTAGGAGCGCGTGAACTATGTGGGGACGAGGAGGTACAACCTGCTCGTGGACAAGTAATCTACCTAGACCAAGACCCAGGCATAGGTCACTTCGACCAGCAACCCGAGAGTCTGACCTACACGATTCCCCGCAGCGATGTGACAGTTCTAGGGGGGACCGCTCAGATTGGCGATTGGGGCATGGAAATCAGGGCGGGGGACAATGAGGCAATTCTGAGTAAGGTTGAGGCCCTTTGGCCCGACCTAGATCGATCCAGAGTAGTTGGGGGCACTGTTGGATTGCGACCTTCTAGGACTGAGGTTCGGCTAGAGGCTGAGAAGGTTGAGGGAAGAACTGTGGTTCACAACTACGGCCACGGCGGAGCCGGGGTAACTCTCTCATGGGGCTGCGCAGAGGAAGTGGTCGAGATTGTGTCCCAGTCAGCGTAAGCCTTCATTTCTTCGACGTGCCCTTTCGACACGGCCCCTCTCCAGATCCCGCGTGATTTCGGATCGGGCCATTTCCATTTCTAGCGTGCGCCTCACCATTTCTGCATTGGGGCCACCGACACTCGCGTGACCGGCCCATGCCGCCTCGGCGTGGAGGGTCTTCGATTTAACCGGGATAATCTTTCGATAGACTGTGGACGGGCTCATGACCTCGCCGCCGGCTGTCAGCAGTCTCTGCAGAGGGATGCCGAAGTGCTTCTCGTTCCGTTGCAGCATCGGATGGACGACTGCCCAGTCTGCCTCGGTCATTTCTGTGAAGGTACCTCCATTGAGTTGGGATTCCGAAAGGCGCCTGTATGGGTCTCGGACGTAGATGGCCCCCCCACTAGCCAGTGAGAATAGGTTTCCCCCCGGATACGGCGTCTCTAGGGGGACAGGCTCGCCCCTTTGGTCGAATCGCATCCCGTTTATGACGACGAAACCGCCTCCTTTCAGCGGGTCGCCTGCCATAAAGGACTCCGCAAGGTAATCGAGGGCAGTGCCGTTGATGACCAGTTTGGGGCTGCCGACCGAGTTAATCATCGGCCTCCCTGCAGCATTACCTAGAACGAACATCGAGCCCCCCTTAGCACCATAGCCGTAGCACTGCCCTACATCGCCGTGAACGACTAGCTCACCGCTCTTGTGAATCTGGGCTACTTGGTCCTGAGCATTGCCATGCACGTGCATCTCCATGCCGTCGTTGCCGCTACCAAGGTAGTCGCCCACCGCACCGAAGACATCGATTCGGACGCCGTGGGAATTCTGGCCGAAGCCATTGCCGATAAAACGGTGTCCTCGACAGTTTATGATGACAAAATTCTTCCAGCCGGCATCCCTTAGTGCTACCAGCTCCAAAGCTAGCGAGTCGGTTCCTTCGGGAGGGTATGGACGGGCGTCTATGACGATACTCTGCGAGGCCGAGGAGGGGGGTGGGCGGTGTCCGAGGGTGCGTTGCCCGGCGAAGCAATCGCAGGGGGAGTGGGTTGCCGAGGACACTGTCCGAATTAGAGATGCCTCCACCAAGTCGAGCCAGAGGCTGCGGCGAAGATAGCCGATGTCGTACCTCCTATCCAAGAGCAGCGTGAGCAGTTCCCAGGACCACTCGCGGCCGTTTTTCGAGGCGTCGGCCTCTATAGACTCCAGAGTGGCACGGGCTTGGGGCCAGTCCATGTGGGGAAGTGCCTCAAGTACCGTCAAGAATGCGTCTATCGCAGACTTTTCCGAGAGGTCCAGTGGTGTGTCATCGTCGGCGAGGACGAGGTCGTGATCACCGTTCGGATGGGTATCGACTATCTCCCCAAACTTATTTGTCATGACCAGTTCCTTGCCTCCCGACTCGGTGGGCCTGATATCGAACAGGAATGCGCCTCCGTCAGTGTAGGATCCACCTCTGGCATTCCAGTACTCGTCTGCGCGCCGCCAGAACCTCTTGTCCTCGGCTGACAGGCTCTCGAGAACGGCATCTATGACCTGCTTCTCGGAGCCACAGAACGCTATGCCGACCTCTCCGCGCTGGTATGCGAACACCTGCGGGCGCAGCATGCTGGTATCGGTAATCCCAATCAGGCGGTGAACAGGTCCCTCTGACTGGGCGATTATGAAGAACCAAGGGCCATCAGGGCTACCGTGGATGTGGGTCCTCTGGATTGCGGAGTACACCTCCTGCTTGTCCTCAGGCAGCATTACGTAGTCCAGTTCGCTGGTCGGTGCGAGGCTCTCAATCACGTGCTCCATCTTGTATCCGTAGACCCTGCGATGGAGATCGAACGCAAGAGCCCCCACCTCAGTGTCCGTGAAGAAAAGGGGTTCCATCCCTCTCTGTGCGAGGTAGTCCTTGACTGCAACGTAGTTGGAGAAGTCGCCGTTATGGACCAAGGCGCAGTCGATTCCCTGGCCGAACGGGTGCGCACCTCCGGGATGCGTGACCCTGCCTCTGGTCGGATACCTGTGGTGGCCAATCCAGACGTGAGCGGTGGTGTCCTCCAAGCGGTAGTATCGAATCACATCCTCAGCATAGCCGACGATCTTCAGGATGAGCATGTCTCGTCCGTGGCTAAGCACGAAGGCGTCGGATCGGCCATCCTTCGCGTAGAACTCAACGTTCAGAGAGTGAGTCGTCTGGAACACAAACTCCTGCTTGGCTGCCTCCTTGTCATTCGGGTCGATGGCAACGTCAAGACTGCCGGAGATGAAGAGGTCGACCTGATCCTCCCTCGGCCTAACGAAGTAGCACACCACTTCCGGCGGCTGGGTGTCCAGTGCGGTCAGATCTCTCTGCCAAGTTTCTAGAGTGGGCATCTCATGAACGCGGTCCACGTGAAAGTTGGGGTGGATATGTGACTCCTCGACAGATTCGCGGTAACTCGAGTCGAGATAGGCGACGGCATAGAGGTATGACTCTGAAAGCGTCCGGGAATCGACTCCGAACTGCTTAGGGTCGAGACCGACGAGAGCGACACCCCCTCCCTTGCCATTCCCCCTGTTCCTCATCTGCTCTAGCGAGCCGAACAGGTGGCGGCCGGCGACTGGGACCTCGGAGGCAAGGCCTACGACGCCACACCCGCCTTCGGCTGCATCGTCATCTCGCCCCTCAAACTTGGGGATGCGTGAGTTCAACTCTCGACGAGAGCGCAAAATGGCATCGGGGTCGATCACTCCCCCATCTCCTTGGATATGTACTTGAGCAAGTCAGTCCTACCCCTGAGTTCCTGTACGCTGCTTAGACCGAGCTTGCGCAGTATGTCTCGCAGTCGCCACTGCATTGCCGCATACAGATTGTTGAGTCTCGACGAGCCCCAGTCCTGGTCCACCAACTCCTGCAGTTCCACGTCGGTGGTGGTCAGGCCCCACGGGCAACCCCTCCTAGAAGGCCCACCCTCGCAGTTCGAACATCGCGTACAGCCCATCCCGACAAGGTCAGTGGTACCAAGAACACAACCATCCGCGCCCAGGGCGATTGCCTTGGCGATGTCGTCCGCAGTGCGAACTCCCCCGCTTGCAATTAGGGTGACCTTGTCCCTGATTCCCTCCTTCTGGAGGAATTTGTGCACCTTCGGAATAGCTAGTTCGATGGGCATGGCGATATTCTTCTTGGCTATCTCTGGGGCCGCTCCGGTCCCCCCGTAACTGCCGTCGAGGTGGATGATGTGGGCACCCGCGTAGAAAGAACCAACCGCGACCATGTCGACGTCGTGGGGGGTGCTGACCTTCACTGCAAGAAGGGCCTGAGGGTTTACCGTCTCGACCCAGTCGAGATGCTTCGAGTGATCCTCGACGGAGTAGGTCGAATGGAATGGGAAAGGGCTGAACAGGCTGACGAAGGGAACTGATCCCCTCATCTTGGCAACCTCCTCGCCGGCCTTTGCGGCTAAGAGGTGGCCACCCAGTCCGGGCTTGGCCCCCTGTGCGTACTTGAATTCGACAATAGGGGAGGCCTTGATTGTCCGCTCTTCAACCCCAAAGTATCCTGTCGCGACCTGAGTAATCACATTGTCCTTGATCCGGAGTAGTTCATCGGGATAGCCTCCCTCTCCAGTTGACATGAGGGTGTTCCAGCGCTTGGCGTTAAGTGCCCTGGACATCATCACGTTCACAGAGACCGAGCCGTACGACATGCCTCCGCCGTACCAGGGAATGCCGATCTCGATTTCGTTCTTGGAATCGCCCCGGCGGTTAAGGGGGAGGCTCGTATCGATCTCGTCGGAGTGACCAAGCCATTCGGACTCTTCGAGGTAGTTGAACTCCAGCCTGTCGAAGCCGCCATCGCTCTTGCCGGTCTTGAAGTTCAGGTTGTCTGGAACCTTACCGGTCTCTGCCATGTACCACGTAGAGAGAATCAATTCATCTGTCCAGCGGGCATCGCCCAAGGCCTCGGGCACGCCAAACTCGCCGAAGGCGTGCGCGTTCAATCCGTCTCTCATCAAGTGGGTCGTCTTGTTGATCAGGGTCTGGGTGGGCCTAATCCTAGTCACGCGTATTCACCTCCATGGTATCCGAGGATTCCTTCGAAGGCCTCGTCCTCGAGGTGCTTGACTATCATGGAACGTCCGAACTCGCCCCTCAGTCTACGAACCTCACGAATGCCCATCGCCCCGAGAATCTCCAGCAATTGGTCCCTCCACGATCCGCACAGGTTGGTGAGACGTTGCACCGCCCAATCGTGATCGAGATTCTTCGGCAGCTTTCCCCTGACCTTGTCGCGATGCTTGAGAGAGCCGCGAGACCGACCTTGGATTGCGAAGAGGACGGGCATATCAAGAGCGACGGCGTCCATGCCCGAGATGATCGCCTTAGGAACGTGGTCAGCTCCGACGATTCCGCCGCCGCCGAGCAGGGTGACTGTGTCACGCCTTCCTTGTTCGATTAGCAGCATGTGCGCCTCCTTGAATAGGGCGGAGACGAATGCACCATCCGAATCCCTGCCGTGGAGGTCAGCTAGCAGATGTATGACCTCAGCACCAGAGTCCACGGCATTGGTCAACCTTACCTGCCAACCCTCGTCGAAGTGGATTCTAACGCCAACCATCGCATCAGTCGCATCGGTTGCCTCCTCGAAGGCTTGCGTATCCCAGTCCTCGAGTTCAACCAAGCGGGCAGCATGGAAATCGCTTGCCCTCGCGGCATCCTCAACAGCCAACACGGGGACGATGTTTGGGGCATCCATCCCCAATCGGGAGACAGTGTTCGCATCGAGGCAAGCCAAGGTGTCCACGAGGCTGCTGGTCGAATCGATCACCTTGGCTAGTTCGTCAGAGCCGAGGTCGCCGGGCGGTAGGTCGAAGACTAATGGAATCTGAATTGTGAACATGTCTGGAACAGGCCCCGATAGGCTCCCGTTCCCATCGAACGACAGGTGCATCGGCTTGCTGCCGATATCGACAGAGGTCCCAATCAGTTCGCGTCCGTGGATGCCGTCCCTGCTGGGGCGCACGATTTCGGACATGTCAGTGAGCATGCCGTCGAATCCAGGGCCGCCAAAGCGCCCCCTATAGCCCTGGCCGCGGACCGGGACCATGCCTCTCTTGGCCTCCTCGTCTATGGCGGCAATGTGGCCATGGGTTGTGTATGAGTCGCCCAGTGCAAGCATTTTCGGGTTGGGCAGCACCTTGACGAAGTCGGGGTGCTGGACGGTGCAACGCAGGCAGCCCACGCATAGCTTCGGACGCGGGGCGAAGCCTCCTACTGGTCCTGAGAACACACCGTAGGTGCAGGGCCGAGAGAAGATGACATCGAAATGGGGGAAGTACATCAGCACCTCCTTGGCGATGAACTTTGCAAGGCCGAACTTGCCGACCTTGACGAGGAACCTGTGCGGTAGTGGATCGATGTCATCGACCTCGTTGACATCGATGTGATAACGATCGTAGCCGTCAGCGATCTCTCTGCCAATCCTAGCCGATTCCGCTCCGAACTCCTCGAGCGTGAGCGTGTTCGCTCTGCTTTCACGCTCCACGCTGGTTATCGTATCTAGCACTCTGCTCCCCCAGATGCGAGTATGCGTGCGAAACAGCGATATAATCATTCGGTCGAATGAACATCATATTGCAGAAATTTTGCTTGATATTGTACTTCAGTAGAAAAATATTGAACATATGAACATTAATTTCACAATAAGTTATTCAAATGATGGAATTATCAATAGTCACAAACCATCCCTAGTTCAATTGCGCATCCCCTGAGTTGCAAGGTCGGTGAAAGATGAGTTGCGAGCAGGTTCAAATGCCCCTGTCAGAGCGGTCGGGAAGATGGGGTTGCAGGAGGCCTGGGGGGTTCGCGATCTGCGGCGATTTCTGATTGGAAATGCCATCAGCGTTGTCGGGAGATCGGCATTCCTCACAGCCGCTGGCTGGCATGTAAACGAACTGGGCGGGCCGATATGGTTCGCATGGTTCGGAATCGCATATTTCGCCACCCACCTGCCACTCCTGACCATCGGCGGGATGCTTGTGGACCGGATTCCCCGTAGGACTGTCGCGCTATACGTAGACTTCGTCCAAGCGGGCTTCGCCCTCGTGTTCATCATTATGCTCACAGCAGACTTGCCAGATCTCGAGGTGTTGATTTTCGCTGCGGCGATGATGGGAGCTTCTACGGCGTTCTCGATACCTGCGATACGAGCCCTAGTGCCCGATCTCGTAGACGAAGAGGCCTTGGCCTCCGCAACCGGTCTGCAGAATTCCACACGAACCATCTCTTGGTCGATAGGGGGCCTCACCGGAGGTGCCGTGATTACGTATTCAATAATCGAAGTCGCGCTATTCATCGACATGATTACCTTCCTCGTCAGCGCCTACGTGCTGTTCAATATCGAAGAGGTTCCGATAGTCAGGGACGAGGAAGAGGATTCGGACTTCAAGGCGGAGATGGTGCATGCTCTGGCTTTCACTCGCAGTCAGCCGTGGCTGTTCGTCGGAATTCTGGCGTTCATGGCCTTCCACGTCGGTGGTGCGATTGTTGATGTCGGGATTCCGACAATTACCTTGGAAAATGGTTGGAGTGGGCTCTACTATGGCATATGGAGTGCTACATTCCCGATAGGTGCCGCCGTGGGTGCACTTTACGCAGGTAGCAACCCATTCCCCAAGGGCTCACGGGGAACCGTGTTCTATGTCACAGTGAGCTTCGCTGCTTGGTTGGACCTTCTCTTCGCGTTCGTTCCTTGGTTCGTGCTGATCCTAGTTATCACCCTGGCCCAAGGGGTCATGGTGGGAGTGCTAGGAGTCATCTGGAACACGACGATTGGGGACAGCGTGGAGCAGCACCTGAGAGGACGGGTCAATTCGATCGATGCGATTGGCTCCTTCATTCTGATTCCCCCATCCATGCTCCTTGGTGGCAAGATGATCGATGACCTGGGGATTGAGGCGGCCTTCGTCGTGGCGGTGTCGATCATGGTCACCGCCACGATTATCGGTATCGTCGTGCCCTCTTTCAGGCGCTTCGAGCGAATAGCCACCGAGCGCTTCCCAATCACTGCTGATCAAAGTCAATCTGGCTGATGTCGACATCGAACCACTTCTCGTAGATGTCGCGCTGTAGCTTGATTGCGGCTACCAGCAGTACCGAATACAGGGTCCAGGCGGCTAGGGTCCTGCCCATGCTGACTGGAACTTGAGTCAGCACCAAGCCATCGAACAAAATGCACGCTGAAATGTACACCACTCTGCCAAGTGTGGTCAAGATTCCCTCGCCTTCCTGGGCCAGAACTCGCTTGACGCGCTCCTCCCTCCACTCATCAGAGGCCTTCTTCAGCCTCCAGAAGGCTGCCTCGGCCTCCTCCTTCTTGTCAAGCATTGAAGGGGGGATGGGCTCGGTTCCGTCCGAGTCGGCTTCGTTATCGGCCATTATTCTCCCTCAGATTACGACGGTCTTCGGGGTGTCGTCATCCTCTGGAGGAGTTGTGTCAACGTCGTGGATTGGGAGACTCATCCCGGGAGACAGGGGGAAGTGGCAGGCCACCCCGTGATTCTCGCCTATGGACTCCAGCCTCGGCTCCTCGACATCACAACGCCCCTCCTCGGCAATCGGGCAGCGAGTGTGGAACCTGCATCCAGAAGGGGGGTCTGCGGGACTGGGTACGTCACCGCTCAGAACTATCCTTCTTCTAGCTGCCTTCTGAAGGGAGGGCTCGGGGATGGCCGACATCAGGGCATGTGTGTATGGGTGGGCTGGCTTGCTGAACAGATCGTTCGTATCGGCAATCTCGACGATCTTGCCTAGGTACATCACTGCGACCCTGTCGCTAATGTGGTTAACGACATTTAGAGCGTGAGTGATGAAGACAAAAGTGAGGCCGTGCTTGGCCTGAATCTCCTCGAGAAGATTCAGTACTTGGGCCTGAACGGACACATCCAACGCGCTGGTTGGCTCATCGAGGAGGATGAACTCGGGGTCCAGGGAGAGTGCCCTAGCTAGGGCGATCCTCTGCTTCTGCCCGCCGGAGAACTCATGGGGGAATCTATTCATGTGCTCGCGCTTGAGGCCTACGGAATCAAGCAGATCAGCTACCCTCTGAGTCAACTCGGCGCCATCGGCCAACCCATTCACCTGAAGCGGCTCTCCCACTATGGAGCGCACGGACATCCTCGGATTCATCGAGCCCCCGGGATCCTGGAACACAATCTGGAGTCTCCTTCTCAGTTCCCTATTTGTCATCTTCCGGATATCCTCGCCGGAATAGTGGACAGATCCCTCTGTAATGGGGATGAGTCCGAGCAAGACTCGCCCCAACGTGGTCTTTCCACATCCTGATTCGCCGACTATCCCTAGAGTCTCGCCCCGCTTGATATGCAGATCGACCCCATCTACTGCACGAACGTAGCTCTTCACCGTAGTTAGCATCCCGCTCTTTATCGGGAACCACTTCCTCATCCCCTCGATATCTATGAGAATATCGTCGTTCTTGCTGTCATCTGTCATCTCAGGCAACTCCTTCCAATTCGTACTCGGCAGCAAAAACGTCGAATGAGGCCTGCACATCTGCCACGTTCATAGTCCGGTCGGTGTGGTGACAGGCTGCGAAGTGGCCGGGTTCGACCTCGTTCATCGGTGGTGGGGTCGAGATGCACGTTGAATCCGCGAACGGGCAGCGAGGGTGGAACCTGCACCCATCGAAGTGTAGGTTGGGATCCGGGACCTGCCCCGGGATAATGGGCAGCACATCCCTTCGTTCAGATTCTTCATCGATTGTCGGAATGCTGTGAAGCAGGCCGAGTGTGTATGGCATACGAGGTCTGGAGAGGATATCATCAATGGTACCTGTCTCGACCACCGAACCGGCGTACATCACGGTGACCGCGTCGCACATCTCAGCAATCACACCTAGGTCGTGAGTTATCAAAAGAATCGCCGTTCCCTTCTCGTCACGCAAGTCCCTCATCAGCTTGAGGATCTGAGCCTGGATGGTGACATCGAGGGCGGTTGTCGGCTCGTCGGCAATGAGCATCTTGGGCTCGCAGGCCATCATCATGGCGATCATAACTCTCTGGCGCATCCCCCCGGAGAGTTCGTGCGGGTACATCTTCACCACTGCGCTCGGATTCGGTATCCTGACGTCCTCTAGGATGCCGATGACCTGTCGGGTGTGTGCGGGATCGAGTCTCAGATAGTCCAAGACTATGATTGCCGGAAGGGCCAGAAGAGTACTGATCACGGCCATCCCTAGGAGAGCAGAGAACGGCATCCATAGCATCAGGAAAATGACCAAAGCCACGGCGAAAACAAGAGGGGTCTGAGGGGCGGCGTACTCTAGAGGCCGGTACAAGGCCTCTAAGGGCACGAATTGTGAGCGTGAAGGAACAAAATATCCGCAAAGTAGGATGAGGAAGACCCACCAGAGATTCGTGAAGGCGAAGACGAAAGGGGTGGTGACTGCGTCTGCAGCGGAGTCGGCGAAGCCGTAATTATGTGCAACGAGGACAAAGGCGAGAATGGATGAGGTGGCAATCGATGCTTGTAGCCGTGAGGAAAAGGCGTCGCGAATGAGAGTGAGTGGGCTGACAATTGCCTGGCCGAATCTGACGTAGCGCGGAGTCTCGGCCTCGACGAGCCTGTCGTGCACGCGCATCACCTCGGAAATCTGCTTCTCCACGGTGTAAAGCGGGTTGAGGGCCGTCATGGGCTCCTGGAATATCATGCTAATCTCGTTGCCGCGCACCCATCGCATGAATCTCTGATGGCTTCGGTGTTCCCCCCTGGCAGCAAATCCGACTAACCATGAGGCCATTGCCACGAAAGAGAATGCGAGGAGTAGGTTTACGCCCTGGACAGGATCTATCAGAATCGTCCAGAAAAACGCTACTATCGATGCCAGCACTCCGAGTACGGTTACCCGTCCTGTGACGTCTTGGATTTTCCTGTCCCTCTCCGAATCGCTGAACAGCAGTTCCCTTCCTTCGTACCGCACGCTGCCCTCGTCGACTTCGCAGGTGGCCAGGCCAATCGTCACCAGCGAAGTGACGGACTTCCCGCACCCCGACTCGCCTACCAGCCCCATTATCTGACCCTGCTCGACCGCCAGGTCCACCGAGTGCAGAGCCTCAATTGGCCCGTCAAGAGTGTCGAAGTGGACTCTGAGGCCTTCGATCTCGATCAATTTATCCGACGTCTTCTCACCTCCTGTTTTTGGGGTCCACTACGTCCCTGATCCCATCACCAAGCAGATTGAAACCGAGAGTGGTGACTGCGATAGCGAGTCCGGGGTAGAGCATCAGGTGTGGGTCGGGGACGAAGTACCGTCGGCTCTCCGAGACGAGGATGCCCCACTCCGCCGTGCCCGGCGCGGCCCCAAGTCCGATGAATGACAGCCCGGACGCAGAAAGAATGGTCCCCCCGATGTCGAGAGTGAAGGCGACGAGGAGCGGGGCCCAAGCATTGGGTAGGATGTGCCTGAACATTATCCTCCCCGAAGGAGCTCCCACGCTCCTAGCTGCCTCGACGAATGTCATCTCCTTGACATACAGGACCTGCCCCCTAATCAGCCTGGCATAGCCTGGCCATCCGGTGAAAATCAGGGCGGCTTGGATCTTCCAGAGTCGGTCGAAGTCCTTGATCACGACTATCTCATCCCCAGTGCTCCCTGAGAAGCGATAGAGGACGACAACGGCAACGAAGACCGCCACAGTCCTAAGTGTGAGGTATCTCCATGGATTGGTCCAATCGAGGGATTTGCTCACACGTTCCCCGGCTCCATCGAAGCCCGTCTTCTCGATGAAGCGCATGTCTGCCAGTTCTATCACTCCGAGAAAGAGGACGATTCCGATGGCAGAGGCGAGTCTCCAACTTCTACTGTCTGAGGTTCCGAAGAGGTCTGCCCACGATGCCCCCGGGAGCAAGCCAACGAAGAAGAAGAGAGTGATTAAGCCCAGGAATACGTTCCGGTGCCGCATTAATGACCCCATTACTTGGTCGCTGAGTTGGTCTCCTGCGATAGTTGATGCCAGAAATGACTTGAATGCCACATACAGGAAAAGTATCGGAATCAGGACTCCGAACCAGATCGGCATAGTCAGGCTGGTCATCGCAGACATCGCCGTGACGAAGGCCATGGCTAGGATTAGCCCGGGTATTGCGAAGAAGACGTCACATATCCTCATGATAACCTCGTCTACCCTGCCGCCGAAGTAGCCGCTCACGCTGCCGACGATGGTCCCTATGGTCACTGTGAGCATGGCCACTGTGATTCCTATCTTCAGAGAGACCCGGGAGCCATACAGGACCTTGCTGAACATGTCCTGCCCCTGATCGTTGGTTCCGAAGATGCAGCGTTGGTAGCCCTCGGGCATCCACCAGACATGCATGTCCTCGTTGTCGAACTCGTAGGTGACCCAGATAGTAGTCAGCGACATGTTGTCGTAGAGCTCTTGGGACAGGACGAGTATCGAGGAATTGCTCGAGTCTATGGTGATCAGGGAGGTGTCGAGGTCGTAGCCCTTGTTATCCTCAAGGTGTATGATCTCGATTACACTGAGCGTGTCGCGATAGTACCTGTTGTCGTCGCCGACCTTGTCGTCCGACTCGGCGGCCACGGTCATCTCCCCATAGCGCCTCTGTGTGGTCAAAGAGATTGACTGCTCGTGCCAGTCGCACTCCTCGGAGTACGGATGGGCCCTCCGAGGCTCGTAGTCGATGGACCAGAGGTCCTCCGTGTCCTGCAGGTTCCGGTAGGGGTGCTCGACTGCTATTTTGTCGGCAAAAATCGAAATCGTGACGACGAACGTGACCATCAGGAGCCCAACTACTGCGAGCAGTGACCTACGGTATATCCTCCAGCTCCGCGAAATGTCTTTCGCGGTTTGGGAAAGGGCTTCGATAAGTCTCCTAAGGCTTTCCTTGCGATCCTCCTCGCCCTCGTCCCAGCCCCTCATTCAAGCCTCACCCTTGGATCTATGATTGCGTACATTATGTCCACAATGAGGTTGGACAGCAGGAAGATGGCTGCAGTAATCAGCGTCACACCCATAATGACGGGGAAATCTAGGTACTGGATTGACTTGACAGCCACCCTTCCCATGCCGTTGAAGGAGAAGATGGTCTCAGTCAGCACAGCGCCGCCAATCGCTCCGCCGATTGAGAATCCGAGGATGGTGACTATCGGGACCAGGGCGTTCCTGCATGCATGCACGATGACCACTCTGAATTCTGAGAGTCCCTTGGCACGAGCAGTCCTCACGTAGTCCTCGTGCAGGACCTCGAGGAGGCTGGCGCGCATGTACCTCAGCAGGGAGCCGGAGGAGGCGATTCCAAGGCATGCGCAGGGCAGTGCCAGATGCATCAGAGTGTCCTTGAAAAGCAGCCAGTTGGAGCTGAAATCAGCAGGAAGCGTGGCCAGCTTACCGTCAGTCACGAACCAGCTGTCGACCAGATGGAATCCAGTCCCCCCTGCCGGATAGTAAGAGGCGAATCCATCCTCGGGGTAAGTGAGGCTGGGGTCGTGCCTCCCATAGATGGGGAAGCATCCCCCGTCGGTTCCGAAAATAGGGTCGCAGACTCCTCCAACTCCTGATTCGGGGGCCTGGGTAGCGAACAATAGTTGCAGAACCATAGCGAACCAGAATATCGGCAGGCTGACGAAGGCTATGGCGAAGAATCGCGAGACGTGGTCGAACATCCGGTCCTGCCTCACGGCGCTGACGATACCGAGAGAGATTCCCAAGGGATATGCTATGAGCAAGGCAAAGAAGGACATCTCCAGAGTTATCGGGGCCGCGTCTTTCACCACATCTGCGACCGGACGATGATACGTGCTCGATTCACCCCAGTCTCCTTGCAGTAGGTGGGTCACGTAGAGTTCGAACTGAGTGGCGAGTGGTTCGTTCATTCCAAGCCTCTCTCTATTGGCCTCGTAGGCGGAAATCGGATCGCCGTCTTCGGTGTAACCAACGACGATGCCGCACTTGTCGCCGCACTGTGCAGCGGCTGCATCGGCGGGGATGAGGTGGGAGATGGAAAATGTCAGGACCGTGACCCCTATCAAAACTGGAATCAGCAGTAGCAAGCGGCGAACCACGAACTCGTGTAGCTTCATCTAACCCCTCACAAAGACCTTGCCAAACAGGCGAACTGAGGCACCTCTATCACAGTTGCCTTCTGCCCGCCATAGACGGGCAGGGAATCAAATTACGGCACGACGGTGGCCCCCCCTCGTGGGGGGGCGCCACCGACGGCCTTACGTTCTCACAGCGTTAAATCAGCAGGAGCCAACTAACTCGCCGTTTACCATGGGCAACTTGTCGTAGTCAAACCAGTGGGCGGACCCAATGGCCGCATACGGCGGGCTGCAGATGTCGTCGTGCTTGACGCCGACACCGTTGTACTGTCCGATGATTATCATGTTGGGGTCTTGGATCCAAGCCGCGAAGGCATCGACGTAGGCCTGCTCGCGAGTGGCGTCGTCCTGTGAGGTTCTGCCAATGACCAGAGCCGCGTTGACGTCCGCGTTCTCGTAGCCCGTACCATAGGCGTCGCCGCCGATGGAGTGCCCGCCGGCGAACGGCGACCAGTAGTTGTCGGGGTCGAGGTAGTCAGGGGCCCAGCCGCTGAACCTGATGTCCCAGGTCCTGGTGTAGTACATGGTCAGGTACTCCGCCCATGGCTTGGCGTCTCCAGACGTGGCGACACCGATGGTACCCAGCGCCTCGGCGAGTTGGCCGGCCATGGCGATTCGGTAGTCGTTGCCCTCGTTTGCCATTATTCCCAAGATGTTCGGAAGGCGGCACTCGTCGCCGTCCCTGTCCGCCTCTGCGACCACAGTGGGCGCACCGCTGCGAGACAGCGAGGTGCAGTCGTACTGGCGGATGAAGCCGGCATCCTCGAGAAGTTGCTCTGCGTACACGAGATCGTAGGTGAAAGTCTCGGTCTGTGTGTCAGCATACAGGAAGCCAGTCGGGATCGGCCCGTACTGCGGTGCCAGCGAGTTGTCGTACGTGTCCCTTCGGTGGGTTTCGTAGTCGAACGCGTAGGAGATGGCCGCTCGTACCGCCCCTACCTCCATGACGCTGCAGTCGTTGGTGCCGTTATTGTTGCAGTCGTGGTTCAGGATGAGGGAGGAGTTGGCGCCGGTGTTGGTGACGTCCTCGCCTGCATCCAGGGCCTTCGGGTGTAGGTTGAAGGCGGACAGGGTCGTTGTGAATGTCTCCCTGTAGGTGCAGATGTATCCTTCCTTGGACTGCACGTTAGGCTTGTCATCCAAGTTGTCGCAGAAGTTCACTAGGTCCTCGATATTGATGCTACCGAAGTCGACCTCACCGTCGGTGAAGGCCAGCAGCCTCGTGGTTGCCTCAGTAACGATGGACACGGTGTGGCGGTTGATGTTGTAGTCGCCGCTCTCCCAGTAGATCCAGTTAGGAACTAGGACCAGCCTGTCCTCACGGACCCAGGACTGCACCAAGTAAGCGTTGGTACCGGCTCCGAAGGGGGCCTCGTCCATCCACTTGTGACAGTAATCGTCCGAAGAGACGTTGCCGTCAGCGTCGAGCTCGACGACGCGGTTGGCCTCACACAGCTCGGAGTTGATGACAGCGCCAACCGTGTAGGCGATGGTCGAGATGAACGCCGAAGAAGGCGCGAACAGAGTGACCGAGAAAGAGTGGGCGTTGATGACTGAGAGGCTCAAGCCGCCGTTGTCATCGTGGTTTCCGTCAGCATCGTTGCAGTCGAAGCTCTGTTCGAGGATCCAGCCGACGTGACTGGCTGGTGATCCGTATCCTAGGACACGGCACCACGAGTACACAACGTCAGAGGCCTCCATCGGGGAGCCGTCGCTGAAGTACACGTCGTCACGCAGGGTGAAGGTGTAGGTCAGGCCATCTGCACTGACCGTGTAGCCAGTGGCAAGGCGCTCCTCTATGATGGCGTTGCCGGTTCCGTCACCGGCGTACCGGTAGAGCGTGTCGTAGACCTGCTCGATAACGTCACCCGAAGCCGAGTCGTACGCGTCGTGAGGGTCGATGGTAGAGGCGTCCCCAATGGACATCTCGACTATCTCGCAGGGGTTGTTGGAACCCAGCTCGCGGCACTTCCTGGACTTCTCGAGCTCGTAAGTAGCGTTTCCGAAGTCTAGGGTCCCAGCAGCGTAGTCGGCCATGATGTCAGCTTGGGCGCGACCGTAGTCGCAAGAGCCGTCATCAAGCTCGGCAGCCGCGTCGTGGTTGTTGGCGGCCGGATCGGTGCATCCTCGGACCAAGGTCTCCGTTACGGTTTCGGTTACGGTCTCTGTCACGGTTTCGGTTACGGTCGTGACGCATGCGTTGGCGTCGCTGTCCAGCGTGTAACCGTCTCCGATTGCGTCGCAGTCAGCCTGTGTCAGCGTCCTTTCCACATCGTCTCCAGCGCATCCAGCGAGGACCGATGCAATCATCAGTGTGCATAGTAGAAGAGCAGTCGCTTTAGTCTTCATCGAGTACCTCGAGGATTAGTAGGATATTTAGTATGAACCCCATAATCGCACATTTTGGCAGTTTGGATGGGTTGTTTAGATGCAAAAAATGCAGCATTATGGAATATTGAGAAGCGTATGATGGTGGACGTGCCGAGATTTGAACTCGGGGCCTCTTCCATGCCAAGGAAGCGCGCTTCCAAGCTGCGCCACACGCCCAGCGGGCCGGCGACCCTCAGCGGCCATTTAAGGAGGACGGGGCAAGGCGGGGGGCATGGCGCGAGAGGAGAGGGGGCTGTCGAAGGCACCGGCCATCCCGAACGGGCTGCTGGGAGTCATCAGGAAAGAGCTGGAGGGTGAGGACGCGCCCTTCCTAGAGCACCTCGACGAGCACCTCGATCTCGAGTGGATGCCAGCGGGAGAGGCGCGGCTGGGCCTGACCAGGTTCGAGTGCGATCACAACGAGATCTATCGGCGCAGGAGGCTAGGGGCCCCACCTGGTCCCGTGACCATCGCCCTCAACCCGATTCTCGCCGATGACGAAGCCCTGCTCGTGCACACGCTAGTACACGAATTGCTCCACGCAGCCGGACTTCTCGACCACGACGGATTGCACGCAGATATCGTCCGGAGGGTGGCCCCTGCACCAAGACTCAGTGACTCGCCCGTTCTGAGGGGGCTGAGGCGGAGAGTCCTGTCTGGGCTGCCCGAGGGGCAGTGGATGTGCGGGGGCTGCGGGCACGCCTGGGAGCGCAGGAGAGTGACGCGGCCGGTGCGATGCCCGAAGTGCGCGAGGCCGTTCGAGGCTGAGTGAGGGTTCATCTAAGTGGGGCCTCCGGATTAAGCCGGGCGATTGGTGTAGTCTGGATATCATGCTGGCCTTCTAAGCCGGTGACACGGGTTCGAATCCTGTATCGCCCACCATAAAGATACACTCGACGAGCCGTTCAAGGCGGGCACCCCCTGTTGGGGTCATGGTCAAGGGGCGGGTTCCTGAGAAGGAGTCCCATCCCCCCTACATCTACGACCCCGAATGGGATGAGCAAGACTGGCAGGCGGCGATTGAAGAAGCCGGAGAGAGGACGGTGGCCAGGGCTAGGGAGGAGTATGTCAGATGGCTAGAGGAGCCCCTACCCGGGCCCAACCCAACGCGAGGCTTCATGTGGTGGCTGAGACTCTCTATCTGTGTCCTCGTTGCAGTAGGCGGTTACCTATGGTGGTCGGGGATTACTGCCCTCTAACCTCATTACGGGAATGAGGTGCCCGGCACCCGAAATGCTGGCAGCGCGAATCGCTCATATACGCGAAGCAGGTCGGAGGACCTCGTACCATTGGAGGCCATTGACTAATGAAGAGAGGTTCCCGCGCTTGGAAGAAGCATGGGAAGCAGCGATGGAAGTGGCGCAAGAAGAAACTCCGACGTCGGAAGGCTGCCAGGAAGCGAGCAAAGCAGCAATGATGCGTACCCAAATTGGCGTGAGCGTGAAGAGGGTCGCTGTACTCGCAGTATCGTGGCCGAAGTGAACGACGGCATAATCGTCGCGGAGATGGTCGGGGCTCCGAAGGTCGCAGAGAGCGGGGTGCCCTTCGAGCTTGGTCGGGCCGCGATGACAGCCGGCTCGGTCTTCGTGGTTCTAATCATAGTTCTCGCCACCTACGAAGCGCTGGTGACATGGGGCTCGGAAAGCGGCCCAGGAGATGGTGTCGATTCGGACTCGATCTCCATCGAGTGGGGGCAGAGCATGTACCTGCCGAGGCACGAGGAGTGCATCGACGAGGGCAACGGGCAGGAGCTCCCTGAGTTCGGCGTAGGCTACGAGCCGAGCATCTCTATCACAGGTAACGGCAATATGTTCGTGACCGCGCACAAGGACCTGCGCTGGGGCGGCCAGAGCAACCCCTTCTTCCCTCTCCTCGGTGGCAATCCAGGGCCATGGTACGCCTGCCAGGAGGGCCAGGACACCACGTGGGACTACTGGGCCTCGTGGTTCTGGGCCTCGTACGACAACGGCACCACCTGGCAGCACGGCGAGAGCTTCGAGCCGACCCCGGGCAACTCGTTCACCGCCAACTACCTCGCCGGCGGCTCCGAGTGCCTTGGGGACGAGGGTGACATTTCGGTGGACGCGCAGGACACCGTCTACTACCTCGACACCACTCTGGAGGACAACTGGTGGCACACCCTATCAGAGCACGGTACTGACTATGAGACTGCGATGTGCCAGCGAATGAATACCATGGCAGCCGACGACCGGCCCTGGGTAGCAGCCCAAGGCGATGGCATCATCCACTACCTCGGAAACTCCGGCGCCTCTCCCCCCGAGTGCACCGGCGACTCGGGCCGTTACTGGTACTACCACTCGGAGAACGGGGGGGCAACCTTCACCCAGTGCTACGCTGTACCCGGAGGCTGGAGCACGATAGCCAGCCAGCGCCAAGGGCCCTATGTCTACATCGCCCAGGAGAATGCCGACTCCCAGACGGGCAGCGTGATAGTACGCATCAGCGACGACTACGGTAGGGGTACGGGAATCAGCGACGGCACCTGGTCCCAGCCCGTCGAGATTGGCGTGAGGGAGGGGAACTGCCCGGAGGGATACCCGGTCGTCAACACCAACGAGAACGGCATGGTGGGAGTAGTATGGGCCGATTGCCCGAACGGGAGCATCGGGCCCTGGGTGCTGCGTTTAGCCATCTCCTACGACCACGGCGACAACTGGTCGACGTGGAACGTCTCCCACATCAACGGCATCCAGATGTACCCCTTCCTCAGCATCAGCGAGGAGGATGTGGTCTCCATCGCCTTCTACGGCCTGGACTTCGATGACGGCGGGCTCGATGGGGGCTACGTTGAGGGAGAACAGTGGTTCCTGTACGCAGGCGCCCTGCAGACACCCACCGAGGGGGATTCGTGGGGCTTCACAATCGCTGACCCCTCCCCCCTCCACACGGTCACGGCCTACGAGCAGCAGGAGGGCGACGTGCACGCTCTGCACGACTTCTTCGAGACCGTGCTGAGTCCCGACGGCAGTTGGATCGGCATCGCCTACCAGCAGAACGTAGGCGAGCATCCGTTCGAGGACAACGAGGAGCAGCGATACATCAAGTTCGTCAGGGGCAACATTTCATCCCCCTGAGGAGACCACTACGAGCTCCAGCCTCAGGTCCGCGCTGATGACTGAGGTGTGGGGCACGATAACATCGTCGTGCACGGCTAGAACCGTCGACGAGGGGATTCCGAGGCTTTCCAGTACCTCATCAATCGTGATGGGGTCCTGAGCATCGAAGGCATGCGTCTCGCCCTGGTGCTCGACCTCTATGCGCACGGCCCGAGGGGGGCGAGTCAGCCTTATGTCTGATTCGCAGGTGGACGGCTCGCTGCCGAGATCGCATAGCCCGGTATTGCGGTGGATTCGAAATCCACTGTCCATTGGACGCGGGGGTTCAAATCCCTCTCTCGGCGCCAACAAATGGGCACTGGTGGATTGATATATGGGATTCAAAAATTGCCTATTTATGCCGACATATGAGATTGTGAAAAGCGAAGAACTCCGAATGGTGAGAGTATCCCTGCAAGGAGACGAAGTGAGATCGGAACGTGGGGCCATGCATTACATGAGGGGGAACATAGAGATGGTTTCCAGTATGCCAGGGGTGGGGAAATTGCTCAAGTCAATGGTCTCCAAAGAGAGCATCTTCAGGCCTACTTACAAAGGGACGGGTGAGGTCTACTTTGGCCCTCCTTCGTTCGACGAGTACCATGTCATGGAGCTCAACAACGAGTCATGGGTACTGGATCAGGGGGCCTACGTTTGCTCGGACATGTCAATCGAAATCGGGGCGATAAGGAATAAGGGCATCAAAACCATGGCATTCGGTGGCGAAGGTATTTTCCAGACTTCAGTCCAAGGAACAGGGGCGGTCGTGTTCAAGTCTGCCGGCCCACTGGAAGAGATTCAACTCAACGACGATACTCTGACGGTCGACGGAAGGTTCGCGGTTGCCAGAGAGGGCTCGCTGCAGTTCAATACGCAGCTTCTGGGCAAGGGGATAATGTCCAAGGCCACGGGTGGAGAGGGTTTCGTGAATGTCATCTCTGGAACCGGGAAGGTCCTATTGGCCCCTGTTCCCACGAAGTGGAATACCATTCTCGATAGGAACGTAATAGACCTAATTCCGTTTCTGGGCCCCAACTGATCTAGAAGTCGGGCGTATCATCGGAGTGCCTCAGAATAACCACGCGTGCCCCGGGCCCGATGCGTACCTGCGGGCGGCCTGCCCACTCCCCTATCTCGCCGTTGAGGATGGCTATCTCATCACCTCTGGTGATCGCCGCGGCGGATAGCGGAATGAACTGCTTGAAGGCGACGGAGGCCGCCGAACCGGTCTGGTCCAGAATGGTGATCGCCCAGCGATGGACGTCCACCCCATTGGGGTAGGCGACTATCGACCAGACCCGGGCAACCACGCTGACCCTGGTCTCGACCTCCACAATCGGTTCCTCGTCCCCGTCCTCGGCGATTGTGACCGATGACTTGCCGTCGAGGTCAATCTGGAGCTGCCCCCTCCAGATAGATGCCATTCCTCCGTCGATCCTTACCCTTGCTCCCTCGGCGATTGCTCTCGTGACATCTGAGGGAGCGCCGTACCTAGATGGCCTTACGCGCGCCCTGTCGTAACCATCCTGCAGAGTGAATTCTAGGCTCACCGTGCCGTCCTCCTGCAGATTGGGGCCCTGGAGCCCGACCACGTCGCCCACGACGCTGACCCTGGTCTGGATCTCTCCTATCGGCGTAATCGGCCAAGCGTGACTGAAGCGCTCGACCCTGCGCTCCAGCGGCAGGGAGATGTCGTGGTCGGAACCCTCGCAGAGGCCACGGTACTCGCAGCGCTCGCACCTGGCCCTTTCATCCGGGTGCGTTGGCGGGTTGGCCGGAATCCCGCCGTCTTCGAAGAACATCAGGGGGGCGGGGTTGGGGGGGCAATCCGCCGGACTAGGGTCCAAGGCGTGGATTGCTTGGTAGAGTCGCTCTAGTTCCTCGCCCATCCCGGACATCTCCTCGGGGCTCGGCATTGGCACGCCCTTCACCGTGCCAGTCCCGAGGTACCATATCTCCAGCGCCTCGGGCTCGTCTGCCCTCTCGTGAGTCTCCCACCAAAGCCAGCCGTACATGCGAAGCTGGTCGATGTATCCCCCCGACCGGTCGCCCCTACCAATCGATGCCTTCAGGTCTACGATGCGTGTCCTCCCGCTCCATCGGTAAACTAGGTCATACTCGCCTTGGAACCACTCGTCGGGATGGGTGCTTGTGTGCGTGAAGGACTTCGCGTCCGGGTCCACGAACCACGGCCTTGCGACCTCCCACGCCTCTGGCCATGATACCGGTCCGCTGACTGCAGCCGGGTGGGGCTGGTCCCAAGATCGGGGGAAGCCGTCGGGGGCAGGCCACTGCTCCCTCGCGCCTCGACGCCAGGCTTCGAGTCCAGGACCACCGCGGGCATCGAAGCAGGCCTCGACCTGGTCGAGGTGCATCCTGATGGCGGCTTCGACCATCTCGCGGCCCTCCCCTACGTCGATGTCCTCAACAGAACCAATGCGATTCGGGCTCGACTCCCATTGGGCGGCAGCCTCGTCCCAGCATCGCTGGAAGTGGGCCTCTGCCCTAGAACTGGCCCATGCTCCGAGAGATGCGCGATCAGTCGGCCATTCGGACTCCGGTAGCGCCTCCAAGGCAGGCCCCACCCAATAATCGGGCTCGTCGAGGTCCGGGGAGCCATCAGCGGCCAGGGGTGAGATCATCGAGGTCACGGAGTCGGCTGAGACGAATGCCGGGGAATCGCGGAGCACCCTGCAGACGCACTCCTCCACAGCGATGCCGCGGAGGATCTGAGGTGGCAGCGGGGTCTTGAGCCGCTCTATCCAACCGTAGTACCACAGACGTGGGCATTTCCTCCAAGCGATGGCTTGGGAAGCAGAGAGCCTCCGGTAGGGGTTGACCTTCGGGTTTTCCGGGTCTGGCCTTCTGACGGGCATGGCTTCCTTTGCGAGACGAGGTCATATCAACTTGCGCAGGGAGGGTGGCTAGCCACCTTTCCCGTTGAGCCAGACTACGGTGACCTCCAAGCGCTCGTGCGTTGGCAGGACCTCGACCATGGAGACGGGGGGGTCCACCTCATCGGCAATCGACTCGGCAACCACCAGGGGCATCTCTATGCGACCGTTCCCCCCATCCCAAAGCAGGAATCGCTCGGGCAGCCCAGTGACGCTGACCAGCTCCGACATCCACACTCCCTTCGTCTCCTCGCTGGCCTCGATGGCGCCAAACAGCAGCGTGCCGTCATCTGTCAGGACCTCATGGGGTGCAATCGTCGCCTCGCCCCTCCTGAGGAATCGGCGTCGCAATTGCCCGGCGTCCTTGTAAACAGCCGTGCAGAACTTGAGGTGGTAGCCGTACGCCTCTCGAATCTCGCCTTCGACCGGGTCGGGCTCGCCCAACTCTGCTGCCATCACGCGGTCGCGCATGGCGATGGCCAGTTCAGCAGAGCCCGACGCACCAGCGGTGATCTCAGTGGAGAGGTTGAACCCCCTCAGCTCCATATTGTCGTGATTGCCGACGGTGATCTCCAACTCGTTAAGGTTGAGGAAGGAAACCTCGAGGTCACGCAGAATCTCCAGTAGGTCGAACAGCTCGTCCTCTCTATCGGGCTCACACGGAATCTCGATGCCCGTCATGATGCCGGCCCCGGAGCAGGCCGCGATTGTTTCGCGGTACCTCTCTGTCTCGAGGTCGAGCAGGTGGAACCTGATCTCGTCGAGCCCGGCTTCGGCGAGTTCTGATGCCCATTCAGGCCTGAAGGGGATGCTAGTGTACATGTGGAGATGGAAGGCCGGGCCGAACTCGGCCTTCAGTCGGGAAATCCCCTCGAGCGTCCGCTCGCGCGCCATCATGGGATCGCCTCCAGTAATCCCAGCACCTGTTGCGCGCATGGCGCGAGCCTCTTCAATGACCTCCCCGAAGGTTTCGCAGCGTCGCTCGTTGGCGAACATCCATTCGACGTCGCGACGGGATTCGGAAAGCGGGCAGTAATCGCACGCCCAGTGGCATTTGCCGGTGATGAAGAGCACCATCTTGCTGCCCATCTGGCACTGTATGCATCCCTCGGTGTCCGAATCGCACGGTGCCTCGGCCAAATCGGGAACCTGCGGGAGGTCGAGCATCTACGCCTCCGCGACCAGCGCGCTCGCCGTCTCGATGAGCCAACGGTGGAAACCTGCGTCGGGAGAGAGTTCGGGGTGGAATGTGAGCGCGAGCCGATTGCCCGTCTTGACACCGACCACCTCTTCACCGAGCAAGGCTGCAACCTCTCCGTCCGGTCCGGCGTGGGTAAATCTGGGTGCACGGATGAAGACGCCGGGAAACTCGCGCTGCAGGGTCGTGGCCTCTAGGGAGGTCTGGAAGGAGTCGGCCTGTGTGCCGAAGGCGTTGCGGTCGATGGCTGCGTCTACCATTGGGGCACCGCCGTCCTGAGGGTCGGAGAGCAGGATTGCACCCGCGCAGGTGCCGAGCACGGGTCTGGAAGAGTCATCCCTGATCCACTTGAAGATCGCAGGGAGCAGTGCAGATGCGGGGTCGTTGCCGGTCAGGCGCATGGTGGTAGACTCGCCACCGGGAAGAACAATCGCATGCGGGCCTGCTGCCTCGAGGTCGGATGCCTTGCGCAGCTCATGGACCTCGATGTCGATGCCCGACTCGGCCGAAGCGCGCTCTAGCGCCACTAGGTGGACGTGTCGCGCGCCCTGCAGCATGACGAGGCCTATGCGAAGCACGTCCATGCGTCCGGCCACCTGAAAATGAACCCTGCCGTAGACTCCGATGGGCTGAAAGACTCGGGGCGGGCGTGTCCGACCGTGGAACCTGCTGGGCGCATCCACAACTTCGGCGCTGGTCCCGCCGTGCTTCCCCTCGAGGTCGTGGAGGAGGTTGCGACCACGCTGCCCAACCTCCTCGACAGCGGCTTCGGCCTGCTGGAGGTCTCGCACCGCAGCGCCACCTTCCAGAGCGTCATCGACTCTGCAATGGAGCGGATCAGTCGAGTGATGTCGGTTCCCGACGATTACGAGATCCTATTCCTCCAAGGCGGGGCATCAACCCAATTCTACATGACTGCTCTCAATCTAATCAGCGAGGGGGAGAAGGCGGACTTCCTAGTCACCGGTGGCTGGTCGCAAAAGGCTCTCGAGGAGGCCGGACGAGTGGGTGATGCCGCTGCTGCATGGGATGGTGCGGACGACGGTTTCAGGTCCGTGCCTCAGGATGGTGAGTACTCGATTCGCGAGGATGCCGAATATGTCCACTACACTTCGAACAACACGCTGTTCGGGACCCAGTTTCACCACCTGCCCGACAGCGGCGGTAAGCCGAGAGTTGTCGATGCCAGCTCGGACATCTGCGGTGTCCCCATCGACGTTGCCTCGCACGACGTGATCTACGCGGGCGCGCAGAAGAACCTCGGTGCCAGCGGCGTGACCCTAGTCATACTCTCGCCATGGGCGATGTCAAGGGGGAAGGGGGGGCTGCCGACCATGCTAGACTACAGTACCCACGTCTCGAAGGGCTCGATGTTCAACACCCCCAATACCTCGGGAATCTACGTGCTGGACCGCGTCTTCGCCTGGGTCGAGCGCAACGGCGGGTTGGATGGCGCCATCGAGCGCAACCATGCAAAGGCCGCACTGGTCTACGACCAACTCGACAGCAGCGACTTCTGGAAGCCGCATGCCACCGAGAACTCGCGATCGGTGATGAATATCACATGGAGGCTGGTTGACGAGGATCTGGAGGCTGCCTTCCTAGAACAGGCCGACGAGGTAGGGATGGGCGGGCTCAAGGGGCATCGCAGCGTCGGGGGGATTCGGGCTAGCATGTACAATGGATGCCCGATGGAGAGCGTCGAAGCCCTCGTGTCATTCATGCAGGACTTCGAGGGGCGGCATAGCTGAGTGATAGGATGGATGCGAGGGGGATCCTCGACCTGCTTGACATGACTCTGCTTGACCGCGAAGCCGACGATGCTGCTTTGGACTCCCTGTGCATGAAGGCCAACGAGCACAGGCCAGCTGCCGTATGCGTTTTCGCAGAGCACGCGCCCTACGTGGGAAGCAGGCTGGATGATGGGGTGGCCTTAGCAGTGGTTGCCGCGGGGTTCCCGGAAGGCAGCGAATCCTCAGAGGAGATTACCGCGGCCATTCGCGAGGCAGTGGCATCTGGCGCCGAGGAGGTGGACTGCGTCTTGGAGCCGCGCGAAGAAGAGGATTTTCCCAATGAGGAGGACCTCGCCAAGCTAATTGCCATGAGGGAGGCATCCCAAGGCTGCATCCTGAAGGTGATTATCGAGGCTCCCCTGCTCGACGAGCGAAGGATGCGAGCGGTCACAAGGATGGTGCTCGCTGTGGGGGCTGACTTCGTCAAGTCATGCACCGGCAACCGCGGCGGGTGCAGTGACGAGGTTGCAGAGATACTGGCGTACGAGGCTCACAGGCACGGCTTAGCGGCTGGTAGAAGCGCCGGAGTCAAGTTGGCAGGGGGAATCGGCACCAAGGCTGATGTCGATCGACTAATCGGGATCGTAACCCGTCAGGACCCCTCCATGGTGGGATCTCAGCGCCTCAGAATCGGCGCATCTTCCCTACTTGGGAACCTAGTTGGCTGATTGGTGGGCTCGGCAGGAATTGAACCTGCGATCTTCGCCGTGTGAAGGCGACGTCATAACCCCTAGACCACGAGCCCGGCCCGCTTGCCAGCCGTTGCCGCGGCATAAGCGTGATGACGGGGAGGGGGGCACGACTCCCGCCGGAGTCAAAAGTCCAGTCGATTTCGGCGGCTCGTGGCAGGCAACTTGGACCTAGGGGTCCTTCGCGAGAGGGAGACGTGGCGGGCCTTCGGAATCGGTGTGGTTCTATTCTGCATCATCGCCTACGCATCCCTGGCCGTGTTCGGGCTGTCCTCGTCGCTCTACGGGGTCTCCGACCAGATCGAGCAGGTCCCTGACTTCGAGGTCGCCTCAATGAATAGGGCAGGGATCGACGATGCGGTTGCGGACCGAGACGGCATGGTCAGGCTTTCGAACCTTCGAGGCAGCGTGGTCGTGCTCGATTTCATGGCTGTGGATTGCGGCAACTGCCACTACGTCCAAGAGCATATCAACTCCAACATTGATGATTGGGGGGAACTCGACGGGCCGTATCCGGTGGTTGTTCTCTCAATCGGATCATGGTACGGCTACGAGACATTCGATCGAATAAACCGGACCTTCGGCGACCCATCCTCCGACAGGCACATGCGCTGGCCGGTCGTGAACGGCGCCTCTGACTCCGTCCTGCTCGAAGGAGGGGGAGGGGGGGATCTCGTCGAGTACTACTCCGCGCAGAACCTACCACTGGCTCTTGTGATCGACCATGGGGGGTATGTGGTGGCCAAGGAGGGCACGGGAATCCCACTCGATGGCTGGACGTCCTTCGATAGCGCCATTTTGAGCGCCAACGCGGGCATGGCCGATGATCTGAGGTTTGGAATCGATAAGGCGGACAGGTCGATGAGCGGGGTCTTCCTAATCGGGCTATTCCTTGGCATCCTAGTCTACTTCTCGCCCTGTGCCTTCCCAGTCCTACCCTCATACATCAGCTATTACCTCAACCTGGGCATGAAGGAGGACGAGTTGCTCGGGGCTGGCAAGATTGAAGGAGGCATGCCGAGCGCTGTGGAGGTCGGGGGGTTCGCCGCCCTTGGCCAACTGACCTTCTTCACCGTGATTGGCTCCATCATCTTCGGACTAGGTGGTGTGATTGACCTGTCTGGCTCCCTGCACGGCATCGCAGTGGCGATAGCGTGGCTGCTCGTGGTTCTGGGTGCGCTGATGCTGCTCGGTTGGACCTCACACGTCCTGGCTTGGGTCCAGCGCGTTCTGGATCGTTACCAGACCGCCGAGATGGATGAGCAGTTCACCCCACGCCGCAACATGTACCTGTGGGGAATTGGATACAGTGCCGCCTCAGTGGACTGCACCGCCGCCGCAGTATTTCCATTCGTAGCCTGGCTAGCAGTGGTGGGAGATGGGGCCTTCGTTACGGGGATGGCGGGACTGATGCTCTCAGTATCCATTCTCATGGTATCCGTGACCGTGCTCGTCGGGCTCGGTCGGCAGGCCATGATTGACCGTCTGCGCAGATCGACGGCTGTGGTCAAGGCCACGGGCGCTTGGATGATGATGTTCGCCGGCATTGGCCTGCTCGTCTACCTAACGCAGCCTGAGTTCGTAGCCGGGCTGCTAGACTAGATCTCCCCGAAGGGTTGGAGCATTTCGTTCACTACCGGATGCACGGACTCCCATATCTTGTCGTGCACCTGCTCCACGGTGAGGCGCGTGGGAATGAGGGTCGCGCCCACCTTGGCTCCTGCTGCCTGGAAGGCCTGCCGCATCGTCTTCTGATACTGCAGAAAGGAGGAGGTGATGGAGGGAGAGAGGGCAAGATCCATCCCGGCCTCGAAGTGGTTCAGGGCCTCCAGCCTCTCTCCGAACATGATTCGATTCAGCAGGCGGCGCGGACCGGCATGGAGGATGATGATGGCATCCGCCGAGGGCACGTCTGAGTATAGAGATTCGATCCAACTACCGTCGCCGCCACGCACCTCCTCGCGAATACGAGGGGTTATGGTATAGCGGTCGGCTATGACGACAAAACCAGCTTCAAGCAGGGGCTCGGCCTCATGCTTGATCTGGTCATGTAGGTCTGTTGCGTAAAGCAACGAGCGAGTCCGCCAGTTCAGTTGGTGAATATCTGCCGTGCGGGACTTGACTAGGATGCCCATGAGATCAGAGCGAGCCAGGCCGATCGTGTGAGTGGCGATGCCATGGGCCTTCAGCCTGGCAGAAAGCAGCCGTGCGTGCAGGGTCCGGCCCACGTGATCGGGGCCCTCGATGACGATGAGCTTGCCCGCACGGCTCATTCTCCCTCACCCCCTCCAGCGTAGGTCAGCCAGTCGATATCGGACTCGCTGAGGTTCTGGGCCAGCCGATCTGTCTGGTCGATGGTCTGCACTTTGGAGAGGTCAATGTGCTTTTGGAAGGCCTCCCTGACCCTTGACTGAACCTCGGCGACCGTGCCTTGGGCGTCTAGGCCAACCATCCGGCCCTGCTCAACCAGGCCCGAGTAGATGTCCGAGACCTTGCCTTGGAAGATCCTGTACGACTCGAACGGGTCGGTCGTCCACCCCATGTCCATTCCGGCCTCATAGAACTTCAGCTTGGGCCTTCCCTTCGCAATACGGTCGAAGCTGACGTCGACAGGGACGTCAAAGTACAGAGTCAGGTCGGGCTCTCGGGCGAACGCGTAGGTTGCCTCGATGACCTCGGCCGAAACGTCCCTAGAGCCGTCTCTGGCCATGGCCGTGTACTTGTAGCGGTCGCAGATCACGATTCCATCGATCTCGAGGACCGGTTCTATCTGTCGCGCCCACCTGTCGGCGAAGTCTGCAGCGTGAACCAGATGGAAGGTGATTGGCAGCAGTCTGCGGGTGCTCTTGCCAATCTTGGTGGCCTCCTTGACAATCTTGCTGGAATTCCACTCGGTGTGATACACGGGGAGCCCCTTCGCGCGCAGCCAGTGGTAGAGCAACTTGGCTTGGGTGCTCTTTCCAGAGCCGTCCATTCCCTCGACGGCTATCAGTATGCCCTTTTTCGCCAATTGATCACCAATTCACCCAATGTGCCGTGTTGGGCGCAGGGAGTGCGCGCCCGAGGAGGCGTATTAGGGTGTAGGCACCTCAATTCCTCTTAATAGAGTCGTATGCCATCATATTGAGGAGAATCTCGCCAAAATCCCTAGCATAGGCGCATAGGCGGCGGGTAGATTCGGAAATCCTGTCCTCGAAGAGGAGCGGGGTAGCCTTCCCTTTACCTGTCCAGAGGCCTTCCTCGTGCCTCTCCAATTCTAGTTGCGCGTCCTTGAGGGAGTTTCGCGCGGCCTCTATCTCGTGCGAATCTCGGGTCCTCAGGTTAATCATGAGCGATTTGATGGACTCCATCCAGATCGGTAGGGCCACAAGGGGCAGCTCCCCGGGATCGATGTGGGGACGGGGGTCAGTCTCCAGGGTCATCTTGGCCATTTGGTTCGCATGGTCCATCATCCGCTCGAGGGAGCGTGCGAGGTTGGCATGCTCGACCCCCTGCTTGCGATTGAGGGCCAGGGACTTGACGATATGTGGCGAATCCAGCATCGATCCGACCTGCCTCTCGATTAGATACTGCAGGCCGTCGACCTCCCTCTCGCGCTCCTCGTGATCGATAATCATCTCCTCATCACCCCCGCCTAGCACGTCCACAATGTCACGAACCAGTGAGGACAGCAGCAGGTACATCCGATTCAGGCTCGCTTGCAAGGGCAGCTCACCGGCGTTGAGGAGGCTGACTAGGCGAGCGCTGGAGTCAGACTGCTCTCCAATCTCGAAACCCCGGGTAGATCGCAGGAAACGACGTATCTCAGTACGGACCTTGCGGTTCAAAGGGCGTTCGCTCCGCACGATAATTTCCAAGGCTCCTGAGATGTAAGCACCCATTAGGTGATCGTACAGAGCCCCTTTTGGTAGGCCGTCTAAATCTAGGGAGATTTGTGTTCTCTGTTCCTCCACGACATCTAGTGGCGACAGCGACAGTTCCCCGCTTGGCCTCCAATCGACGCGAAGGCCATCCCTAGCAGCGAGATTGTTCGCAATCACCCATGGCTTCGGAAGGCTCAGGGTGTATGTCGCGCCCCCTGTGAGTTGCAATCTTCGGACATCTTGTTCACCAGGGCCGATGGACATGATTACGCTAATCTAATTATTACTATATAGATTACGTAAGTTCTCTATCAAATATCTCTAGCGATGCGGCGGTGCCATGGGGCCGTTGATGACGCTGGTTCTGTTCGTCTCGGTAGTTGTCTGCGCGTATCTGGCGTGGAACATCGGTGCGAATGATGTTGCGAATGCGATGGGGACCTCTGTCGGATCTCGCGCTCTGACACTCAAGCAAGCTGTGATAGTGGCGGCCGTCTTCGAGTTCGCAGGCGCCTTCTTCGCCGGAGATGCGGTGACCGACACCGTTCGGAAGGGGATTCTTTCAGTGGACTTCGAGACTGTGTCGGAGAGTTTCGCCAACGACCTGATGTACGCATTCATTGCAGCCATGATGGCTGCTGCAGTCTGGCTCACGATAGCCACGAGGTACGGCCTCCCAGTATCTACCACTCACAGCATCATCGGCGGAATAGTGGGCGTTGGCCTGATCATGGAGGTCCAACACGATACCCCCCTAATCGACTGGGGGGTTGTCCAGAAGGTTGCCATGTCGTGGGTTGCCAGCCCATTGATGGGCGGTTTGTTCGCATTCTTCACTTTCTGGATTATCCGAGCGGCGATTCTCAATGCACCGAATCCAGAGTCGCGCTCGCGATGGGTTGCACCAATACTCGCAATACCGACGTTCTTCGTTCTTGGCGTGGCATTGCAGTTCAAGGCCCTCAAGGGATTCTTCTCTAGAGCCCAGAGCAATGGTTGGATAGAAAACAAGTATGACTGGATACCAGTCAATGAGAACGGGGTCTGGAATCCAATGGCGGAGGACGCCTGGATTCCGATCAACAGCCTCATCCTAGCCGGCATCAGCTCCATAATCGCCGCAGCGGTTCTGGCTTACATCCTGAGAAACTACGACTTCAAGGGGGAGGAGGATGGCTTCCACGGAGTTGAGAGGATTTTTGTCTGGTTGCAAGTCATCGCTGCTGCCTACGTCGCCTTCGCCCACGGAGCCAACGACCGATCGAACGCTATCGGACCCATGGCAGCAGTATACCAGATCCTTGTTAGTGGTGGAGAAATCACAGCCAAAGCTGATGTTCCGACCTGGCTGGTGCTACTCGGAAGCGCTGGTATAGCCATCGGTGTGATGACCTGGGGATGGAGGGTCATGGAGACCATTGGAAACAAAATTACCGACATCACCCCTACTCGTGGCTTCGCCGCTACATTTGGTGCGGCGACCACTGTCCTGATCTTCTCCATGCCATTCCTTGCAGTTCCCGTTTCCACCACTCACACGCTCGTTGGTGCTGTGGTGGGAGTCGGACTTGCAGGAGGTGCCAAAGCCGTCGATTTCAGGGTCTTCGGCAAGATTGTCGCCTCGTGGCTGGCAAGCCTGCCGGCGGCAGGTTTCGGCTCCATTGTCATCTTCGTGGCAGCGGGGTCTGATCCCATAAAGCTGCTAATCGTAATTCCGATTGCCTTCGCAGCGGTCATCTATTCCATCTGGGCCACCAGAGATGGTGAGGTGTTTGTGGACGAGGCTCTTGCCGAAGTGGGTAGTTCAGATGTCGGTGGGCCGACGTACTTCGAGCTCTTCCATACTCATGCCGAGGCCGTCGAGGAGACGGTGATCCACATGCTGGAAGCCGTAAACGTGGCTGCTGAAGGGAATGACCCATCCAAGGAGATCAAGGAGACGGTTTCAGCTGAGCTCAGGGCGGACAACATCAAAAGCGCCCTCCGCAGGAAGATAGGTCTTGGTCAATGGAGTCTTATTCTGAGATCGGAGGACTTCCTTGGGATGATTGGCAAGCAGGACCGTATTGCCGACTACGCCCAGAACGTCGCCGAGCAATTGTCCTTCAGACCACTGTATGACAACTCGGAAGCAAGAATAATGCTCAAGGAGATGGCAGAGGCCGTTGCCAAGACCACCTCCTTGTACGAGGATTCTGTAGCGGAATTGCTCGACCTCTCCCTATCGGGGTACACTAAGGCTGGTCGAGAGAGGCTCAGGGATCTGATTGACGCTGTCAATCTCGCGGAGCACGAGGCTGATTTGGTCGAGAGTCGGGCTGCCGCCTTCGTGTTCAGTCATGGCGAGGACGCGCCACTAGCAGCCGTGCATATGTATCGGGTTCTGCAAAGGATGGATGACGTGGCCAATGCCTGCGAAACGGCTGCTAACGCGATGCTCCCCCTCGTCTACAATTAGATCATACCCAACCGGCTTCCTCGGCGAAGGCCTGGGGGCCCTTCGACTCGATCAGAGCGAACTGTGGTCTACACATAGCCCAGACGAGATGCCCCATGGCCACGCCGGTCACGAAGTCGAAGGCGTAATGCTGCTTGGTGGTCATAATGCTGATACTGAGCAGGGCCAACTCCAGCCACAGCAGGACGAGGAAGGGCTTGGCCAGAGAACTCCCCTTGTACTCTCTGACCACCCACATAGTCATCATGCGGGTAAGGAAGTAGGCATGGACCACGTGGAGGCTGGGCCACGCGTTCCACGGGTTATCCGAGGAGTGGATGAGCTCGAACATGGATGTCTGCCATGCGTTCATCGAGTCCCAGTCGAGCTGGTCCCTGAGATCGACCTCGGCCGGCATGACCAGGTGGAAGGAGGTGCAGAGGATTGTGGCCGAGATTAGCGCCTGCATTCCCACAGCCAGCTCCGCCCTCCCCCTGTCATCCCTAGGACCGAGGGCCAGTGTCACTGGGTAGAACAGGTATAGCGCGGAATACGGCAGAATCATCCAATAGACCGGTGGAATCTGACGGTCTAACGCTGCCTCTGGGTCCCAGACAGTCTCTAGGAAGTGGTGTGAGATGCTGTTCGAAATCAGGTAGGGCGCGACCACCAGAAATAGCCCTATCAGGAACATCTCGGTGGGGAACCACCTCCCTCCCCAGCGCTCCCGCCGCGACCACGACGGCGCCCAGAATCCCTCCCAGGGGGAAGTCAGCCTTGACAGGAGTCCCTCATTGACCATGGAATACCTCGTCTGGAAGGGCGTAAGATCCTGCCACAGTCACGACGGCAGACCCGATCAGGGCCGACAGGAAGACCCCCAGATTCGCGAGTCCGATCTCGTTGGTTGGGGATATCAGATATCCCAGCCCGGTGCTCAGATCGCTGGTGACGGTCCCGTAGGCCACCACTGAGGCCAATCCGGACACCGCCCCCACCAGCGCGCCCCTAGAGGAGGTTGTCGGCCAGAGGGTCAGTAGTACGGGGGCGACGGTGGCGGTCGCCAGCAGGTCGGCGAACAGGAAAATCTTGAAGACGCTCAAGGCATCCATGGTGGAGGCGAAGTAGATCGCTACCGGTATTACTGCAATCGTCGCAGCCCGAGCCTGGCTCAGCCCCATCCTGCCATCGGAGAGATCGCACGCTAGTGACGCGACGATGGCGTTCTGCAGGGTGTCAGCGCTCGAGCACACAAGAGCGACGGAAAGGACGACGAATGCCGCTATGAGCAGGCTGCCAGCGTCCTCGATGAGATAGAAGAAGGCTGCAGAGGGGTCCGCTGCAGCACCCCTACCAGCGACGACCGTGCCGAGGAACCCCATGAAAAGGACAAGGGGGAGGACCAGGGCCGAGGCCATCACCGCCCCCTTCCTCAATGCCTCGTCATTCTCAGAGGCCCATGCTCTCTGCCAGTTCCCCTGAGAGAACATCTCAGCGGCGGTGATGGCGACGACCAGCGCGAGTCCGGACTTGAACGAGTCCATGTAGGACATGCTGCCTATGGACCACTCATCCTCCGGGTTGTACGCCTTCGCATCGTCGATTAGCTGCCCCAAATCCGTTCCTAAGAGGATGAGTAGAAGGGCGATGGCCAGCCAGAGTATCATCCAAGCCTGAAAGCGGTCGGTCTGCAGGGAGGCAGGCAGGCCACCGTATGCCGTGTAGGCGGCTGTGACTATCGCTACGGCGGCCATGGGCACCAGCGGTTCCATGCCAGTGAGGATGTCCATGCCCTTTCCGATAGCTGTGAACTCGGCGAATAGGAAAGTGAACATGTAGAGCACCGAGATAATGCCCACATAGGCTTGCATTGGCCGGCCGAGTCGCTTGGCAACGTAATCGGCTAAGGTGATGCCGTCGGGAAGCTGCTCGCGAATCAGTGGCCCGACATATGCCAGCAGCAAGAAGGGGGTCGCTGAGGAGAGCGCGTATCCCACCACGTCCCAGAAGCCGCCGAAGTATCCGACCTCCGATGGGCCAAAAAGTATCCAGACGCCCATTCCGGAGGCAAAAAGGCTCAGGCCGATGCGCACCCAGCTCTGACTGCCGCGCGCGGACAAGTAGGTGTCCGAGTCCATCTCCTGCTCGGCCGCAGCAGTGTACCCGACGTAGCCAAAGAAGGCCAGAGTCCCCAGGAGTAGGACGTAGGAGGTCGTCGAGTCCATCAATCATCACCCATGAACGGATATCTCCAGTCCTGGGGTATGTCGAGGGTTCGCTTGACCGAGCGCGGGCTGATCCAGCGCAGCAGGTTCAGCGGCCCTCCCGCCTTGTCATTGGTGCCGCTGGCACGCGCTCCCCCGAATGGCTGCTGGCCGACCACCGCACCGGTCGGCTTGTCGTTGATGTAGAAGTTCCCGGCAGTGAAGCGTAGGGCGTCGAACGCCCTCTGGACATTCGCCTCGTCAGTGGCGAAGATGGAGCCGGTAAGCGCGTATGGTGATGCCTCGTCGCACAGCCCTAGGACCTCCTCGAAGTCGTCGTCATCGTAGACGTAAACTGTGAGCACTGGTCCGAATATCTCCTCGGTCATCGACTCGGAGGTCGGGTTCGTGGTGACGATAATGGTGGGCTCGACGAACCAGCCCGTGCTTCCGTCGCTGCCGCCACCGACTATGACCTCGCAGCAGTCACGCCCCTGGGCTCGCTCGATATAGCCGGTGATCTTGTCGAAGGCGCGCTGGTCGATGACAGCGGTCATGAAGTTAGCGAAGTCACGGGCATCGCCCATCCGGATCTTGCGGATCTCGGTGCACAGGTCGTCGGATATGGCGGCCCACACGGTCTGCGGGATGTACGCTCGGCTCGCTGCGCTGCACTTCTGCCCCTGATACTCGAAGGCGCCGCGCAGCAGGGCGACCATCAGTCCCTGCCTGTCGCATTCGGGATGGGCGATCACGAAGTCCTTGCCCCCGGTCTCGCCGACGATCCGCGGGTATGATCTCAGGTTTGGCAGAGCCATCCCAATCTCCTGCCAGAGCCCTTGGAAGGTGGCGGTGGAGCCGGTGAAGTGCAGGCCTGCGAAGTCCGGGTTGGCTAGGGCGGCCTCGGTTATCTCCGCGCCCGAGCCGGGAAGGAAGTTGATGACGCCGGCAGGCAGGCCGGCCTCCATCATCAGTCGCATCAGCATGTAGTTAGAATGGTACGAGTTGCGGCTGGGCTTCCACACTGAAGTGCAGCCGACAACGGCAGGTGCGCAGGGCAGGTTTCCGGCTATGCTCGTGAAGTTGAACGGGGTGATGGCTAGGACGAAGCCCTCGAGGGGCCGAATCTCCGTGGAGTTCTGAGTTCCCGGAGGGGAAACCAGTGGCTGGAAGTCATCGTGGAAGCCGCGCGCGTAGTGGCAGTTGAAGCGCCAGAAGTCAATCAGCTCGCAAGCAGCGTCTATCTCCGCTTGGAAGGCCGACTTGGATTGGTTGAGCATGGTGGCCGCGTTGACTCGCATCCTCCAATCGCCAGCCAGCAGGTCGGCGCAGCGCTCGAAGACCGCGCATCTTCCCTCAAGCCCGAGGGTGATCCAATCTGCCTGTGCGGCGACCGCCGCCGCACAGGCGGCCTCCATCTCCCCTCTGCCCGCTAGGTGGACGTTGGCCAGAACGTGGCCGTGGTCGTGAGGGATTACTTGGGTGGCGGTGGTGCCAGTGTAGACCTCCTCGCCGTTGATGATGCAAGGTATATCGATAACCTCGCCCATCTGGCGGTCCATCTCGGCCTGAAGCTCGTCCGTCTCGGGACTTCCGGGAGCGTATCCTAGGATGGGCTCGTTGCTAGGGTGACCTGCCACGCCTTTTCGAGTGGGGGCTCAACTAACATTGTTGCGCCCGGCGTCTCAGGACCATTCTTTGGGCTCGTCCTTCTTCTCCTTCTTCCATGCCCGGTAGCAGGGCTTGCACAAGGAGACCCTGCGGACCTTCCTAGAGACGCCCGACGATCCCCACACCTCGACTGCTCTGTCGTAAGCCATCTTGCGGCCCCCGATCTTCTTGTCCGCCCAGTTGTCGCAGCCGGCGATATCGCACCTAATCTGGCCCTCGTACTCCTCGGGCTCCCCGTCCTTAGAGGCGCCCCTGGAATCTCCAGCATCCTTGCGGCGCTTGCGAGCCCTCGACTTGAATCCCATGCGCCGCTCGGCTCAGCATGGCGATTAGAAGGTTGCTTCGCCTAGGCGAACGTCGAACGGGCCATCTCTGCTAGCTATGGAGGCCCGACGATCGGGGCCGACGCCGACGCTGACCACTGGAACCCCTATAGCCTCCTCAATCCTAGTGAGGTAGTCGCGAATGGGGCTCGAGAGGACGTCTAGTCCCCCTCCTTGGCGCGACTCGTCCGCGAGCTCTATCCACTCCTCCGGGCTGAGGGCGGGAAAGCCAGGGTGCGTCTCGTAGACAGGGGTGCATCGCGCGTAGTCCTCGCAGGAGGGGGGTACGGACTGCGTTTCCTCTCCGTCCAACTCGTACGAGACGCAGAGCTTCAGCTCATCCAGCCCGCCTAGGACGTCTAGCTTAGTGATGACCAGGCCGGTGTGACCATTGATCCGCTGACCCTCCATGAGAGCCACCAGATCGAGCCATCCGGTCCTTCTGGGACGGCCGGTGGTGGTGCCGAATTCATGACCAATCTCAGACATCTGCTTACCCGGTCCTTCCTCGAGGGAGAGCTCGGTAGGGAATGGCCCGTTTCCGACTCTGGTGGTGTATGCCTTCGAGATTCCGAAGCACTGCTCGATGTGCCCGGGGTGGATGCCCGCCCCATGAGTCGCGTTTGCCCTGCTGGTTATCGAAGAGGTCACGAACGGATAGGTCCCCTGGTCAATATCAAGCATGACCCCCTGAGCGCCTTCGAGCAGGACCCTCTCGCCCCTCCTCAGGGCATCGTCCAGCATGGGGCCCGTGGGCCTGATTGCATCCGAGAACCTGCCTAGGACCCAAGATATCTCGGACTGGAGCTTTTCGGGGTCGATGGTCTGCTCAACCCCTACGGTACCCAGTTGCTTGTTCATCCGCTCGGCAATGGCTTGGATCGCCTCGATATCGTCTACGACGTGCGGGAGGTCGACGAAGCGAAGGCCCACTCGCTCCGTGCGGTCGCGATAGGCCGGACCTATGCCGCGACCGGTGGTACCAACCAAAGTGTCGGCCGCGTCGTAGAGTCTGTGAAACGGGAGGATGACGGCAGCGCGCTCGCTGATGAAGAGGCGTTGGCCCTCTGGTTGCTCCCCGGTCATGGAATGCCACTGCTCCAACTCCTGATCAAGGACCCAGGGGTCCACGACCGTGCCGCACCCAAGCACTAGATTGCAATTGGTAGCGGTGATTCCCGAAGGAAGCAGGTGGAGCTTGAGGGTGATGTCGCCGACCACTACGGTGTGGCCAGCATTGTTACCCCCCTGAAACCGAACGGCCCAGTCCGAATGGGCAGCGAGTTGGTCTATGGCCTTGCCCTTGCCCTCGTCCCCCCATTGGGCCCCGAGCACTACGTTGGCAGGCAACGTGTCCGGTAACACGGCTCAACGTGTTTGAATGCTTTGGCGCGATTCGATTCGTTTGAGGCCCAGATTGGTGGGAAGTGGTTATGAAGGGCTCTCAGGTCGGCGGGTCAGCATGGCACAGAGGCATCCGGAAGCAGAAGCGAGGCTTCTCAAGAAGTGGATTTGCATGCGCTGCTCGGCCACGCATCGTGGCTCCAAGCCCAAGTCCTGCCGCAAATGCGGTTACACCGGCCTGAGGAAGAAGGCCGCCGAGAAGAGAAAGGTGTGAGTCGCTCCCTAATCCGGGCCTTTCATGGCAGCACGTTCCCGAGTGCTGAGATTAGTCGGGCTATGTCCTCGGGAACATTGTCGATGTGCGGGGAAACACGAATCAAGCCGGAGCGGCTGCTGACGATGATACCCTGATCATCTCGTAGGGCGGAAGCCAAGGCATTGCTATCGAAACCCTCGGGAGGTCTCAGGCTGACTATCGCGCTGCGCTCGGCCTCGTTAGTAGGTGATGCGATGCCAAAGCCCAGTCCCTTGGCTCCGGAGACTATCAGGTCTGCTAGGGCTAGGTCGTGCTCCCAGACCTCATCAATGCCAAAGGCATCGATTTCCTTGATTGCCTCGGCAAGTCCGAGGGCCGCACCGAAGTGCAGGGTGGTGTACTCGAACCTGCTAGCATCCTGCGGCAGAACCACCCTGTCTGGGCGCATGTCCCACATGTCAGTGTGGCTGCGGAAGCCTACTAAGCCGGGGTTCAGCCCCCTGAGACGTGGTGAGACGTAGCCGACTGCTGCGCCGAAGGAGCCTCGCAGCCACTTGTATCCCGAGGCGACCATGGCATCCACCCCGGAATTCGGGGCATCGATCGGCACCATTCCCATTGACTGCGTCGCATCCGTGATGAGGAGCGCGTCAACCTCCTGCGCGGCCTTGGAGAATGATTCAAGGTCGTAGCGCTGACCGTTGACGTACTCGACGTGAGAGAGCACGATGACAGCGGTTTGCTCGTTGATGAGGGACATTATCGAGCTTGGGTCGGTGTACATGTCCCCGTCGTGGGCAGCGAGGCGGACTTCGGCCCCGGAGGACTCTGCTGCCCTGCTCCACGGGTATACGGTAGAAGGGAAGGAGGCCTGCGTCGAGACGATGTTCGAGTCCTCGGAGGGGGCGACTGCCCACGCAATCGATGACATGAGGGCAGTCGCGCTCGATCCCACGCAGACGTCTTCCACGCCGCAGGAGAGAAGGCTGGAGGTAGCTCTGCGAAGCGGCAATAGGGCGCTCTGCTCGGCATCGCCGCCGAACTCGGCCGCCCCCCCTCTGGCTAGGGCATCAGCCCAGTCTGATGCTGCTCGGTGGGCAGCAGGGGATGTAGTGGCTACGTTGGCATAGGAGATGTTTGTCCAGCGCTTGGTTGCCGCGATGTGAACGCCCCCCTATGTGGAAAAGTTCTGACATTGAGCGTTTATCATCCTATCACATTGGGAAACCTGAAGGGGGTGTCGGATTGGGATTCGTCCAATCAAGACCGGCTGACTTCGTTCAGCATCGTCTCCAGAGCAGCCTGGATCTGCAGGCAGAAGGGTCCGTAGTGCCCAGGCAGGTTCGGGTCGTTGAAGATCTCATCGAGGATAGAAGCGGTCATTCCCAGCCTGACGTCCATGTCCTTGTTCTCGTTGAGCAGCCACTTATCGACTGCGTCCTTGGACGAGGAGCGGATGTTGCGGGGAACCTGGCTATTGTCTAGTTGCCCGAGCACTTGCGCAATCTGCCGTATGCGCGAGTCCAAATCTGACACCGTGCCATCTCCGAGGCTGCCACCCGAGGGCCCTCCTTAAGCGCATCCCCGATCACTCGGCCAATGGGTCGGTGGTTCGAATCGGTTCCCACTTGTACCCGGCGCCGAGGACGCCGGGACCGCCCAATCACTGACCGGTCCATCTGACCCACGGCATGTTCGGTCGGTTGGACGTACCCAGTCCCTCGCCTGCGGGACCCATGGCTATGATTCCGATCTCTGCGCCGTCCTCGGCAATCTCATCGAGAGCCCATTTCATGGCATCCTCCAGCCCGGCGCCACCGCTGATTCGGTCAGCGACGCGGTAGCTCAGAAGAGATCTCGTAATCGCCTCGCCGATGCCAGTCGCTCCGACGCCAACGCCTTCTTGCACCCAAAATCCACAGCCGGGCAATGGTACGTCGCCGACCCTGCCGGGTGGTCGGTTGCTGCAACCACCAGTGCTGGTGGCACAGGCAATCGCACCCGTCGCGTCTCTGGTCACAACTCCAACCGTGTCGCTGACCTCGTCGTGGGGTGGACGGCCTTCGACGGAAGCCTTCTCGAAGCCCCTGTCGTCGGCCCAGGACCTGGCCCCATCGCCCGCGAGGCCGTTGATGCCCTCGTCCAGCAGGTCGGCTGCAACCCTAATTGGGTTGGGCGTGTCGCTCATTGCGATCACGAAGCCCATTCGGCCATCGGAGGTATGGATTGAAGCATCCAGTGAGACCGAACCATCGGTTCTGAACACGGCACCCGTGCCGGCATTGAAGACGGGGTCATCCTCGAGGATCACGCAAGCCTCGACAGCGGCCTCGACCGCGCTGCCGCCTGCTTCGAGGATCTCCGCCGCCCTGCTGACGGCGGCCTCGATATTGGGGAGCCGGTGTGGGCCGGCCCCAGCACCACCATGAGCGACGACTGCTGGGACACGCATTCATCACACCCCCGTTGCCTGAGCCGATGGGCCCCCGCTTGGGCGAACCTTGAGTTGTAGAATAAATGCTAGGCAGAAGACGATTCCAGCGATGCGGAAGCAGGTGTGGTAGGTCCACAGGCCCGAGCCCTCGACCGTCTGAGACCATAGATAGGCGGCGAACAGCGGCCCGATGATACGGGCTAGTGCTCCTGAGCCCTCCTGCGCCCCCATCACCAAACCCAGCTCGTGCCCGCCCGCCCTGGACTCGAATGTGAGCATCGAAGTCTGGGTTGGCGAGAATAATCCGTTGCCAATGGCTATCCCGGCACAGGAGCCAAAGATCAGCCAACTAGCCTCAGTCGGGGCGTAGGGTATGCTGGCTATCCCCAGCCCACATACCAGCGTTCCGACCAACATCAGCTGATGCAGGTTGAAACGGTCGGTCAGAGGCCCGATTAGAACACCTTGGATTACTACGCCAATGAGGCCGATGAAAGCGAATATCCAGCCGTTGTCCATCTCGCTCCACCCCAGGCCGCCACTCTCCGATGGCATCGATGTGAACAGGATGAACGTGCCGTGCATCATGGTGAAACCCAACAGGAAGAGGAAATGGATAACGACGAGGATCGAGACAGTCGGCAGCCGCAGTACCGATCCGAGGCTAGTCGCTATTCCCCCCAATCGAGCCAGGGGGGATGCATCCGAGCGGGTCCTCGACTCAGCCGAGAGGCTCTCAGGCAGTTGGGTGAATGCCAAGAAGAACGCAATCAGTGACATTGCGCTGGAGAAGAGGCAGGGCAGGAGGTAGGGGTACTGAGCCCAGAACTCCGTGTCGAAAGCGCCGCCTATGCCGCTTGCGGGGTCTGAGAGGACGCCTCCGATGAAGGGGCCGAACATGAACCCGAGGCCGAAGGCGGCCCCGATCATTCCCATCCTCCTCGCGACCATCTCAGGCTCACTGGTGTCGCCGATGTATGCTCGGGTCACAGCGATGTTTCCATTGCCTGCGCCAGAGAGGAACCGGGCAATGATCGCCATGGCAAGGCTCCCTGAGAGCCCGAAGACCACGAAGAAGATCGTGTTCGAGAGCAGTCCGAACATCAGGACCGGGCGGCGTCCGACACGATCGCTCAAAGAGCCGAGAATCGGGGTGAAAATGAACTGTGCGAGAGAGTACACGGCAATCACCACGCCGACCCATAGGTCGCGACTTCCGATGTCCGTGATGCCTTCGGCCGTGGCTAGGTCCTGAACAAAGTAGGTAAGGAAGGGAATCACCAGCGTGAGTCCCAGCATATCGACCAGGACCACGAGGAAGATTATCCTCATTGGCGAGCTCTCGCTTCCCGACATACGCCCCGGTGTCGCTGGTCAATTGGGGCTATGAAGGATTGGGGGCATCATGCGGATGTCTGCGTCTCCGTGCTAGATGAGATGGTGTCGATTACCTTTGCAAGCCTGTCAACGAGGCTGACCTTCTCCTCCTTGCCCACGAGCGAGTGCTCGAGGACCTCGTCTAGGGAGTCAACGGTCAGGATCTCGACCTGCTCTTCGTACTTCTCGTCAATCAGGACGTCATTCAGGTTTGATCTCGGGATGACAACCTTGCGTATTCCCGACTTTGCCGCGGCCTCTATCTTCGCCGAAACCCCGCCGATAGGGAGGACCTCGCCTCGTACCGTCAAGGAACCCGTCATAGCAAGGTTCTGCTCTATTGGGATGCCCTCGAAGGCGCTGATGATTGCGGTGGCCATGGTGATGGAAGCACTGTCGCCGTCAACGTTGTGAGTACCGGGGAACTGGACATGGAGGTCGTAGTCCTTGATGTCCTTGCCCGTGAGCTTCTTCACGACGGCGCTGATATTGGTCACGCTCTCCTTGGCGAGGTCGGAAAGGCCTCCAGTAGCGATAACTTGTCCCGACCTGCCCTGAGCGGGCGTCACCATCGCCTCTACTGGGAGCACTACGCCGGAGTAATCAGACAACCCGGTATCGGCCCCGAGCACAGCAAGGCCGTTGACTCGACCGACCCTATGCCCTCTGTTGACCAGCATGGCATACTCTGACTGGCGCTCTAGGTATCGGTCCGCGACCTGCTGCTCGAGGGGTTTTGCGATCATTCTGGCTCTGATGACATGCTTGGATTGGGCAAGTGGAGCGCCCTCTTCGGCGGCGAGGTCGCCGGCTATCCTGACAAGCCCGCCTAACTCGCGGAGCCTGAGTGATAGTTTGCCCCTTCGACCGCTTCTGCGCTGGGCCTCCTTCAGAATGAGGGCTATGGCGCTCTTGTCGAAGTGCGGGATTGGTTTTCCAGTGTCCTTGGTCTTCTCGTTCCTGACTTCTTGGGCTATAAAGCGGATCAGGCGTCGTCTGTTGCGCTCGGTGTCCTTCATGTCGGTGTTCACGTAGACCTCGTATCCATATCCGCGGATGCGGCTTCGCAGGGCCGGGTGCATGTTCTGGACGCTGTCTAGGTTGCCAGCTGCGACTAGGATGAAGTCAGTCGGGACCGGTTCCGACTTGGTCAGCGCTCCCGAAGAGCGCTCGGAACGGCCACTGATTGAGAGTTCCTTCTCCTGCATGGCAACCAGCAGCGCCTGTTGCTCCTCCATCCTCAGCATGCGAATCTCGTCGATGTAAAGCACTCCCTTGTGAGCACGGTGCACGGCCCCGGGCTCGACCCGCTCGTGTGCAGGGGTAGCCAGATCGGCACCGGATTGAAACGGGTCGTGGCGAACGTCTCCGAGGAGCGCGCCTGCTAGGTTGCCAGTGGCATCGACGAAGGGAGGATCATCGCTCCTCTCGTGCTTGATCAGAAGCTTTGGGATGTTGGCCTCGTCGCCGGCAGTGAGCCGGGTGCGTAGGAAGAAGTAGCCGAATACGAGGATGAACGAACCGAAGATGAAGGTCAGGATCTCCCCCGTGGAAATAGTGGCTAGGAGGAGCGCGGCCCCGACCACGAGTGCGATGAAGAGAAGAGTGCGGTTGGTTCGCTCGCGCTGCTGGCGCACATGATCCCTCCTCTCGGCGATGAGCCTGGAGCCACGCCCTGCGGGTACGGTTCTGATTTTGGGCTCGTTCTCGTCCTCGAGGTTGCGGTAGACGAGGATGTCCTCCAACTGCTCCGTAGGCAGGAACTCCGTCATCGAGCGGGCAAGCATGGACTTGCCAGTCCCTGGCTCGCCGACCATGATCATGTGTCGGCGTTGCTCCGAGGCCTTCCTGACGACTATAGAGGCGGCTTCCTGGCCGATTACTTGGTCGACCAATTTCTCGGGAATCGGGACCTCCTCGGTGGAAATTATGTCGATGGCCTCGATCCATTCCTCGGCTGGCACCTCGCATAGTGGGTCCTTGTCCTCAGAGACGCCGAAAGCGGCACCGTCCTCCCAAGAATCTAATGGGTCGACGGGGGCCACCTCATCGACTTGGCCTTCGGGTTTCTCATCGGCCATAGCGCTCCCCCGGGGTCTTTCCTGCCAATGGCACCTTCTTGAAGGTGCGTCTGTCGGGTCGATGGTCAGAATTCACCGATTCTACTTCCTGCTGAGGTACTCCTCACCGTAGTACTGCCATTGCTCGATGGTCCAGCCAGGGGGGAGGCCCTCTTCGGGAATCGGGGGGTGCGCGGGGACGGTGGGCGCCGGTTCTGGCACAGGCACTGGATCCTCGGAGGCTAGCTCGAAGTCGTGAATTTCCCCCCTGCCATAGGAGGTCTTCTTCGCGCGGTCAGTGCCACGATTCCGCTGGGACAGGTAGAGCCCGGCGAAGGAGCCTATTCCAATGAAGAGAATCACAATCGCCGCATAGCCGATCAGCGTCAGGATGCCCGTCTCGGACTGCCCGGTGAGATCATCTGCCAATTGATTGGGGTCATCGTCTTTGTCAACTGGGTCCTCCGCATCGGGAGCACCCTGAGTCGCGGTAATCTTGAGGAAATCCTCGGATGCCCTATCCCAGCCATCGGAATCGACCGCCTCGACATGCAGGGTGAAGTAGTCACCGACCGCAAGGCCGTTACCGCTCACTGGCACAACGGAGAAAGGGCCCAAGTCATCAGAGGTGCCTACCGAGTGGCAAATTCCCACGATGCTGTTGCATACTGTCCACATCGTCTTAACCTCGGAGAGTTCCAGTGGGCCTACGTTCTGTATGGTCACCGTCGGCTCCAAGCCGACATATGGGTCAACCAGAATAACCTCAAGATCACCAGCCTGATCATCGGATTGCCATGTGAGCACCTTCTTATCGAGAACGGTGACAACGATATCGGACGTGCTCCAATCACCGTGTCGGTCTGCCATCGTGAGGGTGACGACATGGGTTCCCGGTTCGGCCCATTCCATGTCGAGGATACCGTTGAGGTAGTCGTAATGCAACGCGCCGGGGGTGGAAGTAGTAGCAGAGAGCCAAATCTCGTCATTTGGATCATCGATATCGGACATCAGAGAAGCCAGGTCAATGGAGGTCGGCTGGTTAGCCTTCAGGGTCAGCGCCTCGATTCCGCCTAGAGAAATCGTGGGCGGGTCATTTACGTTGATGACAAAGAAGACGACGGTTGAGTCCGAAGATTTGGCCCCGTCATCGGCCCGGACGGTAATCTCTGCGACCCCATATGAGTCCTCATTGACAGCGGAGACGAACACGGTATGGCCGTTGATAGAAGCCTGAACTAGATCCTCGTCGCTGTTGGAAACAATAGTGAGGGAGAGGCCGGCGACGGATGTCGGGTTGCCGTCATCGTCAGTATCGCTGAGGAACTCCGTCAGGCTTGTACTCGCAGAGCCGCCCTCAAACATGGGCTGCGTTGGAATTGGGGACCACCTAGGGGCCCCGTTCTCGATGACGTTGAACAGAAGCATTCCGTGGTTGACATCCTCTCCATCATCAATCGACACGAAGACCCCCTGAGTGATGGGGTTGCCTTGTGGATCGGTCTCGATTGTGTCGAATTGCACGGAGACCTCGGACGTAGCAGAGTTCCAGCCCTTGAACTCGGGGTCGACGCTGTCGATCACGAGCATCGAGAGGGGGCTCTCTGCATCTCGAACGAGCCCAGCTACCGAGATACTCTCCAACGTGTCAATCTTCACCGTGGGGTAGCCAGCGAAACCGGGGTCGCTGCTGCCCAAGACCCTAGGCAGGGCATTTTGCAGCTCGAAGGCCTCCTCATTGACTAGCCATTCGCTCTGCTGTCCGGCAGCGTCCTGCCACTGAATCCTGATGTCATAGTGCCCTGAGTCCGCCGTGGCAGGAGTCTGCAGGGTATGCACGTAAACCGCGTTGCCCCCGGTACCGACCAGCTCGGAGTTTGTGACCCAGTTGTCACTCCAGTCGGTCATGCCCGACTTGGTGTACTGGAGCGTCGGCGACATCGTCGTCATGTCGTCAACCAAATCGTTAGCGAGGGCTGTCGATTCGAACTGGACGGCATCGCCCCTTTCGAAGGAGGTCGCTCCAACGGCAGAGGGGTGTGCCGGTACGGGAGGCATGTCGTGCAGTGCAACGGCATCGAGGAGGTTATTGGTGGAGTTCCTGTCGCTACCGAGGTTGGTCAGCATGGCCCTGAAGGTAGTGACACCGGAAGAGGTCGTCGTCAGCTCGGAGGTATCGAACTCGAGGTCGAGGCTCTGGGTCCCAGCCACGCCAAGGTCCTCGACCGACTCGCCATCCAGGTAGACCTCGTCAGAGCCACTAATCAGGTACACACCAATCTGCCCCCCCTCTGCATAGGGGTCGACACCGTTGTTCCTGATCTCCAAGCTGATATCCAGAATGTCTCCGGGGGTAAATCCTGGGAACTGGTTCTGGTTCTCAACCTCGAATTCGGTGATTCCGACATCGATTAGGGGGCCCATGTCAGGGTCAACTGCCGCGTAGAACGTGTTGTAGGACGTGTGGGGGCCGTCCATAAGGGCGATTACCGGCCAAAAGTTCTCCCACTGGGTATACCCGGCTGCCGCCCTGACAGTATTCAGCGGCACCGTCCAGGAGCGCTCTGCCGTCGCGTCCTTGAACAGAGTCATCTGAGCGAAGCCGTCCTCGTCGTCGTTAAGCAGCCAGCCCCTCCAGTTGTGGTGGGGCCTGAAGCCGTTGTCATAGGCGTCTGCACCGACACGCTCGGTGACAGCGCCGTAGAGGTACGCGTCGACTGAGGAAGAGGGGCCGGTGTAAGTCGACTCAAGAGTGACAGTGACCTCCCCCGTGGTGGAGTTCAAATCTAGGGACATCTCGAGCAGGAAGTCGCTCGAATCGCTACTCATGCAGCCACCAGCTGTGAAATCGGGGTCATAGTAGTTAGTGCCGGAGGCACCGACCTTGTAGCAGGGACCTGTCTGCTGGTCGGCGAAGGAGAAGGTCGGGTAGCCCGTCGAGCCCGACATCACGTGATCGGTGCGACCGATTGGGGAGTCGTCCGGCCAGCCGTCGTCGCTAGACTCGAAGAACGAGACGAAGGTGAACTCATCCGGGTTGGATGACTTGAGGTTGGCGAGGGATGGGGAGGCGCTGTCCATGCAAGGTGGGCACCAGTGCGCGCCGACGTACTCGCCGAAAACCGTGTGACCGGGACTGATGGCATAGAGAGGCATCTGCATCTGATCAAGTTCTGCCCTATCGGAAGGCTCGCTTTCACTAATCAGCATCATAGAAAGGGGAGCCATGATAAGCAGGATGCAGGTCCAAATCGCTGGTTGAAAGAGCAGTCTGACGACTGAGGTCATCGATAACTCAGAAGGGAGGCCATGTATAGTCATGCTGTTCGCCCTTAAGGGCGAATTCAACTATTGGGGATTAAGTGACTTGAAACGTGCTCCGAAGTCTCGTTGTCTCGTGAGCGAGCAGGTTGGGGGCGAATGGGTCGCATTGAGGGAGGATGACGGTCGGGCCTACCTGCTGCGAAGGTCGCCCGGAGAGGTCAAGGTCAAGGGCCTGGGAAGGTTCGATGCCGAGCAGCTCCTTGAAGGTTATTCGATAGGCGACAGGATCACTGTCGGGCAGAAGTCCCTGACCATCGTCGACCCCGCGCTTCCAGAGGCGCGTCGGAACATGGCCCGCAGGGCACAGGTAATCGGTGCGAAGGACTCCGGGTTTCTCATCTCCTGGATGGGGATAGGGGTGGGCTCGAGGGTGCTAGAGGGCGGTCATGGCTCGGCAGGCCTGGCCATGCACCTAGCCAATGTCCTCGGCTCGGAAGGAACGCTGATATCGGTCGAATCCAGACCCGAACACGCAGAAGTCGGCCAATCCAATATGGAGCGCTTGGCAGAGGTTCTCCCCGCGTTCCCGGACTGGCATCTCATCGACGGGGATTTGGCTGATATCGGCCAGGCGGTCGCAGACATCTGCGGCTCGCTCGACGCCGCCATCATTGACGTGGCCGAGCCGTGGTGCGTCATTCCAGCCGTGGTGCCATTGCTGCGAACTGGCGGAAGACTTGCCTGCTACTGCCCGACCACATCTCAACTCGAGAGGTCATGGGAGTCTGCCCAGGAGCGGGACCTCGTCATCGAATGGGCGGGAGAGGTGGTGGAGCGTCGATGGGTTAAGGCAAGCAAGGGTGGAGTGAGGCCGGGCAACCAACCTATGGGGCATACCGCCTTCCTGCTCATTGCCGCAAAGGTTGCCCCTCACAAGGAAGAGTGAGCACCGTTCATAACCCGAATGCAGTACCGCAGAGCATGCGAGACAGCAGCGGATGGAAGTCTACGGCCTACCGCTCCCATACTATCGGCCAAGTAGTGGTCAACGGGGCTGAAATGGTCGGCTCCGAGGTCACCGTTTCTGGCTATGCCGAGACAGTGCGAGGACGGGGCGCTATCTGCTTCCTTATGCTGCGTGATGGCACTGGCAGGATCCAAGCCTTCCTGAAGCGAGACAATATGGATAAGTCGGTGTTCGACGCAATTCAGTCAGCAACCCGTGAGTCGACCATCCAAGTCATTGGGGCCGTGGCCCAGAAGCGCCCGCCCAAACTCTCCGAGGGTGAGTCAGTTCCTCCACCGGAGTACGAGATTAACGTGACAGCCGCGAGTGTCCTCGCCGATGCTGCTGCACCGCTGCCAGTGGGTGTGACTGACGACGTCCACGTGGGACTCGATGTCAGACTGGACAATCGCCACCTCGACTTGCGTCGTGCGCATGTGAACGCCATGTTCCAACTTCGTGGCAAGGTTCTCCAGTACGGGCGGGATCACCTTATCTCCGAGGGCTTCCAAGAAATCAACACCCCGAAGATCATCGCCGCTGCAGCCGAGGGCGGCACCAACCTGTTCCCGATGAGGTATTTCGACACGGATGCCTATCTATCGCAGAGCCCCCAGTTGTACAAGCAGCTCGCAGTGCTCGGCGGACTAGAGAGGGTGTTCGAGATCGGCCCAGCGTTCCGAGCCGAGAAGCATGATACCTACCGCCACCTCAACGAATTCGTCTCCTTCGACGTCGAGGGCGCGTGGATGGACGACGAGGATGTAATGGGTGTTCTGGAGAGGATGATCCGCCACGTCTGGAGCGAGGTGGCGGCCAATGACCAGAGCCTCATGGACGTGGTAAACGAGTACCGGACCAGTGAGGGTAAGGAACCCGTCACCGTCGAGGTCCCGAGCTTGCCGTTCCCACGTGTCTCATATTGCGACGCGATAGGCATCGTCAAGGCCGGCGGCGGCGAGATCGAGTGGGGGGATGACATCGAGAGCCATCACTGCGACATTATCGCCGCGCAGCATCCAGGATTCCACTTCATCCCACGCTGGCCGATGTCGATGAAGCCATTCTACATCCACCACAAGGAGGGGGAGGAGGGCTCCTCAGGAGGCCAGTTGAGTCGGGGCTTCGACCTCAACTACGGGCGTGACGAGATGACCAGCGGCGGCCAGCGCGAACACAGGGTGGACGTGCTCGAGCAGAATCTGCGCGATATGGGTCTCGAGCCCTCCGACTTCACATTCTATACAGACGGATTTCGCTATGGCGCCCCTCCTCACGCTGGCTGGGGACTTGGCGTGGCCCGCCTGCTAATGGTGCTAACGGGAGCGGGGAACGTTCGCGAAGTCGTGCTGTTTCCGCGTGACCGAAGCCGCGTGACTCCTTGATATCTAGGATTAGTGACATTTTGCCATATGGTTGATTCCTTGGCTGATGCATATAGGTCTGCTCGAGATGCGTGCATTGAGGGCGAAATGAGGGTCCGGTCGGCACTCATATCGCAGAGTCTTAGTGTTCGGCGTAGTACTCTTTGACGACATTCTCTAGCGTTCTCGCAGCAGAGTGTTCGTCTATGGTAAGGGTCATTCCATCCCGTCGCAGCGTCTCGCCGTCGACGAAGACATCGAGAACCCTGCCACCGGAGTAGATTAGGTTGGCGAGGAGTCGCCTACCGTCTCGGCCCCATGGTCGCATCCTGATATCGTCGAGGTCCCACGTTACCCAATCGGTCGAGCCGTTGGTTGCAAGCTGCCATGTCTCGGTCGGATCGAGGATCCTGGCATCCCAGTGGTCGTGACGCTGTACCAGGCTGGCGGCCTTGGCCTCGCCGCGCATGTCGAGAGAATTATTGCTCGCAGCACCATCCGTGCCCAGACGAACGTCGACGCCGGCCTCCCTCATCGCCGGATATGACATCGTGCCCCCGCACGCCAGCTTCTGGTTGCTGGTGGGGCAGTGGACGGCGTGGGCTTGATGGCCGGCGAGAATGCGCATCTCCCTCTTGGTCACCCAGCCGCAGTGCGCGCAAACCGTGCCCTCCGTGAAGTAGTCAATCGAGTCGAGGTACTCGATCGGGTACATGCCGTGCTCGGCATGGCAGTCCGCCACCTCCTTCCTAGTCTCCGAGGTATGGATGCTCAGGGTGCATCCGGTATTTCGGGAGATCTCGGAGGCCCTTTTCAGAGTCTCCTCGGAGCATGTGTAGACAGAGTGGGTTCCGATGCCGTAATCGATCCTCTCCGGGCGAGGCGAGCCCTCGGAGATCAGGCGCTCCATGATGCTGAGGGCCTGTCCGGGGCCCCCGGGATAGGAGGGGGTTGGAAATTCCGTGATGGGTCCGCAGACGATGCCCCTAACACCGCTCTCCCCGAGCGTCTGGCCGACCACTTCTGGATGGTAGTACATGTCGCATGCGAAGGTGGTGCCAGTTGCGATCATCTCCGCGGCTGCTGCCCTCGTGCCTGCCTCCACGAACTCGGCGGTCAGGTTCCTCTCGACAGGAAAGATCGAGGTCTCGAGCCATTCCATCAGCGGGAGAGCCTCGCCCATCGACTTGTTGAGGACCATGGAGAGGTGGGTGTGCCAGTTCTGGAAGGAACGCGTGACCAGTCGCATTGAGCCGTCGATGCTCTCGGCCACATCCTCGTCACCCTTACTGAGCGACACAGTCCCGTCTGGATGTATCAGGAAGTCGCCCTGCTGAACATAGCCATCGTGGTCGATTAGTTGGGTTCCGGTGATGCGCCGTGTGCCCCCGTCCATGACACAACGCCGAGGACGGTGATACTGAATGTTTGTCCTACTCGCAGACTGCGTTGAGCACGCTGATCGTTTCACCGTCCGAATTCTTCATCCACGCCTCGATGTGGTCGCCCTTGTTCATTGGGCCCACGCCCTTCGGGGTGCCCGTCCATACTAGGTCGCCGGGGGAGAGATCGTACCACTCCCTCAGGTGTCCCATTATCGAGTTCACCGAGTGAATCATCAGTTCGGTTGATGCCTGCTGCTTGGTCTCGCCATTCAGCGAGAGGCCGATTTCGACTGCGCTGTCGTCCCAGGATGACCAAGTGCCAAGAACCCCAGAGCCTCGGAACCCCTTACCCTCGAGCCATGGCCAACCCTTCTCCTTGGCGAGGCTTTGCCGAGTCCTGTTGGTCGTGTCGATGCCAACGCACATGTCCGTGGGTTCGAGGTTCCCTCCTAGCCGAATCACCATCTCAACCTCATGGTCAATGTGCTCGTCAGGAGCCAGCAATGTGACGATGTTGCTGCCATCCTCGTTGGCCTCGACCAAGGCTGAGGGAGGCATCAGAAAGAATCGGGGATAGTCGGTGATGTCACCGTATATCTCTTTGGCATGGCCGACGTAATTGCGAAATACAGCCCAACCAACACCCATGGCATCCCGAATCCGGACTCTGTGATTAGCGCATCGGACACATCTTTCGCTCATCAGGTTGAAGGCGCGGTCCTGTTAGACAGATTCGATGGCCGAGGACCCGTACCGCGTGCTCGGGGTCTCCAAGGACGCTCCCGATGCCGAGATCAAGCGCGCGTACCGCAAGATTGCTCGACAGTACCACCCCGACAGGAATCCCAACGATGCGGCGGCCGAGGAGCGCTTCAAGGCGATACAGGCCGCCTACGAGGCTATCGGCACCGCCGAAGCTCGCAGCGAGCACGACCAGCGCAGGCGCATGGAGGAGATGTTTCGAGGCGGGCGAGGCAGCTCGCCCTTCGGCGGGGGATTCGCAGGGGTCGATCTGGGTGACATCCTCTCCCAGTTCATGGGCGGTCGAGGTTCTGCTTCTTCTCCTGACTTTGGTGTCCGTTTCGAGCAGCCTCCCCCGCAGAGACCACAGCCAGAGCAGGCGGCGCGAGGGGCCGACATCGAGGCCGGGCTCGACGTCACCCTAGAGCAGGCTGTCAGCGGAACCGAGGTCAAATTCAGCCATCGTCGTATGAAGAGGTGCGCCAAGTGCAGGGGGTCCAGCTTCGGGACCTCCAAGCGCTGCTCGACGTGCAACGGCACAGGAGTCCAAACCAAGGGCAGCACATTGACGGTAAAGGTCCCGCCAGACGCCGGACACGGGCAGATGCTGCGTCTCAAGGGAATGGGTCACGAACATCCCCAAGGGGAGTCGGGAGACCTGCTGATCTCGCTCAGGCTCGATGCCGAAGAGGGGCGACGCTGGGAGGATGGTAGGCTCATTCAGGAGGTGCCCGTTCCAATCACCACCCTGCTCCTAGGGGGAAATATCAGGATCAGGACGCCTGCAGGGAAGAGGGTGCAGATAGAGGTGCCCGAGGGCACTCGCATCGGCGACCGTAGGAGACTGCAGGGCCACGGTCACTCCGGGGGGGCACTCGACATCGAATTCACACTCGCCGAGCCAGATAAACTCAGCAAGTCCCAGAGAGCTGCGCTCGAGAGCCTGAGAGGCAGCGGCCTGTGAGCATACGCAACCTGTGAAATACACCCTCGTTCGGAATCACGCTATGAGGGACTTCGCCCGTGTCGCGGACTTTCTAGTGCCGAGGAGCGGTCAGACCCATTTCATCGTCCTCGTCATCTCTCTGCTGATGCTTCCCGGACTATTGGCTACCTTCTCCCCCATAGACGTCGAATCATACAGCCTCGAGTCTCCTGAGCTCGACGCCAACGAGGTCCTGAGGGAGGAGTTCACGGCTGCGGGCAACCTTTGGGCCTTCGGGATTTTCGTTCGAGACTCCGAGCACTTTGGCGAGGCTGGCTCAGAAGCCCCAATGATCGCCGGCTACACTGGAAAGGGATGGGGTCTTGAAGAGCCGTCCGGGGGAATCCTGAACCTCACCGTGCTCAGGGAGATTGACACCAAGGCATCCATCATGCGGCAGCACGAAATATCTGAGTTCTACCTCCCTCTTGCCTCTGAGATCACTGGAGTGCCGACTATCGGCGCCCTAGATCTTGCTACCGACTTCAGGGCCTTCATGTCAGGTTCTTCCGTTCTCACAAACCCTAGGATAGACCCGCAGACGTTCACGATGGCACCGGCCCCAACCAATTGGAGCGACTGCGGTGACCTAGAGTGCCTTTCCTTCGATGACCCCGAGGTAACCCAAGCCCATATCGACCTAGCCGCTCACAGGATGGCAAACAACAGCGACGGTACCTTCCTTCGCTTCCTCTCAAATGATCGTGCCTTCCTATCTGACCCGACCAGTGATGTCATCGGCCCGATAGGCGGAAAGATGCAGGATAACGGCACAATAACCTCCGAGCAGTGGGGCCCGGGACGTTGGTCCGCCTCGGCGGCGTGGCTCCTCGTAAACTTCGATAGGCACTCCATGCAGAATAACGGGTGGAGTTTCTCGTGGCTAAATTCCAGCTCTGAGTTCGGCTACAAGTGGGACGGCGTAAATCTGGATACCAAACCAGTGCTGAATACCGTTGAGGGGTGCCGCGAGGGTGCCGAGGCAGGAGAAGACCCATGCTCAGTAGAATGGCTATACCTAGCTCTCGAGGAAGAGCTGCGGGCAAGCGACGACAAGGTGGTGACGTTGATGCTGGCAGAGAGCATCAACGTCGAGATCAACCGAGAACTGCTCTCTAGCGCATACCTTCTAGCCATCATGGCTGTGGTGGTCGTACTCCTGCTATGGTTCAGCCTGCGAAGGGCATCCGACGTCGGGATAGTGTGTGTAGGGCTGGTGCTCTCACTGCTGTGGATGCAGGGGCTGATAGGTTGGGCTATGATTTTCGGTCAGAAATTTGAGTTGGAGATAATCTTCCGCTCCCAGTTCTCTAACCTCCTGCCCATCCTGGTTCTCGCACTCGGGATCGATGACAGCCTTCACGCACTTCACCGGTACAAGGAAGAGAGGCGCGCGGGGATGGCTCCGAAGCAGGCTGCTCACACATCGATCAGAAGGGTGGGTCGAGCCATCCTGCTGACATCTTCGACTACGATCATGGCGTTCATGGCCAATTTAACCTCCAGCATAGCGGCCTTGCGATCTTTCGGAATCGAGGCTGGTTTGGGTGTCCTCTCCGCTTTCATACTCACCGGGCTGTGGGTGCCATTGGTCAGACTAGACCTAGACCTCTGGATGGAGTCCCGAGGCAAGCTGCAGGAGGAGCGCGAGGGAATCATCCACATGATTCCCGAGTCCTGGCTCGCATCCGTAACCACGGGCTCGGCCCGATTTGGGCCATTAGTCGCAGCACTCGCCATCCTAATCACGCTCATTGCAAGCCCCTTGATGCTCTCTCTTGAGGGCGACTTTCAAGTCGAGGACTTCCTCGAGGCGGATTCGGATCTCGCAGTCGGGATTGGATTGATCAACGAGCGATTCAGCGACGAGGGAGAGCCCGGGTTCATTCTCGTGGAGGGGGACATGGCCAACCCGAGGGTGATCGTGGCCCTCGGCGAGTTGCGCAGCAACTTGAATTCCCACGGGCCCGGCGACCCAGACCAGATTTCGCGCTTGCCGACAGGAGAGGTCGAGCTTCGGGCAATAGACGGAATATTGATCATTGCCAAGGCAGCAATGGCTTGGAATATCACCCCATTCACAGAGGCCGGTTGGGACCCATCGGCAGATGACGGGGGATTGGGGTGCGACAAAGACCCGCTCGGACTTCCTTCGTTGGAAGACCGCGACTGCGTGCTGTTCCTCTATGGATTCGTCCTCACCCGAGGTGTGCCCGAGAGCGGCGGATATCCGCCCCTCCTACCGAGCACCACAGCGGAGTTCATCCAATCTGCCGAGCCTCTCGACTTCGAACGTCCTTGGCTGACTGAGTCGGGGGGGACCCCGCACTACCCCAGAGCCTCCCTGCGCTACGGCCTCTCGAGTCCGGAGCAGTTTGCTCTGGTCGAGCCGGCGCTTGCACAGCTCGAGGACGACATGGCCCCCCTCCAGGAACTCTCGCGGACCCCCCTCCGCGATCGTAGTGACGTCTCGCAAGCCTATTCCGACGAGGAGTATCCCATTACCTGGGCGATTCCCACCGGTGAACCGGTAATACGCTTCGTAGCGGCTGACTCCATGCAGGACGAGATGCAGGGCACCCTCCTGCTGGGAGTGATATTCTGCATGTTCACGCTGTGGTGGGGCTTTCGGGAGGAGGTTCCCGTCAGGCAGCGCTGGGAAGAGGGGATGGA